>NZ_JBFUMY010000091.1:0-15975 GCF_054049135.1 Kitasatospora sp. P5_F3 | reverse complement strand
GCGAACCCCGGCCTGACCTCCCGGCCGGGGTTCGCCGCGCAGCCGGGCCCGGTACCGCCACGGGCCGAACTGGCTTGGATACCTTGGTCCCTGCGCCGAACGCGACGTTGACGGAGACCGTGCAGGCGGTCCCGCACGAACAGATGGAGACACGATGAGCAGGGCCAAGAGGACGGACACGCAGTCGTCTGCGCTGCACGTTGCCGACAGCCACGATCTGATCCGCGTGCACGGCGCGCGCGTGAACAATCTCAAGGACGTCAGCATCGAGATCCCGAAGCGCCGGCTCACGGTGTTCACCGGCGTCTCGGGCTCGGGCAAGAGCTCACTGGTGTTCGGAACGATCGCCGCGGAGTCGCAGCGGCTGATCAACGAGACCTACAGYGCCTTCGTGCAGGGCTTCATGCCGACCCTGGCCCGGCCCGAGGTCGACGTACTCGAGGGACTGACCACCGCGATCATCGTCGACCAGGAGCGGCTGGGCGCGGACCCGCGCTCCACGGTCGGCACCGCCACCGACGCCAACGCGATGCTGCGCATCCTGTTCAGCCGGCTCGGCCAGCCGCACATCGGCTCGCCCCAGGCGTTCTCCTTCAACGTCGCCTCGGTCAGCGGGGCGGGCGCGATCACCATGGAGCGCGCCGGACAGACCGTCAAGGAGCGGCGCAGCTTCACCGTCACCGGCGGCATGTGCCCGCGCTGCGAGGGCCGGGGCACGGTCTCCGACGTCGACCTCACCCAGCTGTACGACGACTCCAAGTCGCTGGCCGAGGGCGCGCTGACCATCCCCGGTTACAAGGCGGGCGGCTGGAACTACCGGCTCTACAGCGAGTCGGGCTTCTTCCCTGCGGACAAGCCGATCCGCAAGTACACCAAGAAGGAACTGCAGGACTTCCTGTACCGCGAGCCGACCAAGATGAAGATCGCGGGCATCAACATGACCTACGAAGGGCTGATCCCGCGGATCCAGAAGTCCTTCCTGGCCAAGGACCGGGAGGGGATGCAGCCGCACATCCGGGAGTTCGTCGACCGGGCGGTCACCTTCACCACCTGCCCCGACTGCGACGGCACCCGGCTCAGTGCGGGGGCCCGGTCCTCGAAGATCAAGCGGATCAGCATCGCCGACGCCTGCGCGATGCAGATCAGCGACCTGGCCAAGTGGGTCAGCGGCCTCGACGATCCGTCGGTGGCGCCGCTGCWCAGCGCGCTGCAGCAGACCCTCGACTCGTTCGTCGAGATCGGCCTCGGCTACCTCTCGCTCGACCGGCCCTCGGGCACGCTGTCGGGCGGCGAAGCCCAGCGCGTCAAGATGATCCGGCACCTCGGCTCCTCGCTCACCGACACCACCTACGTCTTCGACGAGCCCACCATCGGGCTGCACCCGCACGACATCCAGCGGATGAACGACCTGCTGCTCCGGCTGCGGGACAAGGGCAACACGGTGCTGGTCGTGGAGCACAAGCCGGAGGCGATCGCGATCGCCGACCACGTGGTCGACCTCGGCCCCGGTGCCGGCACCGCGGGCGGCACCGTCTGCTTCGAGGGAACCGTCGAGGAGCTGCGGGCGGCCGGGACGCTGACCGGCCGTCACCTCGACGACCGGGCGAGCGTCAAGAAGACGGTGCGCAAGCACACCGGCGCACTGGAGATCCGGGGCGCGAGCGCGAACAACCTGCACGACGTCGACGTCGACATCCCGCTCGGGGTGCTGACCGTCATCACCGGCGTGGCAGGCTCCGGCAAGAGCTCGCTCGTGCACGGCTCGATCCCCCAGGGCGCGGGGGTGGTGACGATCGACCAGGGCGCGATCCGGGGCTCGCGCCGGAGCAACCCGGCGACGTACACCGGACTGCTCGAGCCGATCCGCAAGGCCTTCGCGAAGGCCAACGGGGTGAAGCCGGCACTGTTCAGCGCCAACTCCGAGGGTGCCTGCCCGAACTGCAACGGTGCCGGTGTCATCTACACCGATCTCGGGATGATGGCCGGTGTCGCCTCCACCTGCGAGGAGTGCGAGGGGAAGCGGTTCAACGCCTCGGTGCTGGAACACCACCTCGGTGGCCGCGACATCAGCGAGGTGCTCGCGATGTCGGTGACCGAGGCCGAGGAGTTCTTCGGCAGCGGCGAAGCGCGCACTCCGGCCGCGCACGCCGTCCTCCGTCGGCTCGTCGACGTCGGACTCGGCTACCTCACCCTCGGCCAGCCGCTCCCCACCCTCTCCGGCGGCGAGCGGCAGCGGGTCAAGCTGGCCACCCACATGGCGGAGAAGGGCCTGATCTACGTCCTCGACGAGCCGACCACCGGCCTGCACCTCGCCGATGTCGAGCACCTGCTCGGCCTGCTCGACCGGCTGGTCGACTCCGGCAGGTCGGTCATCGTCATCGAGCACCACCAGGCGGTCATGGCCCACGCCGACTGGATCATCGACCTCGGCCCCGGCGCCGGCCACGACGGCGGCCGGATCGTCTTCGAGGGCACCCCCGCCGACCTGGTCGCGGCCCGCTCCACCCTCACCGGCGAGCACCTGGCGGCGTACGTCGGTGCCTGAGCTTGCCATCGCCGAGGAAACGAGTCTGGCCCCGCCGCTCGCACGGCGGGGCCAGATTCCAACTCGGCCCGGTTCAGCGACCTGCGGAAGCGCGTTCATTCTCGATTCCAGGTCAGGCGGCTACTTCAGCTGACTCCAGTGACGAAGTTCGGCGCCCATGCGAAGAGCGCCAGGTGCGCCGGAGAAACACCGGCCAGGCAATTGCCGCCGCCAGACCGCCAACGGCAAAGCCCGTCACCAGCAGGTAGGAGGAGCCGCCCCCGTAGAGAAGACTCCGCCAGCGGCACCGGAGTCCAGTGCCACGGCCGTGCCGCCGATCCGCAAAGAATCCGGTCCGTCGTAAAGGAGGACGTCCGTGCGCGTGGAAGTGCCATCCGCCGCCTTCCAGCCGCCGTAGAAGTCACAGGAACCGAGTACGAGACCGTCCTCGCGGCCTGACCACCACACCGATGGTGTCCGTCAAAGCGGAGCAAGCTCAGTGCCCGGCAGCCGCCTGTTGTGTCGGGTCCGTCGTCCCTGGTCCGGCTCCTCGGGCTGTGTCGGCGTGGAAGCTGCCAGGCAGGGCGGGGCTGTCGTCCCCTTCAGTCCGGCACGGCCGACTCCAAGTGCGCGTCTGCGGTGCGGCGTGCGGATCAGTCGAGGGAGAGGACGGCTTTGCCGGCTTTGGTCTTGCCGTCTTCGACGTACGCCATCGCCTGAGGTGTCTCGTCAAATGCGAACACGGTGTCGATGACCGGGCGGAGTGCGCCGGTGTTGTACAGGTCGGCGAGGTGGGCCAGTTGTTCACCGCTGGCGCGCATGAAGAAGAACGAGTAGTGCACGCCGGCCTTCCTGGCGGCCCGGCGAACTTTGCGGCTCAGGAACGAGAGCACCGCTTCGAAGGCGCGGGGTGCGCCGAGCTGCCGGGCGAACGCGGCGTCAGGGGGGCCGGCCACGCCGAGTGCCAGGCCACCGGGGGCAAGCACCGTCAGCGACTTCATCAGGTTGTCTCCGCCGATACCGTCGATGACGAGGTCGTAGCCGGACAGCACCGTGGAGAAGTCCTGCTGGGTGTAGTCGATCACCACATCGGCCCCGAGGGAGCGCACCAGGTCCTCGACAGAACCGCGTGCAGTGGTGGCGACGTGTGCACCGAGGTGCTTGGCGAGCTGGATGACGGTGGATCCCAGGCCGCCGGCGCCGCCATGGACCAGTACCTTCGATCCTGGCCCGATGCCGGCCCTTTCCACCAGGATCTGCCAGGCCGCCAGGGCCACCAGCGGTACGGCGGCGGCCTCGGCCATCGTCAGTCTCGCCGGTTTGAGGGCGACGTCATCCTCGTCCATCGCGATGTACTCGGCGAAGGTGCCGATGCGCAGATCGCGGGGCCGGGCGTAGACCTCGTCGCCGACGTTGAATCCCTGCACCGCAGACCCGATCGACGTGACGGTTCCAGCGACGTCGTGGCCGAGAACGAACGGCGGCTTGTATTTCAGCAACTGCTTGAACTCCCCGTCGCGGACCAGCTTGTCCAGCGGGTTGATGCCGGCCGCGCTGACCTTCACCAGCACGTCCCTGGGGCCGGTCCGCGGCTGGGGAAGGTCCACTGCGCGCAGGCCGTCCTTGCCGTAGTGCTCGACGACGAAAGCCTTCATGGCTTGCCGGTCCTTTCTTGTCAGGTTCAGGGACGGCCGAGGAATTGCAGCGCCTTGGCCACGAACTGCTCGTGGTGCTGGAAGATGCCGCCGTGGCCGGCGTCGGGGAAGATCACCAGTTCGCTGTCGGGCAGGCGCCGGGCCAGGTCGGCGGAGTTGGGTGTGGGGACCATCCGGTCTGTGTCGCCGTTCGCGACCAGTACGGGCTGCGTGATCGCCGACAGGTCCTGCGGGGCCTGCAGCCCCCATCGGTGGATGGCTTTGAGCTGGGCGAGGTACGCCTTCGGGGAGATCGGCTTGTCCCGGCCGGCGGTACGCTCCTTGAGCCGGGCCAGGAACTGCCTGCCGGCCCGTTTGCCGTTGTCGGTGCGGGTGAAGAACAGGTACTGCTTGGGGTCCTGCAAGGTGGCGAGGGCTCGCAGGGTGTCCAGGTGGGTGATGCGGGTGACGTTCTTGATGCCGTCGCCGCCTGCCGGGCCGGTGCCGGTGAGGATCATCCTGCGGACCAGCTGCGGCTCGGCGAGTGCGATCTCCTGGGCGATCATGCCTCCCAGGGAGAACCCGTGCAGGTCGACCCGGTCGAATCCGAGAGCCTTGATGAAGGTGATGGCGTCGTGGGCCATCTCGGAGATGGTGGCCGGCGTGGTGCCTGTGGAGGCGCCGACGCCTCGGTTGTCGAAGGTGATGACGCGGTGCTCGGCGGCGATGCCGTCCACGACGCGGGGATCCCAGTTGTCCAGGACGCCTGCCAGGTGGACCAGGAACACGACCGGGGTGCCGGTGCGCGGGCCGAGGTCGCGGTACGCGAAGCGAATCCCGGCGGCGGAGACGACCCGGTTGGCGGTGTCCTTGTAGGCCGCCGGGGGCTCCTGGCGCGGGGTTGAGCGTTCCAAGTCGTTCATGGCGTTGCCCTTCAGTACGGGTCCCGCGGTGTACCGCGGCGGTGCGTGGACTTCGCGAGGGGTGTTATCGGAACCCGGCTCGGCGCCGCCGCATGGCGGGCCACGCTCTGTTCACCCAGTGCCATTGGCACACGGGTGCTCGCGGCCCACCAGGCCGGCGGGCCGGCCTCAGGTCGCGGGTCCGGCCAGCTGTGAGTACGTGGCTTCCAGCGGTGCGGACAGGGCGGCCTTCAGCTGTACCGAGGCATCGTCGGCGAGCACCTCGTACTGGCCGGCCTCGGTGGCGTCGAAGACGGTCTTCACCAGGTCGGCCGGGTCGGTCTTGGGGCCGTCGGCGTGGGCGGCCATGGGGGTGTCGACATAACCGACGTGCACGCCGACCACCTGCACTCCGGCCGGGGCCAGCTCGATGCGCAGGGAGTTCGTCACCGACCACAGCGCAGCCTTGGTGGCGCTGTAGATCCCACTTACCGCCCACCAGCTCAGCGCGGAGTGCATGTCGATCAGCGCCGCCGGGGCGTTGCCGGAGAGAACCGGGGCGTAGGCACGGGCCAGGTTCAGCGGGCCCAGGAAGTTGGTCGCGACGTTCCGGGCGATCTCCTGCTCGGTCTGGGTGAGGATCCCGGGGCTGGACACCGAAGTCCCCGCGTTGTTGATCAGGACGGTGACGTCCGGCGCGGCTTCGACGGCTGCGGCGATGGAGGCAGGGTCGGTCACGTCCAGAGGCAGTGCGACGACCCGGTCGTCGTCCCAGGTGATGGGGTTGCGGGCGGTGGCGTACACCTTCGTGGCGCCGCGGGCCAGCGCCTGGCGGACGAACTCGGTGCCGATGCCGCCGTTGGCTCCGGTGACGAGGACGACGGATCCCTTGAGCGAGGTCATGACGGTGCTCCTTCTGTTCGTGGGCGCGGCGGGCTCAGGCCCGAGCCAGCGTCGGGTAGTCGGTGTAGCCGGCGGCGGCGCCGCCGTAGAGGGTGGCCGGGTCGGCCTCGGTGAGCGGGGCGTCGACGCGCAGACGCTCCACCAGGTCGGGGTTGGCCAACGCCCAGCGGCCGACCGGGGAGATGTCGGCCAGGCCCGAGTCCAGGTACTCGGCCAGCTCCTCGCGGCTGCGGCCGTAGCGGAGCACCAGCAGCGCGGTAGGCCAGACCGCGCGCAGCGAGCGCAGCAGCTCCTCGTCGCCGAGGTGGTGGATGTGCAGGTAGGCGAGGTCCAGCGGGGCCAGTTCGCCGACCAGGTGCCGGTACTGGGCGCGCACCGCCTCCACATCGCCCTCGTCGATGCCGCCGAGCGGGAATCCGGGCGAGATGCGGATGCCGACCCGGTCGGCGCCGATCTCCTCTGCGACAGCCGCGGCGACCTCGACCACGAAGCGGGACCGGGCCTCGACCGAGCCGCCGTAGCCGTCGGAGCGGTGGTTGGCGTTGGAGGAGAGGAACTGGTGCAGCAGGTAGCCGTTGGCGGCGTGGATCTCCACACCGTCGGCCCCGGCCTCGGCCGCCATCGCTGCCGCGTGTCGGAACTCGGCGACCACGCCCGCCAGTTCGTCGGTGGCGAGCTCTCGTGGCACCGGGGTCTTCTGCATACCGCTCGCGGTGATCATGTCCTGGCCGGCACTGATCGCGGAGGGGGCCACCGGCTGCCGGTGGTGCGGGGTGTTGTCCGGGTGGGACATTCGGCCGACGTGCATCAGCTGGACGAAGAGCGCCCCGCCGCCGGCGTGGGTGGCCTCGGCAATCCGCCGCCAGCCCTCGACATGCTCGGGAGTGTGGATGCCGGGGGTGCCCGGGTAGCCCTGGCCGTCCTGGGAGGGTTGGGTGCCCTCGCTGATGATGAGGCCCAGGCTTGCTCGCTGCCCGTAGTACTCGGCCATCAGCTCCGTGGGGGTCCCGTCGGGCAGGGCCCGGCTGCGGGTCATCGGGGCCATCGCCAGCCGGTGCGGGAGCTTGACGCGGCCCAGCGCGAAAGGCTGCCAAAGGATAGGTGAGGTGGTCATACGGATCTTCCTCTGCTGTCGGTTCAGACGGCTCGCGGTGCCCGGTCCACTGACGGAGTGGCATGCCAGAATGGATCTGAACCCGTTCGCTTGCGACTGTAATCGTAAATGACCGCAGTCAGAAATCTATTCCCCGGAGGTCCGCATGTCGACCACGCCCGCACCGTCGGGCCGGCGGGAGCGGAACAAGCAGCAGAAGCTGGACCGCATCACCGCCGCCGCCCGTGAGCTCTTCACCGAGTACAGCGTCGAGGACGTCACCACTCAGCAGATCGCCGAGAAGGCCGACATCGGCACCGGAACGCTCTTCCTGTACGTGAAGAGCAAGGGTGAGCTGCTGCTGCTGATCCAGAACTCCCTGTACGCCGAAGCGCKGGCCCGGGGCCGGGCCAGCGCCGAGAAAGCCGAGGGCGCCCTGGAGGCGGTGCTCGCGATCATCCGTCCAGTTGTGGAGTGCAACCGGGTACACACCGGCAACGGCCGTACCTACCTGCGAGAGATGGTCTTCGGGGACCCCGAAGAGCCCCGGCACGCCGAGGCGCTGGCGATCGTCGGCCAGACCGAGCAGGCCGTCGCTGAGGTACTGCGACGCGACGGGTTTCGCGACAGGGCCGACGCCGCGACCCTGGCCCGTGCCACCTCCGCGCTGATGTTCATGAGCATGGCCGCGAGCGTGAACGCTGGACACGACGCCGAGCAAGTACTGGCAGACATCCGCGAACAGCTGGCGGTGGTGCTGGCACGCCGGTAAGGCGCCCAGCCAGGGGAGAACAGCGCGCCATCGGCCACGTACAGCTCGTCAGGCTTGAGCAGCCTGTCGTGATTGCTGGTGAGATCAGTCCGACGCCCGAAGAGCAGGCACGCCTCGCGAAGCGTGCTGACCGACGCGGTGGCGTACGCCCGCCCCGCCCGTACCGCCCTGAGGCGGCCGGGTCGGGGCGGGGCGTACGTCCGTCGGCCTYCGCCTGGACGGCTGGGCAAGGCTCAGCTCGGCAGCTTCCACTCGGGGCTGACCGCGATGGCCCGCAGCTGCTCGGTGGTCAGCACCGGGGTCTGGCGGGTCGCGGCCTGCTTCAGCCCGCCGCTGTTGTACGCCGCCACCACGACGCGCAGCCCGTCCGCCCGCAGCACCTCGACGATCCAGCGGCCGGGGTTCGTGCCCTCCTTGCGCTCGACCACCTGGCTGCCGTCCGGCAGGGCCTGTCCGTTGGCGTACTGACCGGAGATGACACTGCCCGAGGACTGCGCGAGGTCGCGGCGCCAGTCCTGGACGTTGATCTCCACCAGGCTCGTGCCCTTGCCGTCCTTGACGGTGAAGTTGGCGTATCCGTCCATGTCCGTGTTGGCGTCGGCCGGTGTCAGCCCGGCCGGGAGGAGCTTGGCTGCGGTGGCGACGATCTGCTCGGCCGGGAACTCGGCCCGTGGGACGGCCTGACCGCCGACCACGGGAAGCTCGGCCACGATGCTGTCCCACGCGCGCGCGGTCGCCACGGCGGACAGCTGATCGGTCGTCAGCGGGGGCGTCGGACGGGTGGTCGGGGCCCCCTTGTCCTCGGCCGCGTTCCACTCGCTGATCTCGATCAGCCGACCGTCCTTGCCGGAGAGCGTTGCCGACCACCGCTTGGTGTCCGCCTCGCCGTTGGGGTACTCCAGGCCCTGGAAGAGTGTCAGCACCGATCCGTCGGCGAGCGTGCTGGTGTGGCAGGCGTCGTACGGCAGGATCTTCCGGTCCGGGCATTTCAGTTCAGGTGCGGTGGCTGCCGTCTGCCGAGCCAGGCGCTTCACCGACACCGACAGCCTGCCGACGCCCTTGCCGTCGTCGAAGCGCAACCGGACCATCGCGCCGGTTGCCGGGATGCCCCTGCCCTCCAGGCCCTCGACACCGCTGATCGAACCGGCCGGCAGCACCGTCTTCAGCGCCGCCAGCACCCGCTCGGTCGGCACCGGCACCGGCACCGGACCGGCCGTCCCGGTGCCCCCGCTCGCMGCCCCCGMCGCAGCCACCCCGGACGGCCCGGACGGGCTGGGGACATCTGACGAAACGACAGAGACGGCCGGATCGAACGAGGTGGCCGGACCGCTCCGCCCCACCACCAGGAACGTGCCCCCGCCGACCAGGGCCAGCGCCGTCGCGCTGCCCGCCACCACCGCCGCGCTACGGCGCCGCCAGGCACGGCGGCCGCGCTCGAGACCGACCGCGTCCAGCTGCGCCGTCTCCGTGCGGAACGCCTCGCCGGTGCGCGACATGGCGTACGTCAGATCCTCTTCGAACTGCTGGTCACTGGACACGCTGAAGCCTCGTCACTGTCGTCATGGTCTACGTCGGGGGCGGGTGGGGCGCGGTCGGACCGTCCGAGCCCGAAGATCGGAGCCCGGACAGCCGGCGGCGGAGTGGGGTCAGCGGGACGCCAGCTCGGCGAGCGAATCGCCCAGCAGCGGGCGCAGCCTGGCCAGCGCCCTCGTGGTCCTGGTCCGCACCGCGCCCGGAGTCGACCGCATCATCTCGGCGGTCTCCTCGATGCTGCGGTCCTCCCAGTGCCGCAGCACCAGCACCGCGCGGTCCTGCGGGCTGAGCTGCGCAAGGGCCTGAAGCAGGGTCAGCCGCAGCGCGCTGTCACCGCCCGGATCACCGGTCTCCGGCAGCTCCCCGATCGGCAGCTCGCCGCTGGAGCGTCGTTTTCGGTGAGCGAGGAAGGTGCGCACCAGCACCTGCTGCGCGTACGCACCCGGATTCTCGATCCGCGAACGGCCCATCAGCCAGGAATTCTGCCGACGCCAGATCACGTACATCCGAGCCAGCGTGTCCTGGACCATGTCCTCCGCCAGGTGCGTGTCACCGCCGGTCAGCAGGCACGCTGTGCGATACAGCTGCGCGGTCCGCCCAGCCGTCAGCTCCAGGAACCCGGCGTCCCTGGCCTCTGCAGCGGTATGGCTGCCAGCCATGTTCACTCCCCCTCACGGTACGTACAGATATCAAGAGGGGTCGGGGGCTCCCGAATGTTACACACGACTTCTCGGAGCTTCGGTCCCGTCGTGACGAGCGGAGAGGGGATGGACCGTCAGGACCCCTGAGCCAGCGGTGCCCCACCTGACCTCGATCTTTCATGACCGTCCGTCATGTCGTGGTCCTTGCGGTCCTTGCGGTCCTTGCGCCAGGGCGCCGGCGCCGACGACAGCACGGTGTCCAGCCCGCTGACGCGGGCGGTCTCCACTGGCAGCACCCCCGCCGGCCTGCGAAACCACCTCTGATCCGCCACCCGATATCCGGACGCGTGGTTAGGACCCGCTACGCTTCTTCACCTGCAAAGCGCCTCGTCTTCGGTGATCCAACAGGACCTTCGACAAGCCCTGTCATCCCAGTTCAGGGGCACTTTCCAGATCTCTGACCGCCCCTTGGACGATGATCGGGCCAACCTCGCCGGGCGCGAGATGTCCAGAGCAGAGGAGCCCATCCATGCCAGCCGACACGTGGTCGGAGCTCTTGGTCCACGCCGAGCGGCTGACCGCGCTCTATACCGAGCTGCCGCCCTTGGAGCACCTCGTCCTCAGGTCGGTCCACCTGAGCCCCTACGGCCCCGGTGTGACGTTGCGGGTAGAGCTTCCACGCTTTCCGGACCACGCTCCACTGACCTGGACCGAGGCAGGCTGCGACCGGTTCGAGACCCAGATCGAGTTCCTGGCCGTGGGCGAGGACCTGCGGATGCGGGGTGTTCCCGACCGCACAGTCGTCGACGTCGAGTTCAGCCCACTCGTTCAGGTCTACGAGCGCCGGATCAGGGTCGCGGTGCACGGAGCGGGATTCTCGTTGGACTTSACCGCCTATGCCGCGCTCAAGGCCAGCCATCTCAACGCCTATCGCTCCGGCGACGCGGACCCCAATACCGCTCAGCGCTGGTTCGAGAGCCGACTTGACCAGCATCTGCACCAGGTGCTGCCTCCCACGACCGCGAAGACGTTCTATGAGTGACCACGACTGGTCTGCCGAGTTGACCCATCCCGAGACGGTCCGCGAAGTTCTGGGCTCACCCCCGCCACCGCTGAGTGACTACGACCTGACGTCCGTTCTCATCGACGAACGCGCAGCATCGGTCACCTTGAGGTTCTCCGCCTTCACCGTCCCGGATGGCGCCGCGGACCTGTGGCAGGCGCGCGGACACAACGCGGTCGAATTCGACCTGGTCTGCATCGGCGTGAAGAACTTCGAGGTGGACGGCTGGTCGGGTTGGCCGACAACCGCCGCCACCCTTGAAAGAGGAACGGTCGTGCTCTCCGGCCAGGGCAAGCACGTGTCATTCGAGGCTACCGAGATCCGCGCCGAGTCCCCAGTTGGACGTCTGTGGAGCCGATCGCAGTGAAATACAGGCCAAGTTGAGGTTGGCGCTCTGGGGGGCTTCCCCCTACCGCCACGTCACCCGTGAACCTCCATCCTTCCCTGCCCGGCCCAGGGCTACGCGGTACTCAACCGGGCGGATCCGGGCGGAGGTTGAGCCGCCGCGAACTGTCCCAACCTGCCCGTGAGCCCGCGCGGAGCACGCTGCCCGGGAATCACCCGTGCCTCCGGCCGCGCTCAGGCGTTGAACCGGGTATGAAGAAGCGCAGCCTGCTCGCCGCCGCGTCCCTCGCCGCCGGCGTCGCCCTCTCCCTGACCGCGCCGCACGCCCACGCCACGGGTGACACCACCGGCCTGGTCGGCACCTCGGGTTCCGAAGCCGTCACAGGCACCGAGGCCGTCATGGACGTACTGCCCGTCGGCGACGCCGAGACCGTCTTCGGCACCGGCACGGCCGCGCTCACCACCGGCTGACGCGCCGCCAGGTCAGGCGTCCAGGGGTCGCCAGGCCGGGCCGTCGCCGTCCTGCCGGACGTGTCCGAACACCACCGAAACCCGCGTCGATCAGCAGCGCGCGGTCGCCGCGCTCCACCAGCAGACTGCCGACGCTCCCCCACGACGTGACCCGTGGTGTCCAGGTACTCCGGCTGTGCGGCCCATACCTCGTCGGTGGTGTCCTGGACCAGCTCCAGCGGCCGGAGCCGCACATCACCTCGTCCTCACCGCCGAGGGCACCGCACTGCGCGAACGTCTCCTCGGTCTGCTCGCCGTGGACTCCCCGCTGTCCGGCCTCACCCCGGAGGAGCAGCGCGTCCTGCACGGCCTGCTGGAGCAGGCCATCACCGCTCGCTGAGTTGACGAGTCGACTCCGGCCGGCCGTTGATACCCTCGCCCCTTCAGCAGAGTTCGCCGCACGGGGGATCAATGAGCCAACCGCATTCCCAATCACCGGAGTTCAACCCGTACAGCCAGGCACCCGTGCCCCAACCGCAGTCCGGCTTCGGCCCCCCGCCGGCCTACCCAGGTCTGCCACCCATGCCGCCGCCCGGCCAGCCGTACCCGGCATACCCCGCGTACCCCATGCAGCCCATGGGGCAACAGCCCAGGCGCGGCAACCCGGTTGGCGCGCTGTTCCTCGGGCTGCTGGCGTCCTTCGTCGTCTCGGCGATCTACACCGGCATCATCCTGGCCACCTACCGGGAGCAGTCCGAATTCGCCGGGCATGCGCTCTACCTGTTGCACGCCATGGCCAACGGAGCTGTCGTCGGTGTCCTGGCGGGCCTGGTGGGCCGCGGCAGCAACGGCGCCCGGATCGGCGCGGCCGTGCTGGCCCCGCTCGGCGTGTTCTTCGGCTACGCCAATGCCGTGCCGCTCATCATCGCCGAACGCGGCGGGTTCGATTCCGCCAGGTTCCTGCTGAAGTCCGACCCCTTCTTCCCGGCCGAGGCCTGGTGGGGCAGCCGCACCGGAACCGAGTGGATCGCCCTGCTCGGCCTCGCCCTGGCTGCACTGACCGCCTGGGGTCTTGCCTACCTCGCCGGCCGCAACCGTCGTTGACGTACCGCCGGACGCACTGAACTCCCCGACCATGGCGGGGAGTTCAGCTCACCTCAGGTCCGGTCCTACCAGATCGCCTCGACCCACTCCGGGTGGTCGATGAACGGGTTGCGGTTCTTCTGGTACGTGTCGAAGATGACCTGGTTGCGCTTCTCCTCGAAGGCGCTCGGCGGGTCCTGCTCGTTCCACTGCTTCAGGATCGAGAGGCGGCCCATGTAGGGGACGCTGCCGTTGGTGGTCGACTCGTTGGGCTCCAGGTCGGCCCAGGCGTCGTCGCCCTCGTAGCGGACGGCCATGTAGAGGATCATGCGGGCCACATCACCCTTGTCCGCGTCACGCGGCTCGAAGGAGTTGGAGTCCGTGTAGCTGCCGGGTGCGCCGCTGACCGCGCTGCCGCCGTTGTCGAAGTCCTTGTTGCCGCGGATGCTGTTGACCTGGACGTCCGCGGGGCGCAGGTGGTGCAGGTCGGTGCCGGGGCCGGCCGAGGTGCCGAAGTTGCCGTGGGACTGGGCCCACACGTGCTCGCGGTTCCAGTCGCCCACGTCGCCGCCATTGAGGGACTTGCTGCGCGAGGTGCCGCTGTACAGCAGGATCACGTTGTTGCTGTTGCTCGGGTCCTGGTCGGTGACCTTGAGCGCGTTCCAGACCGCATCGTAGGAGATCTTGGTCTGACTGCTGATGATCGTGTGCAGCGAAGCCTTCAGGCTGGTGCCGGTCTTGCCGATCGCGTTCTTGTAGTACGTGCTGTCGTACGCGGTGGTCGTGGCGCTCGCCGGAGTCGCGGCGACCGTCGGAAGGGTGAGACCGACGAGGACGGCGGATATGGTTGCCGCCAGGACCTTCCATCTGCCTGTCTGCGCAACGGACATGGGGGTGCCCTTTCCCGGGGACGGCACGCGCTGGACCTGGCACCTGCTCAGGGATGCCGTGATCTACGCGTGTTGACTTTTTTGTCATCGGGAGCATGACATGAGCCGGGGGTCGGTCGTGTAACCGGGAGAAAGCCGTTCTGTGACGTTCTTGCATACGTCGCCATCCCAGATCGCCGCGCGACCAACTCGATGACCCATCACCACTCTTGACATACGAGCAGCGACATCCTGCGGTCTGCGACCGGAAGTGTGGGCGCGAAATTCGCTCGCGGAGTCCGACCCACCGATGCGAAGGTGGCCGGCATGACCACGACTTCTGCGCCGCCCGCCGGCCTGACCGTACGCCCGGCGACCCTCGGCGACGCCGAGGCCGTCTGCGGACTCCTCAACGAGATCGACCTGATCGAGATCGGCCGCGCCGAGACCGAGTTGCACGAGGTCGAGGCGGACCTCAAGCATCCAGAGGTCGAACTCGAGCGCGACTCCTGGCTGTTGTACGACGGCTCCCGGCTGGTCGGCTACGGCCTGCTGTGGGACGACTCCGGCGCCGAGCGGATCGACATGGACCAGTACGTCCTGCCGGACCGTCAGGAGGGTGCGCTGCACCTGTTCGACCTGATGGAGGCCAGGGCGGCCGAGCGGGCCGCCGGCAACGGCGCCGAGCAAGCCGTGGTCCACATGCACCTCAACATCGCGCCCACCGTCGACACCGAAGCGCTCCGGGCCAGGGGCTGGCGGTCGGTCCGACGGTACAACGTGATGGCCCGTCAGGTGAGTTCGGCCGACGACCTGGTGCCCGAGCCGCCCGCCGGGGTGACGCTGCGCAGCTGCGGCACGGAGGACGACCGCCGGATCGCCCACCGGCTGGTCCAGGAGTCCTTCGCCGGACACTTCGACTTCCAGCCCCGCAGCTACGACCAGTGGCTGCACGACATCGACGGCGAGACCACCGACTGGTCGCTGATCTGGATCGCCACCCTCGCGGACGTCGGCGACGTGGCCGTGCTGCGCAGCCACAACAACCGCACCACGATGGGCTGGGCGGCCAACATCGGCGTACTCACCGCCGCCCGGGGCCGGGGCCTCGGCAGCTACCTGCTGCGCCACTTCTTCGGCACCTTCGCCGCACTCGGCCGTGACCGCGTCGGCCTGGGCGTCGACACCGACAACAGCACCGGCGCGCTGGCACTCTACGAGCGCCACGGCATGGCACTGGACTTCGCCGTCGACACATGGGAACTGGTCCGGCCCGTCCGCTAGTTCCCACCTTCCTCCCCAACGAAGGTTGCCCGCCATGACCGAGCTCGGACCCGTCCCCTGGCCACCTGCCTCGATCAGGACCGAGCGGCTCGTACTCCGCGAGTCCGAGGCGAGGGACCGTGCGGCGTTCGTCGAGCTGTTCGCCTCGCCGGAGGTGGGTACTTACCTCGGTGGCCCTCGGCCGCGTGCCGACCTCGAGCGCGCGGTGCCCGAGGTACCGGGGCGGCGCCCTGGCTCTTTCGTGGTCGAGCTCGACGGAGCGATGATCGGCGTGATCACGCTCGACCGGCGCGACGCAGAGCGTCCCGGTCACGTCCGTCCGGATGGCGAGGAGGCCGAGCTCGGCTACATGTTCCTGCCGCAGGCGTGGGGATACGGGTACGCCGCCGAGGCGTGCGCAGCGGCACTCGACTGGTCCGCCGACGCGCTTCCCGGCGAGCCGGTGGTGCTCTGCACCCAGAGCGCCAACGTCCGCTCGATGCGCCTCGCGGCGAAGCTGGGGTTCGCCGAAGCGGAACGGTTTGAGGAGTACGGCGCCGAGCAGTGGTTCGGCGTGTGGTCCCCGGTCACGCCGTCCGGTTGAGCTCCTGCTCGACAACCCAGATCGACCGGGTCACCGATAGCCCGTCGACCTCGGCGCGCCGCCTGACCTCGGCGGAATCGTGGTGCCCGGCTCAGTGACAGGGGCCACGGCGCGTCCGGCGTGGCCGCGCACCCACCGCCTCTGGTCCTGCTACTGAACTTGATTGGGTGATGTCGGAGCTGTTTGCCTGACGGCGGTGGCTCGGCTGCGGTAGCTCTGGGCTATGAGGTACGCGCAGGGCGGCGGGTTGACCGACGCTGGGAGGGCTGTCCGGGAGCGGGTGCGGCTGCAGGCCG
>NZ_JBFUMY010000090.1:0-32802 GCF_054049135.1 Kitasatospora sp. P5_F3 | reverse complement strand
GCTCCCCCGGCCGCACCGATGGCCGCGCCGATGCCCGCACCGATGGTCGGCGCGGCGCCGTTCGCACCGACGCCCGCCGCGCCCCCGCCGGAGCCCGCCCCGCCGCACCCCGGCGCCGGCTGGCTGGACTACGCCGCGCTGACCCTGCAGGGCCCGACCGGCCCGCGCCGGGGCCAACTGGCCGCAGCGCCGCAGCAGCACCGCGCCGCGCCCGCGCCGACCGCCGCACTCCCCCCGCACACCGTGCCGCCGCGCCGCTCGGCCGGGTCCTTCGACCAGCGGTTCGACACCGCCGCCCCGGTCGACCTGCCCTCGGACGGCGGCTGGCACACCGTCACCATCGGCGAGATCCCGCTCTCGCTGGAGCCGGAGTACGTCTGCGTGCCCTCGGTCGAGGAGACCGTCTACGGCACCCTGCTGCTCACCAACTCCACCGACCGGGCCCTGCTGGCCGGGCCGGTCGAGGTCTCGGTGGACGGCGACTTCCTGCGCACCGCCGCGCTGCCCACGCTGGCCCCCGGCGCCACCGGGCGGCTCGGGCTCGGGGTGGCCGAGGGCGTCCGGGTGGCCCGGCGCACCGAGCTGCACGAGTCGACGGCGGGGCTGCGCAACAACGTCCTGGTGCTCGACCACCGGGTGCACCTCGAGCTGGCCAACCGGCTGGCCAGGCCGGTCACCGTCGAGGTCCGCGAACGGGTGCCGGTGACCGCCGAAGCCGACGTCAGGATCCAGGAACGGCCCGGCTGGTCCGCCCCTGACGAACCGTCCGAGGACTGCCCGCCCGGCACCCGGCTCCGGCGGGTCGACCTGCCCGCCCACGGCCGGGCCGAACTGGACGGCGGCTACGAGATCCGCATCCCCGCCGCCCAGACCCTGCACGGCGGAGACCGGAGGAACTGAAATGACGACCACCACGCCGCTCCCCGTCACCGCCGTCACCTGCCTGGAGGACCGGGCCCTGGTCGAACGCTCGGTCGAGCTCGACCTCGCCCCCGGCGTCCAGCGGCTGCGCCTCGGCCCGGTCACCGCGCTGGCCGCCGACCTCACGCTGCGCGCCGAACTCTCCACCGGCAGCGTGCTGGACACCCGGATCACCCGGGTCTGGACCCCGCCCGCACCGGTGCCGCCCGCCGACGGCGACTCCGAACTCCGGCACCGGGTGCACGCGCTGGAACAGGAGCAGGCCGAGCTCGGCGCCGAACGGCTCCGGCTGACCGCCCGGCTGGCCCTGCTCGCCCAGCTCGCCGCCGACCTGCTCCGGGAGATCGCCGAGGGCGCCGGGCAGGGCGAGACCGAGCCGGCCCGCTGGTCCCGCGAGCTGGACCGGGTGGACGCCGAGCGGGAGACGTACGGCGAGCAGCTGCGCGCCACCGACGCCCGGCTGGTCACCGCGGAGGACGAGCGGCTCCGGGCGGAGGCGGCGCTGGAGCTGACCGAGGAGGAACCGCCCGAGCTGCTCGGCTTCCTGGAGCTGACCGTCGAGACGCCCGGCGGCCCTGGCCGGCTGACCGTCAGCCACCTCACCCCGTGTGCCCTCTGGCGGCCCGCCTACCGGGCCACCCTGGCCGAGGACGGGGCCCTCACCCTGGAGACCGGCGCGGTGGTCTGGCAGCGCACCGGCGAGGACTGGTCCGGCGTCCGGCTCACCCTCTCCACCGCCCGCTCCGCCCTCGCGGGCGAACCGCCCCGGCTCACCGAGGACGTCCTGACGCTCCGTCCGCGCACCACCGAGGAGCGCCGGACGGTCGAGGTCGAGCTGCGCGAACAGGAGATCGGCTCCACCGGCCCTGCCGCCGACGGCCTGCCCGGGGTGGACGACGGCGGCGAGGTCCGGGTGCTGCGCGCCCCCGACCCCGCCCGGATCCCCGGCGACGGCCGCCCGCACCGGGTGCCGCTGACCGTCTTCAGCACCCCCGCCACCAGCGAGTACGGCTGCGCCCCCGAACTCTCCCCGCTGGTCACCCGGGTGGCCAGGTTCACCAACGCGTCCGGCCACGCCCTGCTGGCCGGGCCGGTCGACCTGGTGCTGGGCAGCGGCTTCACCGGCCGCGCCGAGCTGGCGTTCACCGCACCGGGTGCCCCCGCCGAGCTCTCCTTCGGCAGCTCCGACGCCTACCGGGTGCTCCGGGAGACCGAGGAGACCCGGAGCAGCGCCGGCGCCCTGTCCTCCCGCACCGTGCAGACCCGCACGGTCCGGCTGCACCTGTCCCGCTTCACCGGCCCGGACGACCGCACCGACCAGCCGGTCACCGTCCGGGAGCGGATCCCGGTCTCCGAGGTCGCGGCGGTGGAGGTCAGGCTGCGCAGGGAGCTCTGCTCCCCCGCCCCCGACGAGCTCGACGCCGACGGCATCGTCCGCTGGCAGCTCACCCTGCCGCCCGGCGGCCGACGCACCGTCACCCTGGTGTACGAGGTCTCGGCGACGGCCAAGGTGGCCGGACTCTGACCCCGGATCAGCCGGTCAACCCCGGTGAAATGCCGTCAACTCCGGTAAAAATGGAGCCATGATCTACCATCTCGCACCCCTGGACGACTGGCTGCGCGACCCCGGACGGCCGTACACCGCCGCCTCCCTGCTGACCGACGGCTTCATCCACTGCTCGGCCGACGAGACGACCCTGCTCGCGGTCGCCAACGCCTTCTTCCGGGACACGCGGGATCCCCTGATGGCCCTGCTGATCGAGGAGAAGCTGGTCGAGCCGATGATCAAGTGGGAGCCCCCCAACGGCGCACCCCCGGCCGGCGCCACCCCCGGCATCCGCTTCCCGCACATCTACGGCCGCCTCAACCGCACCGCCGTGATCGGCCTGGAGAAACTCCAACGCAACGCCTCGGGCAGCTGGGCCACCCTGCTCCCCTGGAGCTGACCAGGCACTCCCGGCATCAGCCAGCAGGGGCACTTTGCAGTGCCTAGAGCCAGCCACGCTCCCGGGCCGCCATGCCCGCCTGGAAGCGGGTGGTGGCGCCGAGCTCCCGCATCAGGGCCTGCAGCCGCCGCTGCGTGGTCCGGGCGCTCCAGCCCAACGACCGCGCGATCGACTCGTCGGTGAGCCCGGCCGCCAGCAGCCCGAGCAGCTTGCGCTGGTCATCCTCGGGCCCGGGCCCGCCGTCGCCGTCCCCGATCGCGGCCTGCAGCGGCACCGCCCGCTCCCACTCCGCCTCGAACAGCCCGTCCAGGGCCTGCAGCAGCGCCGACGGATGGATCACGTACGCGGCGTCCAGCACCGCGTCCCCGACGCTGATCGGGATGATCGCCATCCGGTCGTCGGCCATCATCATCTTCATCGGCAGCACCGGCCTGACCCGGGCCTCCTCGCCGTCGGCGACGCCGATCAGGATCTCCTTCTCCAGCCGCCCCGGCCAGGCCACCGCCTCCTTGTCGAAGACGGTGCGGAACCGCACCCCGGCCTTGAGCTGCTGGCGCTGCCGGGGCAGGTTGGCGGTCGGATCCTGGATGTACGGCGGGCAGTCGAAGCCGCGCACCTGGTACTGGGCCGTCTCGACCAGGTGCTCCAACCGCTGGGCGATCGCCTCACCACCCGTCAGGACCTCGACCGAGTGCGCCGGGTCGGTGAACCGGGAGGCCTCCCGGAACGCGTCCATCAGGCGGTGCATCTCGGCCCTGGCACTGCGCAGCTGGGCCTCGCGGTGGCCGATCAGGGTGCCGATGGCCACGTCGGGGGCGACCGCGAGATAGCGCTCCCGGTCCACCGGGGCGCGGGTGATCATGCCTTGGTCGGCCAGCCGGTCGAGCGCGGCATGGCCCTGTTGCAGCGTCAGGCCGCACTGCGTGGCGATCTCGTCCGCCGTCGACTGCGGCGCTATCACCAGAGCCGCGTACACCTGGCCGTCCGGCCTTCCCAGGCCTAGCACCCCGAAAGAGTCGAGCACCTTGTTCCCTTCCCCCACCGGCTCCCCCTCGCCACCACCCCTGGTGGCGCAGATCCGCCATTCGGCGCGCCGTTGTCCGCTGGCCATCCTCCGCCACGAGTCCCTGAGCTGACAAGCCGGATGCGTTCAGGCTCACACAACCCCGCCGAACGCCGGAGGGCCTCCCCGCCATGTGACGGGAAGGCCCTCCGGGGCGACCGGTGCTAGAGACCGACCTCGTTCATCAGCTGCCCGACCTCGGGGTTGGTCAGGCGGCGCAGCCAGCCCGACTTCTGGTCGCCCAGCGTGATCGGACCGAAGGCGGTCCGGACCAGCTTCTCGACCGGGTAGCCCGCCTCGGAGAGCATCCGCCGCACGATGTGCTTGCGGCCCTCGTGCAGGGTGACCTCGACCAGGTAGTTCTTGCCGACGTTGGAGACCACCTTGAAGCTGTCGGCGCGGGCGTAGCCGTCCTCCAGCTCGATGCCCTTGGCCAGCGTCTTGCCCAGGTCACGCGGGATCGGGCCCTGGATGGCGGCCAGGTAGGTCTTGGTGACGCCGTACCGGGGGTGGGTCAGGCGGTGGGCCAGCTCACCGTGGTTGGTGAGCAGGATGATGCCCTCGGTCTCGGTGTCGAGACGGCCCACGTGGAACAGCCGGGTCTCCCGGTTGTTCACGTAGTCGCCCAGGCACTGACGGCCGTCCGGGTCCTCCATGGTGGAGACGACGCCGGCCGGCTTGTTGAGCGCGAAGAACAGGAACGACTGGGTGGCGACGGTCAGGCCGTCCACCTTGATCTCGTCGGTCTCCGGCTGGACCCGCTTGCCCTGCTCGGTGACCTGCTGGCCGTTGACCGACACCCGGCCCTGCTCGATCAGCTCCTCGCAGGCCCGACGGCTGCCCATACCGGCGCGCGCCAGCACCTTCTGGAGGCGCTCGCCCTCTTCGTTGCCGCCCTTCACGCCCTGGCCCTGCTCGTGCCGGGCCAGCACCGCGTCCTCGATCTTGCCCTGCAGCTCACGGGTCCGCTGCGGCTGACGCCGCGGGTCGCCCGGGGCACCCTGGCCCTCACGCCGCGGCCGGGGGGCCGGGCTGGGCTTGCGGGCGGCGCCGCCACGGTTGGGGTACGCGTGCGGGCCACCACCGAACTCGGGGCGGTCGTACTTGCGCTCCTCCGGGCGGAGCGGACGGTCCGGGTACTGCCGGTCGTCACGACGATCGTCGCGGCGGTCGTCCCGACGGTCGCCGCCGAACGACGAACCGCCACCACTGCGACCGCCACCGGACGAGCCGCCACCACTGCGGTTGCCACCGAAGGAGCCGCCACCGCCGCCACGCCCGTCCCGGCTCCCGCCGTACGACGAGCCGCCGCGGGAGTCGCCACCCCGGCTGCCACCACCGAACGACGAGCCCCCACGGGAGTCGCCACCACGGCCGCCGCCGCCGAAGGACGACCCGCCACGGGAGTCGCCACCACGGCTGCCGCCGCCGCCGAAGGACGACCCGCCACGCGAGTCGCCACCACGGCTGCCGCCGCCGAAGGAGGAGCCCCCGCGGGAGTCGCCACCGCGGCTGCCACCGCCGCCGAAGGACGAACCGCCACCGCTGCGGCCGCCACCGGGCGCGCCGCCGCTACGGCCACCGCCGCTGCCGCCGTACGACGAACCGCCGCGCGAGTCGCCTCCCCGGCCGCCCCCGCCCTGTCCGCCACGGCCCTGGCTCCCGCCACCGCCGCTGCTGTTCCTGCCGTTGCCACTGCTACGCATCAAAATATCCGTACGTCGTGTTTCGTCTGGAAGTGCTCGTCGTGCCCGGCCGACCTCACTGCACTTCCCTGCCGTCCGCACGTGCGGCGGCGACCGCCTCCGCGATCATCGTGCCTTCGAGGGACTCCGCTTCCACGTCGTCGACCTCGGGCAGGAAGGGCGCGAGCTCCGGGAGTTCCTCCAGGCCGCGCAACCCCATCCGTTCCAGGAAGTAGTTCGTCGTCCGATACAGGATTGCACCTGTTTCCGGCTCGGAGCCGGTCTCTTCTACCAGTCCTCGCTGTACCAGGGTACGCATCACGCCGTCACAGTTCACACCACGGACCGCCGAGACCCGGCTGCGCGACACCGGCTGCCGGTATGCGACGACCGCCAATGTCTCCAGCGCGGCCTGGGTGAGCCGGGCCTGCTGGCCGTCCAGGACGTACCGTTCGACGGCCGGCGCGCAGTCGGCCCGGGTGTAGAACCGCCAGCCCCCGGCGACGAACCGCAGGTCGAAGCCCCTGCCCTGGGCGGTGTACTCGGCGGCCAGCTCGCGCAGGGTCGCGGCCACCTCGGTGACCGGACGCTCCAGCACCGAGGCCAGGTGCCGCTCGGTGGCCGGTTCGTCGACCAGCAGCAGAATTGCCTCCAACTCGGCGCGCAACGGCACCGCAGGCGGCTCGACAGCCGGCACGGCGGCCTCGGCCTCCGGCTCCACCCACTCCTGGCCGTCCTGCACCGCCCCGTAGACGGACTCCTGCCACTCCCCGGCCCGGGACTGCCCCGGGACGCCCAGCGAGCGCCTGGCGGGCCGTGACGGCTCCTCGGTCATGACGGCTCCTTCTCGGTCGGCTCCGGCGGGCGGTCGAACTCGTCGGTGACCTCGACCCGCCGGTCGGCCTCGGCCACCCAGCGGACGGTCAGCGCACCCAGCGCCTCCGGCTGGTCGAAGTCCAGCACCCGCTCCCGGTACAGCTCCAGCAGGGCCAGGAAGCGGGCCACCACCACCAGGGTGTTGTCACCCGCGTCGGCCACCAGGCGGCGGAAGTCGGCCTCGCCCAGGGTCCGGAGCAGATCGGCCACCAGGGCCGCCTGCTCCCGGACGCTGACCGGCGGGGAGTGGATGTGGTCGACGTAGACCACCGGCCTGGGTTTGGGCGTCATCGCCTTCGCCGCCAGCCGGGCGAAGCCCTCCAGGCCGATGCTGATCACCACCTCGGGCAGCAGCTCGGCGTGCTGCGGCTCAAGCCCGACGGTCCGGGGCCGCTGCCGCGACTCGGCCGCCCAGCGGTCCGCCAGCACCGCGGCCACCTGCTTGTACGCCCGGTACTGCAGCAGCCGGGCGAACAGCAGGTCGCGGGCCTCCAGCAGGGCGAGGTCCTCCTCGTCCTCCACCTCGGCGGCGGGCAGCAGCCGGGCCGCCTTCAGGTCGAGCAGGGTGGCGGCCACCACCAGGAAGTCGGTCGCCACGTCCAGGTCCCAGTCCGGGCCCATCGCGCGGATGTACGCCGTGAACTCGTCGGTGATCCGCGACAGCGACAGCTCGGTGATCTCCAACTTGTGCTTGGCGATCAGCCCGAGCAGCAGGTCGAACGGCCCCTCGAAATTCTCCAGCCGCACCTGAAAGCCAGCGATCTGCTCAGCCATCTACGGGTCCAGGGGCTCGGGGAACGGCGACGATATCTGGCGCTCGGGTCAAAGGCGAAAGTACCTGACCATGCACGTCGGATCACGTTCCTGGGGCTGGCGTCGCAGTTCCCCGAGCCCCTGGTGGTGCCGTCGGCGGAAAGCTCAGCGGCCGCGGAGGCGGCGGACCAGGATGCTGGCCTCGCCGCGCTGCTCCAGGTCGGCGAGGACGACGGCGATCGCCTCCCGGACCACCCGGCCGCGGTCGACCGCGAGGCCGTGCTCGCCGCGGAGCACCAGGCGGGCGTGCTCCAGGTCCATCAGTTCCTCGGCCGAGACGTACACGGTGATCTTCTCGTCGTGCCGCTCCCGCCCGCTCGGGCGGCGCGGGGCCCGGCCCCGGGGGCGGGGCCGCCGGGCGGCCTCCCCCGTGGGCTCCTCGGGTCCTGCGGGCTGGGACTCGGCACGGGCCTGCGGGACCTCCGCCGTCGGCCCGCCCTTCTCGGTGCTCCGGGCGGTCTCCGTGCGGGGTGCCTCGGGCCGGCTGAGGGACGGCGACAGTGCCATCCCGCCGGTGGTCCGGAACAGCTCGTCGGCACCCGGGAGACTCACTCGGCGGGGCGGCACCGGTCGAGCACCTCCCTGGCGAGCTGGCGGTAGGCGGCGGCGCCGACCGAGTTGGTCGCGTACGTGGTGATCGGCTCGCCCGCCACGGTGGTCTCGGGGAACCTGACGGTCCGTCCGATCACGGTGTGGAAGACGTGCTCGCCGAACGCCTCGACCACCCGGGCCAGCACCTCGCGGCTGTGCACCGTGCGCGAGTCGTACATGGTGGCCAGGATGCCGTCGAGCCGCAGGTCGGGGTTGAGCCGCTCGCAGACCTTCTCGATGGTCTCGGTGAGCAGCGCGACCCCGCGCAGTGCGAAGAACTCGCACTCCAGCGGGACGATGACGCTGTGAGCCGCCGTCAGGGCGTTGACGGTGAGCAGGCCGAGCGACGGCTGGCAGTCGATGATGACGAAGTCGTAGTCGGGCAGCAGCGGCTTCAACGCCCGTGCCAGCGCCGACTCGCGCGCCACCTCGCTGACCAGCTGGACCTCGGCGGCCGACAGGTCGATGTTCGAGGGCAGCAGGTCCATGCCGGGCACGGCGGTCTTCAGCAGCACCTCATCGGCCGTCAGACCCCGCTCCATCAGCAGGTTGTAGACCGTGACGTCGAGTTCCATCGGGTTGACCCCGAGGCCGACCGAGAGCGCGCCCTGCGGGTCGAAGTCGACCAGCAGGACCCGGCGGCCGTACTCGGCCAGCGCGGCACCCAGGTTGATGGTCGACGTGGTCTTGCCCACGCCGCCCTTCTGGTTGCACATCGCGATGATCTGCGCGGGACCGTGCTCGGCCAGCGGCGCGGGGATCGGGAAATAGGGCAGCGGGCGACCAGTCGGGCCAACGCGCTCACGGCGCTGGCGGGCTGCGTCGGGGGCCAGGGTCGCGGCGTACTCCGGGTCTGGTTCGTACTCGGCGTCCGGGTCGTCGTAGGAGCCGTACGCAAAGTCGCCGTAGGCCAGGCCGTGTGACGGCAGGTCAGCCTCGTCGGTGGTGGGGGCAGGTGCGGTGTTCTGACGTGCCTCGAAGGTACGGACCGCGACCGAGTGCTCCGCCAGTCCCGGCTGACCACCCCCGGGAGCAAATGTCGACTCATTCACAAGTCGTCTTACCTCCTTGGGCATCCAGGACTGTTGTCGATTCGTCAGCGTGGCAGCATGCCGACGATTTGCGACTCTAGGCTGTCTGCGGCGTTCGCAGCAACACAATCCACGGTAGTGGGCCGGATGTGTCAGCCATCGGGCCGGTCAGTGTCAAGGCTTGTGAGGCCCCGCGCCACTAACGTTTCTGCGCCGGGTGACAGCGCGCGCATAAATTGACACGGTCACCCGACCACCCCGAATTGTCGACATCCGTCGTTCGGAGGGCAGGAACGCCCCCGGCCTGAGGGGAGCAGGTCGGGGGCGTTCGGCGGGGTGCTGACGGGGAGTCAGCAGGGTCAGGCGAGCACGCTCTCCAGCGAGACCGACGGCAGGCCGAAGGCCTCGGCCACGGCACCGTAGGTGATCTGGCCCTCGTGCACGTTCAGGCCCTTGGCCAGCGCGGCGTCGCGGCGCAGCGCGTCCTTCCAGCCCCGGTTGGCCAGCTCGACGACGTACGGCAGCGTCGCGTTGGTCAGCGCGTAGGTGGAGGTGTTCGGGACGGCGCCCGGCATGTTGGCCACGCAGTAGAAGACCGAGTTGTGGACCGGGAAGGTCGGCTCGGCGTGCGTGGTGGCACGGGAGTCCTCGAAGCAGCCGCCCTGGTCGATCGCGATGTCGACGAGCACGGAGCCCGGCTTCATCCGGGAGACCAGCTCGTTGGTGACCAGCTTCGGGGCCTTGGCGCCCGGGATCAGCACGGCGCCGATCACCAGGTCGGCCTCGAGCACGGCGCTCTCGAGCTCGTAGGCGTTGGACATGATGGCCTTGATCTTCGTACCGAAGATCTTGTCGGCCTCACGCAGCTTGTTGATGTCACGGTCCAGCAGGGTCACCTCGTAGCCCATGCCGATCGCGATGGTGGCGGCGTGCCAGCCGGAGACGCCACCGCCGATGACCACGCACTTGGCCGCGTGGGTGCCGGGCACGCCACCGGGCAGGGTGCCGCGGCCGCCGGCCGGGCGCATCAGGTGGTACGAGCCGACCTGCGGGGCCAGCCGGCCCGCGACCTCGGACATCGGGGCGAGCAGCGGCAGGGCGCCGTTGGCGAGCTGCACGGTCTCGTAGGCGATCGCGGTGGTGCCGGAGGCGACCAGTGCGTCGGTGCCGGCCTTGTCGGCGGCCAGGTGCAGGTAGGTGAAGAGGGTCTGGCCCTTGCGCAGGCGGTGGTACTCCTGCGCGATCGGCTCCTTGACCTTCAGCAGCAGGTCGGCGGCGGCCCACACCTCGTCGGCCGTGGGGAGGATGGCGGCGCCGGCGGCCACGTACTCCTCGTTGGGAATCGAGGAGCCGAGACCGGCGCCGTCCTCGATGACGACCTCGTGTCCGTTACGGACCAGCTCATGCACGCCGGCGGGCGTGATGGCCACGCGGTACTCGTGGTTCTTGACCTCGCGGGGGATGCCGACCTTCACGACTGAACACGTCCCTTTTGCCTCTGGGGCCCGGCCGGAGAGCACCGGCGGGCAACGCGCACGTGGAGACCTCCGGAGACGCCGGGGCACGCTTCGCTACGCGACTAAGGTCGAGTGTAATGAAGCCCAGGTGATCCGTCAGCCTTCCAAAGTGAATAAATCCGCTGGACACATTGGCAGATTCGTAGGCTTGCCTCTCACATCAGCTGGCAATTCAGGCGTAAAGCGACCTTCCGGACATCAGTCCGAAGTCACCCGGCCCCGCTCGGCTTCGACCAGTCCCCGCAGGTGTTCCAGGGCCGCCGCGACCGCCCACTGCCCCCGCTCGTCGCCCAGTCGCCGCAGGACCGCGAGCGCGGCCCGGTACTCCCGCTCGGCCTCCTCGAACCGCCGCTGTGCCAGATGTGCCTCGGCCCTCCGGGCCAGCAGCCTGGCTTCGGCCGGGTGGTCGCCCAGACCCTGCCGCAGCTCCAGTGCCCGGCCGTACCAGTCGGCGGCGCGCACCGGGTCGCCGAGCGCCCGTCGGCTCTCCGCCACGCCCTCCAGGGCCCGGGCGCAGGCCACCTCGTCGTCCACCTCGCGGCCGTGCTCCAGCGCGGCCCGGTACCGCTCGGCGGCCACCTCCCAGCGGCCCGCCGCCGCCTGCAGATCGCCCAGGTTGAGCAGCGCGGCGGCCGTCCGGCGCCGGTTCCCGCTCCGCTCGGCCACCTTGAGCACCAGCCCGTGCAGCTCGTACAGATCCGCCGGGGCGGCCTGGCCGGTCAACGGCAGCGCCCGCAGCAGCGCGGTCACCAGCCGGCCGGCCGAACCGTCCAGATCGGCCCGGCCGATCGCGTCCCCGACCGCGCCAAGCAGCTGGCCGCGCTGCTCGGTCAGCCAGAGCCTGGCCTGCGCCGCCGTCCGCAGCCTCAGCGGCCCGGGCAGCGGGTCAGGCCCGGGCCCGACGGCCGGGTCGAGCAGCGCCCGGGCCGACTCCACCAGCCGCACCAGCCGCTCCAGCAGGCGCGCCCTGGCCAGCTCCAGCTCGGACGGCCGGTCCAGCTCCTCGCGCAGCGCCACCAGCCGTCCGTACAGCCGCCCGGGCACCCGGTACCGGGGCGTGCCGTCCCCCGACTCGCCGTCCTGGTCCAGGAGTTCACGCTCCGTCAGCTTCTGCAGCAGCGCCGCGGCCTCCGGCGCCGGGCAGCCCACCAGGGCCGAGGCGGTGCGCAGATCTGCGCACTGCGCGGGCGCCAGCGTGAGCATCCGCAGCATCCGGGCCTCGGCCGCCGGCAGCGACCGGTGCAGCAACGTGAACGCCGCCCCGAGCGGGTCGCCGTCGGGCACCGGGACCGGCCCCTCCGGAGCCGGGTCGGCGGTCGGCTCGGGCCCTTCGGGCTTGCCCTTGCGCTTCTTCCGGAGCCGCTCCGGCTTCGGGGGTGTCCGCACCTCGACGGCCAGCACCAGCTCCCGGGCCGCGTCCGTGACCGCCGCCTTGGGGGCGGCCCGCAGCCAGCCCGCCATCAGCCGCAGCGCGGTGGGACGGCAGGCACAGCTCTCGGCCAGTCCGGCGGCGCCGACCGGGTCGCAGCTGATCCTGGTCCCGCCGACCAGCCCGCTCAGCAGGTCCACCGACGCGGACTGGGACAGCCCGCCCAGGATCACCGGATCGATCCCCTCGATCCCGGTCAGCGGCCCCGCCGTGGTGGCCACCACCAGCGCCTCCGGCGCCGTCGCCAGCAACGGCCAGAGCTGCCCCGAATCCCGCACGTCGTCCAGCACCAGCAGCACCCGGCG
This sequence comes from Kitasatospora sp. P5_F3, assembly GCF_054049135.1. Taxonomy (NCBI): domain Bacteria; kingdom Bacillati; phylum Actinomycetota; class Actinomycetes; order Kitasatosporales; family Streptomycetaceae; genus Kitasatospora; species Kitasatospora sp. P5_F3. The sequence continues at coordinate 20,625 of NZ_JBFUMY010000090.1, read as the reverse complement.
CCCGCTCACCGCCGCTCGTACGGCCGCACAGGCGGGATCGTCCTCGCCCTCCTCCGCCCCGGTGGGCAGCGCCCCCGCAGCCGGCTCCCCCAGCTGCTCCAGCAGCCGCCGCGCCACCGTCCCGGGCGCCACCCTGCTCCCGTCCGGCGCGGACAGCCGGGCGAACAGCACCCCGTCCGGGTACTCCTCCGCCACCGAGGCGGCGAACCTGACGGCCAGTGAGGTCCGCCCCGACCCCGGCCGCCCCGCCACCACCAGCAACGGGCACCGCCCCGCAACCACCTTGGTCCGGGTCGCCGCCAACACCGCGAGCTCGGCGCCACGCCCGACGAACAGCCCGGGCCCGTCCGGCAGTTGACCAGGAACCGGGGCGGGCCGTGCGTCCATCGTCGCCGTCTTCCTCGCCACCTGCGCCACTCCCGACCGGTCAGCAGACGGGCCCACACCGGGGCCCCGTTCGGGAAGCGTAGTTCGACCCGCCACCCGCACAGGAGGTGACACCAGTACTACCAACCACCAAATCACCCATGCGGACGCAGCGCCGCAGGGCGGCAACCCCCAGGGGCTCGGGGAACTGCGACGCCGACCTCAGAAGCGTTGCACCTGCGAGATGGTCAGGCACTTTCGCAGTGAACCCGGCGCCAGATCTCCTCGCAGTTCCCCGAGCCCCTGGCGTGTGCCGACTGGGCGCCCCTACCTAGCTGAACGGGCGCGCCGGCCAAGGCGACTCCGCCGCCCGCAGCGTGTCCAGCCCGGCCGGCGAGGCCAGTGCCGCGTGCAACGCCAGCGTCCCGGTGATCAGCGTCGGGTTGTGCAGCTCCCCGGTCAGCACCAGCTGCAGCAGCTCACCGAGCGGCACCCGCGCCGTCTCGATCTCCAGCTCCTCCCCGTGCGCCTCGTACCGCTCCCCGTCCGCCGCCGACAGACCGGTCGCCAGGAACAGCCGCAGCGCCTCGTCCGTCCCCCCGGGCGAGGTGTAGAAGTCCACCAGCACCCGCCACTCCTCCGCCTTGCAGTGCGCCTCCTCGAAGAGCTCACGCTGGGCGGCGTGCAGCGGGTTCTCCCCGGGCACGTCGAGCAGCCCGGCCGGGAGCTCCCAGAGCCGCTGCCGCACGGGGTGCCGGTACTGGCGCAGGATCAGCACCCGCTGCTGCTCGTCCACCGCGAGCACCGCGACCGAGCCCGGGTGCGTCTGGTAGTCCCGCCGGGCATAACTCCCGTCCGGCATCAGCACCTCGTCCGTCCGGACCCCGGTGCCGTGCGAAGAATCGCACGACCGCCGTCCACCGACCGCGAGAGTTACTCGGCGGCAGTCTTGATCTTGATGGCCGCCGCCACCAGACCCGCGAACAGCGGGTGCGGGCGGGTCGGCCGGGACTTCAGCTCCGGGTGCGCCTGGGTGGCGACCAGGTAGGGGTGGACCTCGCGCGGGTACTCGACGTACTCGACCAGGTCGCCCTTCGGGGAGAGGCCGGAGAACTGCAGGCCGGTCTTCTCCAGGTCGGCGCGGTACGCGTTGTTGACCTCGTAGCGGTGCCGGTGGCGCTCTTCCACGTACTGCTCGCCGCCGTAGACCTCACGGACGATCGAGCCCTCGGCCAGCTTGGCCGGGTAGAGACCGAGCCGCATGGTGCCGCCCAGGTCGCCCTTGCCGTCCACGATCGCCAGCTGCTCGGCCATGGTCGAGATGACCGGGTACTTGGCGGCCGAGTCGAACTCGGTGGAGTTGGCGTCCGGCAGGCCGGCCAGGTTGCGGGCGGCCTCGATCACCACGCACTGCAGGCCCAGACAGAGACCCAGCAGCGGGATCTTCTTCTCCCGGCCGTAGGTGATCGCGGCGACCTTGCCGTCCACGCCGCGGTCGCCAAAGCCACCGGGGATGCAGATCGCGTCCACATCACCCAGCTGCTCCTGCGCACCCTCGGGCGTCAGGCAGTCGTCCGAGGTCACCCACTTGATCTCGACCCGCGCGTTGTTGGCGAATCCGCCCGCGCGCAGCGCCTCGGTCACCGACAGGTAGGCGTCGGGCAGGTCGATGTACTTGCCGACCAGCGCCACCTTCACCACGTGCTGGGGCTCGTGCACCCGGCGCAGCAGGTCGTCCCAGACGGTCCAGTCGACGTCCCGGAAGGCCAGGTCGAGGCGGCGGACCACGTACGCGTCCAGGCCCTCGGAGTGCAGCACCTTGGGGATGTCGTAGATCGACTTGGCGTCGATGGCCGCGACCACGGCCTCCTCGTCCACGTCGCACATCAGCGAGATCTTGCGCTTGATGGCCTGCGGCACCTCGCGGTCGGCGCGCAGCACGATGGCGTCCGGCTGGATGCCGATGTTGCGCAGGGCCGCGACCGAGTGCTGGGTCGGCTTGGTCTTCAGCTCGCCCGAGGGGCCGATGTACGGCAGCAGCGAGACGTGCACGAAGAAGACGTTGTCCCGGCCGACCTCGTGGCGGACCTGGCGGACCGCCTCCAGGAACGGCAGCGACTCGATGTCGCCGACGGTGCCACCGACCTCGGTGATCACCACGTCGACGTCCTCGGTCGCCATCCGCCGGATCCGGGACTTGATCTCGTTGGTGATGTGCGGGATGACCTGGACGGTGTCGCCCAGGTACTCGCCGCGGCGCTCCTTGGCGATCACCGTCGAGTACACCTGGCCGGTCGTCACGTTCGCCGAGCCGTGCAGGTTGGTGTCGAGGAAGCGCTCGTAGTGACCGATGTCGAGGTCGGTCTCGGCCCCGTCGTCGGTGACGAAGACCTCACCGTGCTGGAACGGGTTCATGGTGCCCGGGTCCACGTTGAGGTAGGGGTCGAGCTTCTGCATCGTCACACGCAGACCGCGTGCCTTCAGCAGGGCACCGAGGCTGGAGGCGGTGAGGCCCTTGCCGAGCGAGGAGGCGACACCCCCGGTGACGAAGAGGTGCTTGGTCGTCACGGCGCGGCCGTTCGCTGCCTTGCCGGATTGGGGCTGTGCCAAGAGGGGGCTCCCGTGGGTCGCTGTCGAAGGTGACGCCGGTGGAGGGACCGCCGGGGCGCCTCTCCGACGAGGAGTTCGCACTCGGCCGGGAGCCTTTCGGCTGCTCCGGCGGGTCGTCGGGGTCGGCGGCTCGGGGCGAATGCCCACCAGTCCACGGGATACCAGGGTATCAGCGCGAGGCGGTGGACGCGGTCGCGGGCACCTCGGCGCGTCCGCCCGGAGTTCATCCGACGTTCCCCGGTCACCGTCCGGCCTGGCCCGGAAGGATCAGTTCCGCCTGGTTCGTACGGGTCAGTCCGACTGCCCCAGCCGGACCAATGTGACGTCATACGGTGTGACAGGTGACGAACAGGGGTTCTTCGGGGTGCCTCGCCCACTGCCGCCGAAGTATTCTGCACGGACGCATCGCCGACAGACAGAGCACGCGGAGGGCGAGGGGTCAGGACGACGCCTCTCGGTCCCCGATGCGCGACCGGACACGCCGCCTCCCCGCACCAGTTCACCCCGTCCAGGCCAGGGGCTCATCCAGCCCCGCCCAGGTGGCCACCAGCCGCCACCGCCCGGACTCTCCGGCCCCGCAGCATCCGCGCGCCCCGCCATCGGTGGCCGCCGAGCACATCTTGCGAACTGGAGACCCACGTGGCCGGCCGTATCGAGGACTACGCACTCATCGGGGACATGCAGACCGCCGCCCTGGTCAGCAGGGACGGGGCGGTCGACTGGCTGTGCCTGCCCAGATTCGACTCTCCTGCCGTGTTCGCCGGTCTGCTGGGGACCGACGAACACGGGTTCTGGCGGATCGGCCCCGCCGAACCGGTGCCCGGACCGGCCACCCCGGCCACCCCGGCCCCGCCGGCCGCCCGGTCGGCGTTCACCGACAGCGGCGAGATCCCGATCCCGCCGACCGCCGGCGCCCCCGCCGTGCCGGCCGACCGCCGCCGCTACCGGGGCGACTCGCTGATCCTGGAGCAGGAGTGGGACTCCCAGGGCGGCACCGTCCGGGTGATCGACTTCATGCCGCCCCGCCCGCTGGCCGGTCTGGACGCCGTCCCGCAGATGATCCGGATCGTCGAGGGCCTCTCCGGCCGGGTCCGGATGCGCTCCGCGCTGCGGATGCGGTTCAGCTACGGCCGGGTGGTGCCCTGGGTGCACCGGGTCGAGCAGCCCGACGGCGGCCACCGCACCGTCGCGGTGGCCGGGCCCGACTCGGTCTGGCTGGACGGCGTGGCCGAGACCTACGGGCGCGACCTGACCACGTACGCCGACTTCACCGTCGAGGCGGGCGAGCGGATCGCCTTCGCACTCACCTGGCAGGCCAGCCACCTGCCCGCGCCGGCCGCCCCGGACACCGAGGCGATGCTCGCGGGCACGGTCGAGTTCTGGCGCGACTGGGTCGCCCAGTGCACCTACCAGGGCCCCTACCGGGAGCCGGTGGTCCGCTCGCTGATCACCCTCAAGGCGCTCACCTACGCCCCCACCGGCGGGATCGTCGCCGCCCCCACCACCTCGCTGCCCGAGGACATCGGCGGCGAACGCAACTGGGACTACCGCTACACCTGGCTGCGGGACGCCGCGATCACCCTCTCCTCGCTGCTGCGCACCGGCTACCGCGAGGAGGCCAGGGCCTGGCGCGAGTGGCTGCTCCGCGCGGTGGCCGGCGACCCGGAGAACCTGCAGATCATGTACGGCATCGCCGGGGAGCGGGAGTTGACCGAGTCCGAGCTGGACTGGCTGCCCGGGTACGAGGGCTCCCAGCCGGTCCGGGTCGGCAACGGCGCGGCCGGGCAGCTCCAGCTGGACGTCTACGGCGAGGTGGTCGAGGCCCTGCACCTGGCCCACATGACCGGCCTGACCCGCAACGACCACGCCCACCTGCTCCAGCTCAAGCTGATCACCTACCTGGAGCAGCACTGGCGCGAGCCGGACGAGGGCATCTGGGAGGTGCGCGGCCCCCGCCGCCACTTCGTGCACTCCAAGGTGATGGCCTGGGTCGCGGTGGACCGCACCATCAAGCTGATCGAACAGACCCCCGCCGAGGGCCCGTTGGAGCGCTGGAAGGCCCTCCGCGACGAGATCCACCGGGACGTCTGCGAGAAGGGCTACGACGCCGACCGCAACACCTTCACCCAGTACTACGGCGGCCAGGAGCTGGACGCCTCGCTGCTGCTGATCCCCCAGGTCGGCTTCCTGCCGCCGGACGACAAGCGGGTGATCGGCACCATCGAGGCGATCCAGCGCGAACTGTCCACCGAGGACGGCTTCGTGCTCCGCTACCCGACCCACGACGACGAGGGCAACAACGTCGACGGGCTGTCCGGGCACGAGGGCGCGTTCCTGGCCTGCTCGTTCTGGCTGGCCGACGACCTGGCGATGATCGGACGGGTGGCAGAGGCCCGCGAGCTCTTCGAGAAGCTGCTCTCGCTCCGCAACGACGTCGGCCTGCTGGCCGAGGAGTGGGACTCCCGGGCCCAGCGCCAGGTCGGCAACTTCCCGCAGGCCTTCAGCCACGTCCCCCTGATCGACACCGCCCTCCGCCTCACCGCCTGCGCGGGCGCCTACCTCTCCGCCCAGCCCGACGGTCGCGAACGGGAGCAGGCAACCCTCTGAGGCAGACGGTCCGGAAGACAGGGGCTCGGGGCTCTGCTGATGTGCGGCTCCGCCACGTGGGCGACGCCGACCTCGTAAAAGGCGATCCGTCCGTAAATGGCTCAGCTTCGTTGGACGAGTTCGTCGTAGGTGCTGAGGACCTGGGCCACGGTGGCGGCTTCGTCGGGCCAGGTCTCGGCCTGCAGCCGACCCGCCGCCGCCAGCGCGCTACGGCGGCCCGGGTCGGCGAGCAGCGAACGGACGGCCCCGGCCAGTGCGGCGGGGTCGCCGTACGGCACCAGTACGGCAGCCTCGCCGACCAGTTCGGGCACGCCGCCGACTGCGGTGGAGACCACCGGGACCCCGGCCCGCATCGCCTCCTGGACGACCAGCGAGCGGGCCTCCCAGCGGCTGCTGACCACCACCAGGTCGGCCGCCGCGAGCAGGTCGGGCACGTCGGTGCGGTAGCCGAGCAGCTCGACCGGGAGCTTCTCGGCGGCGATCCGCTCGCGCAGCAGGTCCTGCTCGGCGCCCTCCCCGGCGATCACCACCAGCGGGTCGCTGTCGCCGAGGCCGTACCGGACGGCGTCCAGCAGCAGGCCGAACGACTTCTGCTGGACCAGCCGCCCGACCGCGAGCACCACCGGCCGCTCGGCGGAGCCGTGGAGCAGCGCCGCGCGGGCCGCCTCCCGGCCCAGGCCGCCGGCGGGCATCGGCGGGGCGGCGACCGGGCCGAGCCTGGCGTCGGTGGCGCCGAGTTCGCGGGCCCGGGCGACCAGGTCGGAGGAGGCGCCGAGCACCAGGTCGGCGGAGCGGGCCACCCGACGCTCCATCAGGCGTTGCAGGCGGCGGTCGAGTCCGGTGGCCAGCATCGCGTGATGGGACGTCACCACCAGCGGGGTCTCCGGGCGCAGGCCGGGGAAGCGGCCCGCGGTGCGCAGCGCCAGGTCGGCCAGCAGCGCGGCCCGCAGGCCGTGCGCGTGCACGATGTCGGCGCCGGTGAAGGCGCGCCGGAGTTCACCGATCGCGGTGGCGTCGCTGCGGGCCCCGGAGGTGGGGGTGATGTCGACCAGGTGGAACCGGGCGCCGGTCCGGGAGAAACCGAACAGCGTGTCGGTGCCGCCGGGGGCGCAGACGGTCACGGCCACGCCGTGCGCGACCAGGCCCTGGGCCAGTGAACGCACATGGGCGCCGACGCCCCCGCTGGCCGCGGAGAGCACCAGCACCACGTGCAGCTGCCCCGGTTCGGTGCCTTTGCCGGCCCTGGTGGCGAAAGGGTCCACGTCGTCTCGCTCCGACTCGATCATGAACTGGTCAGTCAGTGTCCAGCGGCCACCATGCCAGGTCCGGCGCCCTCTTGGACAGTCGGCACCCCTACGTGTCGGGGGTCCGTCCGGACAGCGCCCCCACCGACCCCTCAACCCGGCCCCTCAGCCGAGCCGGGGCGCGCGGGCGGTCGCCAGCAACTCCTCCGCGTGGGCCCGGCCGAGCTCGGAGTCCTCCAGACCCGCCAGCATCCGGGAGAGTTCGCGTACCCGCTGCTCGTCGGAGAGCACCTTGACGCCGCTGCGGGTCACCGTGCCGTCGTGGGTCTTCTCCACCACCAGGTGCCGGTCGGCGAAGGCCGCCACCTGCGGAAGGTGGGTGACCACCACCACCTGGGCGGTCTCGGCGAGCTTGGCCAGCCGGCGGCCGATCTCGACCGCGGCCTTGCCGCCGACGCCCGCGTCCACCTCGTCGAAGAGGTAGGTCGGCACCGGGTCGGCGCCCGCGAACACCACCTCGACGGCCAGCATCACCCGGGACAGCTCACCGCCCGAGGCGCCCTTGGCGATCGGGCGCGGCGAGGCGCCGGGGTGCGGGGCGAGCAGCACCTCCACCTCGTCGACCCCGTGCGAGCCGAAGGCGACCGTACGGCCGTCCAGCTCGAGCCCGGCCGGGTCGTCGGTGCGGGCCAGGTCGAAGGTGACCCGGGCGTGCGGCATGGCCAGCTCGGTCAGCTCGGCGGAGACCGCCTCGGCGAACCGGCCGGCCGCGGCCTGCCGGGCCGCCGAGACCTCGGCCGCCAGCTCGGTCAGTTCCTGACGCAGCGTCGTCTGCTGCTCCGTCAGCCGCTCGATCCGGTCGTCGTCGCCGTCCAGCTCGGCCAGCCGGGCGGAGCCGTTCTCGGCCCAGGCCAGCACCTCGGCCAGGGTGTTCTCCGGGCCGCCGTACTTGCGCAGCAGCTGGGCCAGCACCGAGCGGCGCTCCTCGACCGCGGCCAGCCGGACCGGGTCGGCGTCCAGGTCGTCGGCGTACCCGGCCAGGTCCTGGGCCACGTCGGTCAGCAGGTAGCCGACCTCGTTCAGCCGGTCGGCCAGACCGGCCAGGCGCTCGTCGTGCTGGCGGACGCCGTCCACCGCGCGGCGGGCCTGGGCCACCAGGGTGCCCGCGTCCACCGCCTCGGGGTCGCTCGGGTGCCCGGCCAGGGCGGCGTGCGCCAGGGTGGCGGCGGAGGAGAGCGCGTCGGCGTGGCCGAGCCGCTCGGCCTCGGCGGCCAGCTCGGTGTCCTCGCCGGCGACCGGTTCGGCGGCGGCGACCTCGTCCAGGCCGAACCGCAGCAGGTCGGCCTCCTGGGCCCGCTCCCTGGCCCGGACGGTCAGCTCGTCCAGGGTGGCGGCCACCTCGCGCAGCGCCCGGTAGGTCTCCCGGTAGCGGGCCAGCGGCCCGGCCACCGCGGCGCCCGCGTACCGGTCCAGCGCGCCGCGCTGGCGGGACGGCCGGAGCAGCCGCTGCTGGTCGGTCTGGCCGTGCACGGCCACCAGGTCCTCGCCCAGCTCGGCCAGCAGGCCGACCGGCACGGACCGGCCGCCGACGTGGGCGCGCGAGCGGCCCTCGGCGGAGACGGTACGGCTGAGCAGCAGCGCGCCGTCGTCCAGTTCGGCGCCGGCCTCCAGGGCCCGCGCCAACACCGCCGAGCCGGGCGGCAGCGAGAGCCGTCCCTCGACCACGGCCCGGTCCGCGCCGCGCCGCACCAGCGCCGGGTCGGCCCGGCCGCCCAGCAGCAGCCCGAGGCTGGTCACCACCATGGTCTTGCCCGCCCCGGTCTCACCGGTGACGGCGGTGAAGCCGGGCGCCAGTTCGACCACCGCGTCGTCGATGACGCCAAGATCCCGTATCCGCATCTCGTCCAACACGGTGACGACCTTACGAGGTTCCGGCCCCGCCGCGCGACGAGCACCGGCCCCGGGCGGGCAAGTTCATCCCTTTCGGGCGCTGCGCGAGGTATGTCGCCCGGAAGTCGGCCGTACTGCTACCGGCCCTCCGGGACGGTGCACCAGCGCAGGAAGAACTGGGCCAGCGGCCCGATCGCCAGCGCGTACGCGACGGTGCCGACGCCCACCGTGCCGCCGAGCAGGACACCGATGGCCAGCACGGTCAGTTCGATACCGGTGCGGATCAGGCGCACCGAGCGGCCGGTCCTGCGCTGTAGTCCGGTCATCAGCCCGTCCCGGGGGCCGGGGCCGAACCGGGCACCGATGTAGAGGCCGGTGGCCAGGCCGTTGAGCAGGATGCCGGTGGCAAGCAGGGCGATCCTGGCGGGCCAGTTCCCGGGCGTGTCCAGCACGCCCATGGTGAGGTCCATCGCCACCCCGAGGATCAGCACGTTGCCGATCGTGCCGATGCCGGGAACCTGCCGGAGCGGGATCCAGAGCAGCAGCACCAGCGCGCCGATGATGGTGACCCAGTTCCCGATGCTCAGGCCGAAGTGGTGCACCATGCCCTGGTTCAGCACGTCCCAGGGGTTGACCCCGAGGCCGGCCCGCACCATCACGCCCAGGCTGGTGCCGTAGAGCCAGAGGCCGAGCAGGAGTTGGGGCAACCGGCGGCCCAGCCGGTCGGTGCTCCAGGTGGTCCGGGGGACGGCGGAGAGGGTGGCCATGGGTGGCTCCTTCGGATGCTGTGGGGCCAGGGGTGTGGCGGCTCGACGGCCGCCCTGCCATCATGGGGAGTCCACCTGGCCACCAGCCAGGGCCAATTCCTCTCGACTGGACTGATTCAGATGGCCGAGTGGCAGAGCACCGTGACCCCGCCCGCGCTGGCCCGCCTGCTGCGCGGCACCCGGTTGCCCGAGAGCGGCGGTCACCGGCCCGCCTACCGGACGCTGGCCGGGCAGGTCAGACTGCTGGTCTCCGAGGGCCGCCTGCCGGTCGGCGCCCGACTGCCCGCCGAACGCGAACTGGCCCAGGCGCTGGAACTCAGCCGCACCACCGTGGCCACCGCGTACGAGGCGCTGCGCACCGAGGGGTACCTGCGCAGCCGCCGCGGCTCCGGCAGCTGGACCACCCTGCCCGAGGGCAGCCGGCCGCCCACCGACGCCCTGCACCCGGTGCCGCCGGACGAGCGCGACCGCACCCTCGACCTCGGCGTGGCCGCACTGCCCGCCCCGCAGCCGTACCTCGGCCTGGCCGCCGCCCGCGCGGTCGAGCAGCTGCCCGCGTACGCCGCCGGGCACGGCAACTTCCCGACCGGCGTCCCGGTGCTGCGGGAGGCGATCGCCCGCCGCTACACCGAGCGCGGACTGCCCACCACCCCCGACCAGATCCTGGTCACCACCGGCGCGATGGCCGCCCTCCAGCTGGTCCGGCGCGCCCTGCTGAGCCGCGGCGACCGGGTCGCCGTCGAGGCGCCCAGCTACGCCCACACCCTGCAGGCGCTGCGCCGCGCCGAGGCCCGGCTGGTCCCGGTCCCGTACGCCGGGCCCGGCTGGGACCTGCCCGAGTGGCAGCGGGTGCTGCGCGGCGCCGCGCCCCGGCTCGCGTACGTGATCCCGGACTTCCACAACCCCACCGGCGCCCTGGTGGACGAGGAGCAGCGGCGGGCCCTGCTGACCGCCGCCCGGTCGGCCGGGACCACCGTGCTGGTCGACGAGACCCCGGCCGAACTGGACTGGGGCCTCGGCGACTTGACCATGCCGCGTCCGATGGCCGCACTCGACCGGAGCGCCCAGGTGGTCACCGTCGGCTCGGCCAGCAAGATCCTCTGGGGTGGCCTGCGGATCGGCTGGGTACGCGCCAACGCCGCCCTGGTACGGCAGTTGGCCACCGACCGGGTCTACACCGACATCGGCAGCCCGGTGCTCGACCAGCTGATCGCCGCCGAGATGCTCACCGAGCAGCTGCCCGCGATCAGGGCCGACCGGCACGAACGGCTACGGACCAGCGCCGAGGGCCTGGCCGCCGCCCTGCGCGAGCAGCTCCCGCACTGGCAAGTGACCCTGCCCCCGGGCGGGTTGGCACTCTGGGTGGGCACCGGCAGCCTGTCCGGCAGCGCCCTCGCCCAGGCCGGCGAACAGACCGGGGTCCGGATCGCCGCCGGATCCAGGTTCGGCGTGGACGGCGCCTTCGAACACCACATCCGGATCCCGCTCACCGTCCCGGGCCCGGCCGCCGCCGAAGCGGTCGCCCGGCTGGCCGCCACCGCCGAACTCGCCGCCACCGGCCGCTGGAACGGCCTCGACACCAACCTGCCGCTCGCGGTCTGACTTAGACCCTGCGTCGGTTGGGGGGCGGCGCCCGTCAGCAGCCGCTGCGCCCGCGCCAACCCGTCACCGGCAGCGCGAACTTGGCCACCAGCCGGTTGGTGAACGGCGCCCGGTGCAGCCTGGCCAGCCGCACCGGCGTCCGGCCCCGGCGGACCTCCACCCGTGCCCCGGCCGGGAGTTCGACCGACCGGCGGCCGTCGCACCAGAGCACCCCGTGCGGGGTCTTCGGCTGCACCTCCACCGCCAGCACCGAGTTCGGCGAGGTCACCAGCGGCCGGGCGAACAGCGCGTGCGCGCTGATCGGCACCATCAGCAGCGCCTCCACCTCCGGCCAGACCACCGGGCCACCACCCGAGAAGGCGTACGCCGTCGAACCGGTCGGCGTGGAGAGCACCACCCCGTCGCAGCCGAAGTTGGAGACCGGCCGGCCGTCCACCTCGGTCACCACCTCCAGCATCCGCTCCCGGGCCGCCTTCTCGACCGACGCCTCGTTCAGCGCCCAGCCCTCGTACACCACATCGCCGTTGGTCCGCACCAGTACGTCGAGGGTCATCCGGTCCTCGATCTCGTAGTCGGCGTCCACCACCCGCTCGACCACCACCGCCAGATCGTCCCGCTCGGCCTCCGCCAGGAAGCCCACCCGGCCCAGGTTGATGCCCAGCATCGGCAGCCCGGACTCCCGGGCCAGCTCCGCCCCGCGCAGCAGCGTGCCGTCCCCGCCCGCGACCAGGATCAGCTCACAGCCGTCCGCGGCACCGTGCCCGCCCTCGACCCGCTCGACCCCGTCCGGCAGATCGAGACCGACCGCCTCGGCCGCCAGCAGCCGGATTCTGATCCCGGCCTTCAACAGACCCTGCACCAACGCCTCGACGCTGCGCAGCGCGGTCTCCCGTCCGGTGTGCGCAATCAGGAAGACCGTGCGTCCCTCGCCCATGCTGCTGCCCTCTCCCTACGCCTGCCGGGTCGCCGTTGCCCCGTGCGGCCACCGCGCTCGCGCTGACCGGACGTCTGCGTCGCACCCTATCGGGGCCCCTCCGCGACCGCCCGGTCCGCCTCGGCCGGGTCGAGCTGCGCAGCGTCCCGGCGCAGCCACAGGAAGTACTCCACATTGCCCGAAGGCCCCGGCAGCGGACTCGCCGTCACCGCCCGCACCCCCAGGCCCGACGCCCAGGCCTGAGCGGCCACCTGACGGACCATCTCGGCCCGCAGCTCGGGGCTGCGCACCACGCCGCCGCTGCCGAGGCGCTCCTTGCCGATCTCGAACTGCGGCTTGACCATCAGCACCAGGTCCGCGTCCTCGGCGCAGCACCGCGCCAGCGCGGGCAGCACCAGGCCGAGCGAGATGAACGACAGGTCACCCACCACCAGGTCGACCGGCTCCCCGCCGATCTGCTCCAGGGTCAGCTCCCGGACGTTCGTCCGGTCCATCACGGTCACCCGGTCGTCGCTCTGCAGCGACCACGCCAGCTGCCCGTACCCGACGTCCACCGCGAGTACGTGCGCGACGCCCGAACGCAGCAGCACATCCGTGAAGCCACCGGTGGACGCACCCGCGTCCAGCGCCCGGCGCCCGTCCACCACCAGCCCCTGCGGCAGGAACGCCGCCAGCGCACCGGCCAGCTTGTGGCCGCCCCGCGAGACGTAGTCCGGGTCGTTCGCATCCGCTGCCACCACCACGGCCGCCGCCGTCTCCACCTGGGTGGCCGGCTTGGTCGCGGTGGTGCCGCCGACGGTCACCCGGCCCGCCGCGATCAGCTCACTCGCGTGTTCACGCGAACGGGCCAGCTTGCGGCGGACCAGCTCCGCGTCGAGTCGGCGTCGTGCCACTGCCACTGGGGTTCCGTCTCCTGTTACTGGTACGACCGGGTCCTACCGGTCAAGGGCGGCAAGCGTGTCCGCGAGCCGCTGGTGTACATCTTCGTACACCGCCACGTGCACTCCGGTCTCCGCCCCGTCCAGCTCGCCCAGCCGGGCCAGCACCGCATCCACCTCGGGGCGGCCGGTGGGGACGAAACCGTCCTCTCCGAGGTCAGTCACCGGCGGGCTTCTTGGGGGCGGCCTTCTTGGCGGTCGTCTTCTTGGTGGCGGTGGTCTTCTTCGCCGTCGGGGTCTTCTTGACCGCCGTGGCCTTCTTCGCAGCCGTGGCCTTCTTCGCCGGTGCGCTCTTCTTCGCCGGTGCCCGCTTCACCGGGGGCGCGACCGGCTCCGGCTCCTCGTCCGCCCAGGCCCACGCCGGCACCTCCTCAGGCTCGGGCTCGGGCTCGGCCTCGGCCTCGGCTTCGGCCGGACGGACCTCCTCCTCCCAGCCGGCCTCGAACAGGCCGCCCGCACGGGCCTCCTGAGCCGGCGTCGGAGCGGTCTCCTCCACCTCACGGAGCCTGCTCTCCAGGAAGCTCAGCACCACGCCGACCTTCACCACCTGGTCGCCGACCTTCTCGAAGACCCGCTCCACCTCGCCACGGGTCACCCCGACCGCCAGATCGAGCCCGGCCCGGCCGGCCGTCACGGCCTCCTCGGCCAGCGTCTGCAAGGTCTTCACGGACGGCGGGAACTGCTCCAGCGCCGCCACGTTCACCCCCGACCGCTCCAGCAGCCCGGCCACCCGCTTGCCGGCCTCCTCGGCGACCTCGGTGGCCACCACGACCACCCCACGCACCGCATCCCGCAGCATCTCGGCCTACCTCCTCCGTGCCGTCTCCGAACCCTCGCACCCGACGCTACCGTCTCCCGCGCCGCCGGGACGGTCCAGGCGCTGCGATAGCGTGGGCAGCCAGCCGCAGCGCCCAGGGACGGAGATCAGCAGCAATGGCCAGCACCGAGGAGTGCCGCAGCGCACTCGAGCAGCTCAGCCGCAACCTCGCCGGCACCAACGGCGAGGTCCGCCAGGCCGCCGCCCTCGACCGCTCGCTGACCTGCCGGATCACCGACCTCGACCTGACCTTCTCCGGCCGCCTCCAGGACGGCCGGATCACCGACGTGGTCGAGACCCCCGGCCCACCTCCCGCCAAGGCCGAGATCCGCCTCACCATGACCAGCGACGACCTGATCGCCATGGTCGGCGGCACCCTCAAGTTCGCCTCCGCCTGGGCCTCCGGCCGCATCAAGCTCGAAGCCGGCTTCCGCGACTTGCTGCGCCTGCGCACCTTGCTCTGAACTTCGGCAGGCGCTCAGCCGTCCACTACCCAGGGGCTCGGGGAACTGCGACGCCGACCCATGCAAGGTGATCCGTACGTAGGTGGTCAGGAGCTTTCGCAGTGACCGAGCCTCCTGCCAAATCTAGAAGCCCAACTCGGCGAGCGCCTTCCGCCCGTCCAGCCCCGGCCCCGCCGTCCAGGCTGCACCACAGAGCGCCCGCAGCCCGTCGTACCGGTCCTCCCCCGCGCCGGACACCCGCAGCACCCCGTCCTCCGCCCAGGCCCGCCACCCCCCGCACTCGAAGCCGCCGTCCACCGCGACCGCCGCCCGATGCACCGTCAGCAGCCCCCGCAGGTCCGCCGCCAGATACGTCGGCCGGTGCTCCACCGGAGCGTCCAGCAGCAGCGCGGGCGTCGTCACCCCGGTGAAGACCAGCAGGCTGTCCACCCCACCGTTCCAGGCACCCTCGATGTCGGTGTCGAGCCGGTCGCCGACCACCAGCGGACGCTGCGCCCCGGTCCGGATCACCGTCTCCCGGTGCATCGGCGGCAGCGGCTTCCCCGCCACCTCCGGCTCCACCCCGGTGGCCGTCCGTACCGCCGCCACCAGCGTCCCGTTCCCGGGCGCGATCCCGCGCGCGGTCGGCACCGTCAGGTCGGTGTTCGAGGCCACCCACGGCAGGCCGGAGGCGACCGCGTACGAGGCCTCGGCGAGCTGCTGCCAGCCCACCGACGGGTCGTACCCCTGCACCACCGCGAGCGGCTCCTCCGCCAGCGAACTGACCGCCACCAGCCCGTGCTCGGCCAGCGCCTCGACCAGCCCGGCACCGCCCACGACCAGTACCTTCGCCCCGGCCGGGACCTTCTCGGCGACCAGCCGGGCCGCCGCCTGGGCGGAGTTGATCACGTCAGCCGGCTCGGCCGGGATGCCCAGCTCGGTCAGGTGCTCGGCCACCACCCGGGGCGGCCGGGAGGCGTTGTTGGTGACGTACGCCAACCGCATCCCGCCGTCCCGGGCCACCGCCAGCGAATCGGCCGCGTGGTCGATCGCGTTCGGACCGGCGTACACCACGCCGTCCAGGTCGAGCAGCGCGGTGTCGTACTCCTCGGTCAGCGGGAGGTCGGATCCCCCGGGAGCGGTCCGTACCCGGCCGGTTGCTCCGGTCGCGGTCTCCGTCATACCCACTGCACCTCATCCTCGGTAGTCGTCAGCTGTCACACACCGTCAGCCGGTGTCCTGCTCTGCCTCGCCCTGATAGCCCGGGGCACCCGGCCGGAGCGGGCCGTACGCGCCGGCCCGGGCAGCCAGGGTCGCCCTGGTCTGCCGCAACGCCGCCCGGTAGTGCTCGGCCCCGGGGCGCATCGCGACCGCCAGCGCGAGATGCTCGGCCGAGGTCTCGAAGTCACCCAGCCGGGCCGCCGCCACGCCCCATCCGAACTGAGCGTAGTCGTCCGACGGATCGGCCAACGCCACCGCCCTGAAGTTCTCCATCGCCTCCCGGAACCGCCCCGCGTCGAACAGCGCCCGGGCCAGCATCTCCCGGATGCTCCGCGACTCCGGCTCCGCCTCGGCCGCCCTGGCCAGCAGCTGCACCGCCGCCGCCGGATGCCCCTGCCCCAACAACTGCGCCCCGCGCCGGAACCAGTCGTAGACCCCGCCCTCGGGGACCCCGTCGCTTCCGCTCATCCCTGCCCCAGCTCCCTCCGCCACCTGCCACCCGGTCCGACACACCCCTCCGAGCGGTCTCGGGCACTTGTGATCACTGAACAGCACATACCCGATTACCATGCCCAGGATGACGACACCCAGTGCAGACAGTGGAGCCCCAGCTCCGGCAGGCGGCCCCGGAGACCCCGGGCACGTCGCCACCGCGGGGCTGTCCCTCTCCCCGTTCCGTGGCCTGCGGTACCGCCCCGACCGGGTGGGAAACCTGGCAGCTGTCACCTCACCGCCGTACGACGTGGTGGATCCGAACCGGCGGCTCGACCTGGAGACCGCCGATCCGTACAACATCGTCCGGCTGATCCTGCCCCGCCCCGAACCGGACGACAGCGGCGACCGCCCCGACCGCGACACCCGGTACCGGCACGCGGCCCGGCTGCTCACCGACTGGCAGCGCGAGGGCGTCCTCGCCCCCGACCCGGAGGCCGCGCTCTACGTCTACGAGCAGCGCACCGACGGCCTGCTGCAGCGCGGACTGATCGGCTCCCTCGCGGTCAGCGGCCGGGAGGCCGGGGTGGTGCTGCCGCACGAGGACGTGATGCCCCGTCCGGTCGCCGACCGGGTCGGCCTGATGCGCACCACCAAGGCCAACCTCGAACCGCTGCTGCTCACCTACCGGGGCCACGGCGGCGCCGCCCAGGTGATCGAACGCACCGTCCTGGGCGAACCGCTGCTCACCACGACCACCATCGACGGCACCCACCATCGGCTCTGGGCCGTCACCGACCCGGCCGAACTCGCCGAGGTGACCCGGGATCTGGCGACCTGTCGGGCGCTGATCGCCGACGGACACCACCGCTGGGAGATGTACCTCCGGCTCCAGCGCGAGCACCGTCATCTGCCCCGCAGCCCCTGGGACCGCGGCATGGTGCTGCTGGTGGACACCGCCCGCTACCCGCTCCGGGTCCGGGCCATCCACCGGGTGCTGTACCGGCTGCCGATCGCCGAGGCCCTGGCCGGGCTGGGCGACCACTGGCAGGTCAAGGAGGTGCCCGGCCCGCTGGAGCACGCCCTCCGGGCCCTCGCCGACGCCAAGCGACAGGGCGGCAACGCCTTCCTGCTGACCGCCGGGGACTCGGTCTTCCGGCTGATCAGCGAGCCGGACGAGGCACTGCTCACCGCCACCGTCCCGGCCGACAAGCCGGAGGAGTGGCGCCACCTGGACGCCACCGTCCTGCACGCCACCCTGCTCGACCACACCTGGCAGATCCCGGACGGCCCCGACGACATCGGCTACCTGCACGCCGCAGCCGCCGCCGAACGCGAGGCCGCCCGGACCGGCGGCACGGCCGTCCTGCTGCACCCGGTGGAGGAGAGCGTGGTGCGCCGGCTGGCCGAACAGGGCGTCACGATGCCCCGGAAGTCCACCTCCTTCGGCCCGAAACCGGCCACCGGACTGGTGCTCCGCAGCCTCGAACTACATGGGAAAGGCCCCGACCGCGTGTGCGGTCGGGGCCTTTCCCATGTGCTGTCCTGCGGTGTCAGCGGCGGTCGCCGGAGTCCCGGACGTCGTCGACCTCGTCGATCTCGAGGTCGTCCTCGTCGTAGTACTCCTCGACGTCCTCCTCGTCCTCGTAGATCACCTTGTCGTCGCCGGTGTCGTCCATGGCGATCCGACGGCGCGGGCGCTCCTCGACGATCTCGTCGTCGGCGTCCCTGTCGTCCCGCTCGTCCTGCTCGTCCTGCTCGCCCCGGTCGTCCTCGTCGTCGGAGGCCTCGTCCGCGAGCTGGTCCAGCTCGTCGTCCTCGTCCTCGACATCGCCCTCGACATCCTCGACGTCCACGATCTCGCGGCCGTTCTCGTCCGCCATCTCGGGGTCGAGCGCGTCGGTGAACTCCAGGCCATCGATCTCGGCGAGCCGCTCGGAGGCGTTGGTCTGCCCGTCGGTGTCCGCCTCGGCCGCCTTGGCGAACCACTCACGGGCCTCGTCGCCACGGTCGGCCGCGATCAGCGCCTCGGCGTAGGCGTACCGCAGTCGCGCGGTCCACGGCTGGATGGTGTTGGAGGCCAGCTCGGGGCTCTGCAGCGTCACCACTGCGGCCTCGTACTGCTCCATGTCGCCACGGGCACCCGCCGCGACCAGCCGCATCTCGACCTGGCCGGCCTTGTCCAGCTGCTTCACCTCGGGCTCACCGGCCATCGCCAGCGCCCGCTCCGGACGGCTCAGACCACGCTCGCAGTCCGCCATCACCGGCCACAGATCCGCCCGACCGGTCATCCGCTTCGCAGCACGGAACTCGGTCAGCGCCTCCGCGTACCGCTGCGTCACGTACGAGGCGAACCCCGCCGCCTCACGGACCGAGGCGACCCGGGAGGCCAGGCGCAGCGCGACGCGGGAGTACTGGTACGCCTCCTCGGGGTCGGTGTCGAGCGTCCGGGCCACCATCACCAGGTTGCGCGCGACATCGTCCGCGAGGGTCTTCGGCAGGCTCTTCAGGTCCTGGCGGACATCGCCGTCCAGCTCGAACCCGGTGACATCCTCCGGAATCGGCAGCCGCCTGACCGGCTCGAAGTTGCCCCGCCGGTCGTCGTAGTCCGACCCCTCGTCACGACGCGGCCGGTCATCGCGGTTGCCGTACGACGGGCGGTCACCGGAGGGGCGGCCGCCACGGTCGTCACGGTTGCCGTACGAGGGACGGTCACCCGAGGGGCGGCCGCCACGGTCATCGCGGTTGCCGTACGAGGGACGGTCACCCGAGGGGCGGCCGCCACGATCGTCACGGTTGCCGTAGGACGGGCGGTCACCCGACGGACGACGGTCACCGTAGGACGGGCGGTCGCCCGAGGGACGACGGTCACCGTACGAGGGACGGGCGCCACGATCGTCACGGTTGCCGTAGGACGGACGGTCACCCGAGGGACGACCACCACGGTCATCACGGTTGCCGTACGACGGGCGGTCACCCGAGGGGCGGTCACCGTAGGACGGACGGCCGCCACGGTCATCACGGTTTCCGTACGAGGGACGGTCACCCGACGGACGACGGTCACCGTAGGACGGGCGGTCGCCCGAGGGACGACGGTCACCGGAGGGACGGTCGCCGTACGAGGGACGGCCACCACCAGAGGGACGGTCACCGTACGAGGGACGGCCACCGCGATCGTCACGGTTGCCGTAGGACGGACGGTCGCCCGACGGACGGTCATCACGACGCGGCCGGTCATCACGGTTGCCGTAAGAGGGACGGTCACCCGACGGGCGACGGTCACCGTACGAGGGACGGTCACCGGAGGGGCGATCGTCACGACGGAACCCACCACCAGAGGGACGGTCACCGTACGAGGGACGGTCACCGGAGGGGCGATCGTCACGACGGAACCCACCACCAGAGGGACGGTCACCGTACGAGGGGCGGCCACCACGGTCATCACGGTTGCCGTACGACGGACGGTCACCCGASGGRCGGCCACCACGGTCATCACGGTTGCCGTACGAGGGACGGTCACCGGACGGGCGACGGTCACCGTAGGACGGACGGTCACCCGAGGGACGACCACCACGGTCGTCACGGTTGCCGTACGACGGACGGTCACCGGAGGGACGGTCGCCGTACGAAGGACGGCCACCACCAGAGGGACGGTCACCAAAGGAAGGGCGGCTACCACGGTCATCGCGGTTGCCGTACGACGGACGGTCACCCGACGGGCGACGGTCACCGTAGGACGGACGGTCACCCGACGGGCGGCCACCACGGTCGTCACGGTTGCCGTACGACGGACGGTCACCGGACGGGCGACGGTCACCGTAGGACGGACGGTCACCCGAGGGACGGCCACCACGGTCATCACGGTTGCCGTACGACGGACGGTCACCCGACGGGCGACCGCCACCGTAGGACGGACGGTCACCCGAGGGACGACCACCACGATCGTCACGGTTGCCATACGACGGACGGTCACCCGACGGGCGACCGCCACGGTCATCACGGTTGCCGTACGACGGACGGTCACCCGACGGCCGGCCACCACGGTCGTTGGAGAAACCCCCACGCGACCGGGGCTCGTAGCCGCGGCCGTCGTCCGATCGGCGGTCGGGACGGTCCTGGGGAGGGTTCGACATCGTGGTGACTCCTTCTGCTTCTTCTGCTCGACCGCGCGGCCAGGGCGACGACATCGCCCGGTGCGGTGTGGTGGGGCCCGCGTGGCCACACACCAGCTCCATTGTCCGGCATCCGGCCACCATCCGCTGTCGGGCGGTGGCCTGTGTGCTCCGGGAAAAACAAAAAAGGCCGTTGGCCCCAGCGATTCGCTGGGGCCAACGGCCTTTGAATACTTGTTCGGCGGCGTCCTACTCTCCCACAGGGTCCCCCCTGCAGTACCATCGGCGCTACGAGGCTTAGCTTCCGGGTTCGGAATGTAACCGGGCGTTTCCCTCGTGCTATGACCACCGAAACCCTATCGGGTATTCAGCGAAACACACACTTTTTAGTTTATTAAGTGGTTTTTCACCGGCGATAGCTGTTCGCTACCCGGGAACCACACAGTGAACGCGAGCGTCTGAGGACAAGCCCTCGGCCTATTAGTACCGGTCAGCTCCACCCCTTACAGGGCTTCCACATCCGGCCTATCAACCCAGTCGTCTACTGGGAGCCTTACCCTCTCAAGGAGGTGGGAATATTCATCTCGAAGCAGGCTTCCCGCTTATGGGAATATTCATCTCGAAGCAGGCTTCCCGCTTAGA
>NZ_JBFUMY010000089.1:0-40952 GCF_054049135.1 Kitasatospora sp. P5_F3 | reverse complement strand
ACCTGGCGGTGGCCCGCCGCCACCTGCTGCCGCTGACCGCCGTCGGCCTGGCCGACGTGGCCGCCAACGGCGCGTACGCCGCCGCCTCGCACAGCGGCTCGGCAGCCGTCGCGGCGGTGCTCGCCTCGCTCTACCCGGTGGTCACCGCGCTGATGGCGCTCGGCCTGCTCAAGGAGCGTCTGCTGCGGGTCCAGGTGGTCGGCGCGGGCCTCGCGCTGGCCGGGACGCTGCTACTGGCGGCGGGCTGACCTGCCCGGTGTCCCTATAGTTGCGGGATGGCACGCACCGTACGCACCGTATCCAAGACCACCTTGTTCGACCTGACCGCCGCCGAGCGCTCCGCCCTGGAAGGGCTGGCGCAGCGGCCCACCGCGATGGGGATGCGGGCCAAGATCGTGCTCGCCTCCGCCGGGCAGGGCAAGGCCGCGAAGCCGGTACCGGTGGACACCGTGCTCGCCGAGCTGAACGCCTCCCGGGAGTCGGTCAACAAGTGGCGCAAGCGCTTCCTGACCGAGCGCCTGGCCGGGCTCTCCGAGGAGCTGCGGGCCGGCGGCCCGCGCACCATGACGGACGAGCAGATCGCCAAGGTGGTCGGTGAGACGCTCGGCAAGAAGCCCCGCCTGGGCACCCAGTGGACGGCCCGTGAGCTGGCCGAGCGGACCGGGGTCTCGCAGCAGACCGTCGCCAAGGTCTGGCGCGCCTTCGACCTGGCCCCGCAGCGCACCGAGGCCGTCACGCTGGCCACCGACCCGCTCGCGCTGGACCGCGCCCACGACGTGGTCGGCCTCTACCTCGCCCCGCCGGAGCGGGCCCTGGTGGTCTGCGTGGACGAGAACCGGCGCAGCGCCACCGGCTACGCGGGCAACCCCGACCGGGGCCTGGCCGAGGTCCTCGAACTGACCGACGGTCAGGTGGTCGGCTCACTGCACCGCCGGCACCGGGCGGTGGAGTTCCGCAAGTTCCTGGACAACCTGGAGAACACCGTCCCGGCCGGCCTCCAGGTCCACCTGATCTGCGACAGCTACGCCACCCACAAGGCGCCGACGGTGAAGAACTGGCTGCTCGCCCACCCGCGCTTCCAGCTCCACTTCACCGGCACCGGCCCGGCCTGGACCGAGCTGGCCTCCCGCTGGCTCGCCGCCCTGCGCAGCACCGACACGGCGCTGGCGCAGCAGGTCCGGGACTGGGTCGGCACGCTCGGAGCGGAGACGGCCACGGACGAGGAAGAGGAAGCGGAGACCCTGGCGTCGTTCGCCTGGACCAAGGACACCGCGGCGATCCAGCAGGCCCTGGGCGGCTGAGGTCGCCCATCAGACCGGCCAGCCGTCCCGGGTGGTGATGGTGCGCCCGTACGGACCGTCCGGCCCGGTGCTGCGGTAGGTCTCCACCGAGCCGCCGGTGCGGACGGTCGCGTCGCCGTCGTGCCGGTGGGCGGACGGGGCGTAGGTGTGGTTTACCGTGCTGCGGCGGCCGTCGTCCGTCGTGGTGCGGTGGTGGCCGAGCACCATCTCGGTGCGCTGGTCGGTGCTGCCCGCGGCGTCGGCCGTGTAGCGGTAGCGGACGTCCAGCGGAGCGCTCTCCTGGACGGTACTGGTGGACGGCGGGCCGCCGCCCCTGCGGGTGCTGGTCGAGGTCTGGTCGGTGCGGTTGTGCAGCGTCAGATCGCCGCCGCCGTCCCGCAGTTGCTGGTCGGAGCGGAAGGTCCGGTCGCTCCTGACCTCGGTGCTGACCCGGCCGTGCGAGGTCTGTACCCAGCCCTTGGCCAGGTCGTGGCGGGCCGCGGTGACCGTCCAGTCGCCGCTGCCGCCGCCCAGGTCGGTGAGCTCGGTGCGTACGGCGGCCTCGGGGGCGACCTGGTGCTGCGTCAGGGCGCCGGAGGTGCGGGTGCTGCCGTGGTCGACGGTGGCGAACAGGTTGAGCTGGCCGGTCCAGCCGTCGTTGCTCTGCCGCTCGGCCGCGTTGACGGTGAGTGAGACGGCGTGCGGGCGGCCGTCCAGCAGCAGTCCGACGTACGGGGTCAGGTCGACCTGGTACGCGGGCAGGTCGAAGGCGAAGATGCCCGGGGTGGGCCGCCAGAGCAGCGGGTCCCAGCCGCCGGTGTAGATCACCGGATAGGGCCACACCGCCCCGGCGACCCGGCCGTCCACCGCGAGCCGCAGTTCCCGGAACGGGCCCTGGCCGCAGTAACCCCGGCCCGGGTTGGCCCGGACGAACTCCTCGGGTGCGGAGGCGTACGCGAACTCCTCGCAGGCGCCGCCGCCGCGTGCGTACACCTCGGCGGTCAGCCGCTCCAGGTTCTGCGGGAAGGTGAACTCCCTGCTGGTGCCCGGGTGCGCCTGGTCGAGGGTGAAGCCGCCGCCGGTGAGCACCCGGTCGGCGGTGCGGGCGGCGGGCCAACTCGCCGAAGCGGTGTAGAAGGTGAAGGTGGCCGAGATCACGAAGACGCCGGTGTAGGTGCCGTCGGTGACGTTGGCCAGGTCGAACTCGAAGGGCTGAGTGCCCGTCAGCACCGGCGCGTACCGGGTCACATCACGCTCGACCCGCCACTCGATGCCGTCCCGGGAGGGCTCGGGCGTGGAGGACATCAGCACCTCGACCCCGCCCACCCGGACGGTGAACAGCCGGTCGAACTGCCGCCCCGCGACGCTGCCGTGCAGGTCGAGGACCACCTTGGACCAGGGCCCTGCACAGTCGGCGGGCGGGGTGAGGGAGCCGCTGTACGGGGTGTCGGCCGGGCTGCCGTAGCCGTCCTTGAACGCCCGCTCGTGCATCACCTCGACCACGCAGGACCGGGTGTCCGGCCTGGTCAGCGGCTGTGCTGCGGAGATCGGGTCGTGGTAGTCGGAGCCGAAGTCGGCGTGCGCGGTGCCGCCTCCGGCCAGGACGGCCGCGAGGGCCAGGACGGCGGCACCGAGGGCGCGGGCCGCTCGGCGCAGTACGGGACGGGCGGACAACGCGGCCTCCGGGGCTGAGGGTTCCGACAGTGGCACCGGCATCCTTCCGACAGTGATCTGGACCTGTCAATGCCGCCGCCACAATCGAGCCCCCGCTAAGCCGGTCAGCGCTGCTGGCAGCGCGGGCACCAGAAGAGGTTGCGGGCCGCGTGCGTCTCGGTCCGCACCTCGGTGCCGCAGACCAGGCACGGCATCGCGGCCCGCCGGTAGACGTAGACCTCGCCGCCGTGGTCGTCCACCCGGGGCGGCCGCCCCATCGCCTCGGGGGTGTGCTCGGGACGGACGGTGTCGATCCGGCCGATGCCCGCGCCGTCGTGCATCAGCTCCACCAGGTCGGCCCAGATCGCGTCCCACTCGGCCCGGGTCACGTCACGGCCCGGGCGGTGCGGGTCGATGCCGAGCCGGAACAGCACCTCGGCCCGGTAGACGTTGCCGACGCCGGCCAGCACCTTCTGGTCCATCAGCAGGGCCGCCACCGTGGTCCGGCTGCGGGAGATCCGCTCCCAGGCCGGGCCAGGGTCGCTGCCGGGGCGCAGCGGGTCGGGCCCGAGCCGGGCGTGGATCGCCGACTTCTCGGCGCCGGTGAGCAGTTCACAGGTGTTGGGACCGCGCAGGTCCGAGTACGTCTCGTCGTTCTCCAGCCGCAGCCGCACCAGCCCCACCGGCGCGGGCGCCGGGGCGGTGCCGAAGGTGAACACCCCGTACAGCCCGAGATGGACGTGCAGCCAGCGGTCACCGGCGAACCCCAGGAACAGGTGCTTCCCGTGCGCCTCCGCCTCGGCGACGGTCTGCCCGTCCAGTAGTGCCGCGCCCTCCGCGAACCGCCCCTGCGGGCTGCTCACCCGGGCGGGCCGGTGGGCGAACGCCTTGGCGTGCTCGGTCGCGAGACGGTGGATGATGTGGCCCTCGGGCACGAGCTCTCCCCTCCAGGACGGGTGCGTGACGACCGTCCGATTCTCGCAGGCGGGGCCGACAGTCCCGGCCGCACCGGGTCAGGGCGCCGCCGCCACCGCCTGGGAGCGGTCGGCGGCGATCCGTACCGCGAAGGCCCCCAGCAGCGTGCCCATCGCGTACCGGTGCACCCGCTGCCACAGCGGACGCCGCGCGAAGAACACCGCCACCGAACCCGCCGTCAGGACGAAGAACACGTTCCCGGCCAGGCCGACCGCGATCTGGGTCAGCCCCAACAGCAGGCTCTGCACCGCGACATGGCCACGTTCGGGCGCGACGAACTGCGGCAGCAGCGAGACGTACAGGATGGCGATCTTCGGATTGAGCAGACAGGTCAGCAACCCCATCAGGAACAGCCGCGTCGGCCGGTCGGGCGCCAGCTCCTTCGGCGTGAACACCGATCCGGCCCCGGGCCGCACGGCCTTCCAGGCCAGCCAGAGCAGGTACGCCGCACCCGCCAGCTTGAGTGCGAGGTAGATCTCCGGCACCACCGCGAACACCGCCGCGATCCCCGCCGTCGCCGCCGCCAGGTAGGTGAGGAACCCGACCCCGACCCCGGCCAGCGAGATCAGCCCGGCCCGGCGCCCCTGCGCCACCGACCGGGACACCAGATAGATCATGTTCGGCCCGGGCGTCAGCACCATCCCCAACGACACCACCGCGATACCGGCTATCGCACCGACCTCGACCACACCGTCCCCCTCAGCCACGACCGCTCCGTCGAACCCGATCATGATGCCACGACGGAGTGACGGCAGGTCAGTACTGCCGGGGCGGGGTGCCGGGCTGCATCGGCGGGCATGGCCCGCACCTTGTCGGTCGGACGTACGACCGACCAGCTGTCCGAAGGCGGAGCGCGGCAACAGCAGGCGTCAGCGGCCGGCCAGCCGGGCCGCTATCACCTGGTCCAGGGCGGCGGCGGTGCTCGGGACGTCCAGGTGGGAGTTGTCGATGATCGGCAGCCCGGAGTTGTACCAGCCGGCCATCCGCCCGTGGATCCGGGCCACCTCCTCGTCGCTCAGGCGGCGGGTGCCGGCCCGGCGGGCGTTCCTGGCCAGCACCGAGTCGAGGCCGGGCAGCAGCACCACCGGGATCATGCCGGGGCCGATGTGGCGCTTCCAGCCGCCCAGGCCGACGGCGGGCAGGTCGGGGAAGACCGCGTCGTCGATGATGCAGGAGATGCCGTTGGCCAGGTAGTTCCGGCAGGCGAAGCCGCAGGTGCGGCGGGCCAGCCGGTACTGCGCCTCGGAGGCGTTGTTCCAGCCGGACTGCGGGTTGGCGAACCCGGCCTGCACCCACTCCCGGACGTCGTCCAGGCTGATGTGCGCGGTCGCGGTCGGGCGGCGCTCGGCCCAGTGTCTGGCCACCGTGGTCTTGCCCGCCCCGGCGGGGCCGATCAGCAGCACCGCGAGCGTGAGTGCGGGCGCCTGCGGCGGCGGCAGCTGGACCGGTGCGCCGGTCGGAAGGGCGAAGTGACCGGTGGCGGCCTGCGGCGGGTACGGCGGCCGGACCGGCTGGGCCGGATAGCCCGGCGGCACCTGACCTCCCCCTGCGTACTGCGTCACTGAGCACCTCCCGACGGGGACACTACACGTCGGCCCGGTGGCGGGCACAGCCCGCCACCGAGTTTTTGATCATGCGTCAGCGGGTGGTGAGCTGCTCCGCGAGCGCACGAAGCGCCAGCTCATAGCTGCCGATCCCGAATCCGGCGATGGTGCCGGAGGCGACCGCGGCGATCACCGAGTTGTGCCGGAAGGTCTCCCTCGCGTACGGGTTGGAGATGTGCACCTCGATCAGCGGGGCGGTCCGCTGCGCGGCGGCGTCCCGCATCCCGTACGAGTAGTGCGTGAAGGCGCCCGGGTTGATCACCACGGGGGTCTTCTCGTCGGCGGCCCAGTGCAGCCACTCGATCATCTGCTGCTCGGAGTTGGTCTCCTTGACCTCCACCTCGAAGCCGAGCTCCTTGCCGAGCTTGGTGCAGCGCTCGACCAGCCCGGCGTACGAGGTGGCGCCGTAGACGTCCGGCTCCCGGCTGCCGAGCCGGCCCAGGTTGGGGCCGTTCAGCACCAGCACCCGGCTCACGACGACACCTCGGCGTACGCGGCCACCAGCACCTGCGGGTCGGGGCCCTCCAGCACCGAGGTCTTGGCCAGACCGTCCAGCACGATGAAGCGCAGCAGGTCGCCGCGCGACTTCTTGTCGATCTTCATGGCGTCCAGCAGCTTCGGCCAGGCGTCCGCCCGGTAGGTCAGCGGCAGGCCGACCGAGCCGAGCACCGTGCGGTGCCGGTCGGCGGTCTCGTCGTCCAACCGGCCTGCCAGACGGCCGAGTTCGGCGGCGAACACCATGCCGATGGAGATCGCGGCGCCGTGCCGCCACTTGTACCGCTCGTTGCGCTCGATCGCGTGGCCCAGGGTGTGGCCGTAGTTCAGGATCTCGCGGAGGCCGTTCTCCTTGAGGTCGCCCGAGACCACGTCGGCCTTGACCTGGATCGCCCGGCGGATCAGCTCCACCGTGTGCTGCCCGGCCGGCGTCTTGGCGCCCTCCGGGTCGGCCTCGATCAGGTCGAGGATCACCGGGTCGGCGATGAAGCCGCACTTGATTACCTCGGCCAGGCCGGAGACGTAGTCGTGCTTGGGCACGGTCTCCAGGGTGGCCAGGTCGGCCAGCACACCCACCGGGGGGTGGAAGGCGCCGACCATGTTCTTGCCCTCGGCGATGTTGATGCCGGTCTTGCCGCCGACCGCCGCGTCCACCATGCCGAGCAGCGTGGTGGGCATCGACACCCAGCGCACCCCGCGCAGCCAGGTGGCCGCCACGAAGCCCGCCAGGTCGGTGGTGGCCCCGCCGCCCAGGCCGACGATCACGTCGCTGCGGGTGAAGCCGGTCTGCCCGAGCACCGACCAGCAGTACGCGGCCACCTCGGCGCTCTTCGCCTCCTCGGCGTTCGGCACCTGCAGCAGGATCGCGTCGTAGCCCTCGGCGGCCAGGTCCTCGCGGATCGCCTCGCCCGAGGCCTCCAGCGCCTCGGGGTGGATGATCGCCACCCGCTTGGCCCGGGTGCCGATCAGCCGGCCCAGCTCGCCGAGCAGCTGACGGCCGATCAGCACGTCGTACGGGTCGTGCCCGGCACTGCCGCCGACGTGGATGGTGACGGTGTCGCTCATGGGGTCTTCAGCTCCAGTGCTTCCAGTACGGCGTCCGCGACCTGCTCCGGCGAACGGCCCTCGGTGGCCACCACTGCGGTGGCCACCTCCAGGTACAGCGGGCGGCGGGCCTCCATCAGCTCGCGCCAGGCGGCGCGCGGGTTCACCGCGAGCAGCGGGCGCGGGGCGTCCAGGCCGACCCGCTTGACCGCGTCGCCGAGCGCCACCTCCAGGAACACCACCGGGAGGCCGCGCAGCAGTTCACGCGTCGGCTCCGCCATCACGGCGCCGCCGCCGAGCGCGAGCACTCCGTCGTGCGCGGCGGTGGCCGCCTCGACGGCGCGCAGCTCCAGCGCCCGGAAGTGCGGCTCGCCCTCGTCGATGAAGATCTCCGGGATCGGCTTGCCCGCGAGCAGCTCGATGTCCTGGTCGGTGTCCCGGAAGGTGACGTCGAGGCGCTCGGCGAGCAGCCTGCCGACCGTGCTCTTGCCGGCCCCGGGCGGGCCGACCAGCACGACGAGCGGTGCGGTCATCGGACGATCAGGTTGTCGAGGTAGCCCTGCACGTTGCGGCGGGTCTCGGAGACGTTGTCGCCGCCGAACTTCTCCGCCACCGCGTCGGCCAGCACCAGGGCCACCATCGCCTCGGCGACGATGCCCGCGGCCGGCACGGCGCAGACGTCCGAGCGCTGGTGGTGGGCCTTGGCGACCTCACCGGTGCGCACGTCCACGGTCTGCAGCGCGCGCGGCACGGTCGCGATCGGCTTCATCGCGGCCCGCACCCGGAGCAGCTCACCGGTGGACAGGCCGCCCTCGGTACCGCCGGAGCGGCCGGAGGTCCGCTTGATGCCCTCGGCGCTCGGCACGATCTCGTCGTGCGCCTGCGAGCCCGGCACCCGGGCCAGCTCGAAGCCGTCGCCGACCTCGACGCCCTTGATCGCCTGAATACCCATCAGGGCGGCGGCCAGCCGGGCGTCCAGCCGGCGGTCCCAGTGCACGTGCGAGCCGAGGCCCACCGGCACGCCGTACGCCAGCACCTCGACCACGCCACCGAGGGTGTCGCCGTCCTTGTGGGCCTGGTCGATCTCGGCGACCATCGCCTTCGACGCGTCCGGGTCCAGGCAGCGCACCGGGTCCTCGTCGAGGCGGGCCTCGTCGGAGGGCAGCGGCAGCACACCGGCCGGGGCCTTGGCGGCGGCCAGCTCGACCACGTGCGAGACGATCTCGATGCCGCAGGTCGCCTTGAGGTAGGAGCGGGCCACCGCGCCGAGCGCGACCCGGGCCGCGGTCTCCCGGGCGGAGGCGCGCTCCAGGATCGGGCGGGCCTCGTCGATCGAGTACTTCTGCATCCCGGCCAGGTCGGCGTGGCCGGGGCGCGGGCGGGTCAGCGCCTCGTTCCTGGCCAGACCCGCGAGGATCTCCGGGTCGACCGGGTCGGCCGACATGACCTGATCCCACTTGGGCCACTCGGTGTTGCCGACCATCACGGCGACCGGGGAACCCATGGTCTCGCCGTGCCGGACCCCGCCGAGGAAGGTGACCTCGTCCTGCTCGAACTTCATCCGGGCACCGCGGCCGTAGCCGAGCCGCCGACGGGCCAGCGCGTCGGCGACCAGTGCGGTGGTCACCGGCACCCCGGCCGGCAGGCCCTCCAGGGTCGCGACCAGTGCGGGGCCGTGCGACTCCCCCGCCGTCAGCCAGCGCAACGTACCCAACGGGAGCTCCTTCGTCAGCGGCCGGGCGGCCGGGCGTTCGTTCGCCACGATCCTTTCACGTCCCGGGAGCCATCGGGCGCATGGTCCGCGTTGCGGACATGATCGGTCCGAACCTTGTCAGCTTGCCCCGGCCAGCGCGGCCTCGCCCGCGGCCCGCATCGCGGCCAGCGGGCCCTCGGCCACGCCGGTGAAGTACTCGAACTGGAGCACCGCCTGATGCACCAGCAGATCGAGGCCGCCCAGCACGGTGGCGCCGCGCGCCGAGACCGCCGTGACCAGCTCGGTCGGCCACGGGTGGTAGAGCACGTCGAACAGCGCGCCGGGTGCGCCAGTGATCCCCGGGGCGAACGCGTCGGTGGCCCCGGCCGGGGTGGTGGAGACGGTCAGCGGCGCGGCCAGCGCCGAGGCCCCGTCCGCCCAGTCCGCGGTCCGCAGCTTGAGGCCGAGCCGCTCGCCCAGCTCGCGCATCTCGGCGGCCCGCTCGGCGCTGCGCACGTAGACGGTGACCTCGCCGGTGCAGACCTGGGCGAGCGCGGCCAGCGCCGAGGAGGCGGTCGCACCCGCGCCGAGCACCGAGGCCGACTCGACCGAGTCGATCCCGCGCTCGCGGAGCGCGTTCACCAGCCCCGGCACGTCGGTGTTGTCACCGCGCCGGTGGCCGTCCGCGCCGAACACCACCGTGTTCACCGCGTCCACGCTCAGCGCGGTCGGGCTGACCTCGTCCAGCAGCGGGATGATCGCCCGCTTCAACGGCATGGTCAGCGACAGCCCGGCCCACTCCGCCGGGTCGAGGCCGGCCACGAAGGCGGGCAGCCCGGCCTCGTCCACCTCGTACCGGCCGTACTGCCACTGCGTCAGCCCGAGCGCCGCGTACCCCGCCCGGTGCAGCACCGGCGAGAGCGAGTGCGCGATCGGCGAGCCGAGCACGGCCGCCCGGTGCCGCGTCGTCACGTCTTGCACATCCCGGCGGCCTCGTCGAAGCCCCACTTGTTGGCGGTGCAGTAGTCCTTGACGTCCTTCTTGAAGGCGTCGAAGGTGACCGCGAAGCGGGTCTCCTGCGGGGAGAGCGCGACGAAGTAGACCCAGTCGCCCGGCGTCGGGTTGAGCATCGCCTTGATCGCGTCGTCACCGGGGTTGGAGATCGGGGTCGGCGGCAGGCCCTTGTTGACATACGTGTTGTACGGGCTCTTGTCACCGTCCTTCTCCGCGACGGTGAACTTGGTGCGGCCCAGCTTGTACTGCAGTGTGGTGTCGAGCTGCAGCTTGCCCTGGGTCGCGGGGGTGTTCAGGCGGTTGGAGATCACCCGGGCGATCTTGCCGAAGTCGGCCGAGTTGTTGCCCTCGGCCTGCAGGATGCTGGCCGCGACGAGCACCTCGTAGCCGCTCTTGAGGCCGATCTTCTGCGCCCCGGCGTCCAGGTTGAGCTCCTGGTAGTGCTGGGTGGCGTTGGCGACCATCTGCTTGAGCAGGTCCTCGGGCTTCATGCCCTGGCTGATCGGGTACTTGGTCGGGTACAGGAAGCCCTCGAGGTTGCCGTTGGCGTACGGCGGCAGGCCGAGGGCCGCCACCTGGGCCTTGGCCACTCCCGCGGTGGTGCCCGGTGCGAGCTTGAGCTTGCCGTCGATCAGCGCGTAGGTGTCGACGGCCTTGCGGCCCTCGGGCACGATCAGCGCGTTGCCGCCGGCCGACTCGACCAGCAGCTTGACCGCCTCGTCGCCGGACATCTGGTGGTGCAGGGTGAAGAAGCCCGGCTGGATCGTGATCGCCTTGGGGTTCCGGTTGAAGGCGGAGGTGAACGCGTCGATGCTCTTCACCACGCCGGCGTCCCTGAGCACCCGGCCCATCACCCCGCCGGCCGAATCCGGCTTGATCTCCACCTGCACCGAGCCGGTGCCCGCGCCCGCGAAGTCCGGCGGCGGGCCGAAGTGCTCCTGGTAGAAGCCGTACCCCCACCAGCCGGCCCCGGCCACGCCGCCGAGCAGCACCAGCGCGACCACCAGGCAGGCGCCGCTGTTGCGGCGGCCGGACTTCTTGCCCTTCTCCTTGCGGTTGCGCTCGGCCGAGCGGGAGTCGTCCTGATCGCCGAAGAAGGACTCCTGATCCGGCTCCTGCTGCGCCTCGACCTCGTCGTCCGCCCACTGCTCGGGCTCGGGCTCGGCCACCGAAGGCCGGACCTGCGGCGCGTCCAACGCGGCGGCCTCGGCCTCCCAGTCGATGCCGTCCGGGCCCGGGCCCGCGGGCTGCGGCGCGGCCGGCTGCGGGGGCTGCTGCTGGTAGCCCTGCTGCTGCGGCATCGGGCGGCGCGGCTGCTGCACCTGCTGGGGCTGCGGCTGCTGTACGTACTGGGGCTGTTGCTGCTGCTGGCCGTACTGCGGCTGCTGGGGCTGCTGCGGGTAACCCGGCTGCTGCGGCTGCCCGTAGCCGCCGTACTGACCCTGCTGCGGGTAGCCGGGTTGCTGCGGCTGCGGCTGCTGGCCGTACTGCGGCTGCTGCTGCGGCCACGACTGCTGCGGCTGCTGCGGGTAGCCCTGCTGGCCTCCGCCGTACTGGTCCTGGGCGTACTGCGGCTGCTGCCACTGGTCGCCCGGAGCACCGCCCGGCCCGGGATCGCCCGGCTGCCAAGGCCGCGTGCCCTGGGGCTGGTAGCCCCCGCCCAGATCAGTCATCGATCCCCTTAAGCCGGTCCGGCAAGACATCTCGAACCGGCGTGCTAAAGCAACGTTTGGAGGGAGACGTTACCGTACCGCAGCGTTAACTCCGGTGGGCCCGGACGGACAGTCAGTGACCGCCTGCGCTCGGTGAGGAGGACTGCTCGGCCTGCCGGGCGTTGAACTCGGCCACGTTGCGCTGGTGCTGCTCGTAGCTGTCGGTGAAGCGGGTGTCGCCCGGCCCGACGGTGACGAAGTACAGCCAGTCCCCCTCGGCCGGGTGCGTCGCCGCCTGGAGCGCTTCCCGCCCCGGGTTGGCGATCGGGGTCGGCGGCAGGCCCGGGTGCAGGTAGGAGTTGAACGGCGAGTCGAGCTTGGTGTCACCGGCGGTGGTGGTCAGGGTCGACCGGTTCAGTGCGTAGTTGATGGTCGAGTCGAACTGCAGTGGCATCGACTTCGCCAGCCGGTTGTAGACCACCCTGGCCACCTTGGTCATGTCCTCGGGGTTGTCCGCCTCGCCCTGCACCAGACTGGCCAGCGTGAGGATCTCGTACGGGCTCCGGCCGAACGCTTCGGCCGCCTCCGCCACCCCGTCCGAGGTCTGCCGCTTGGCCGCCTGAGCCACCATCAGCTGCAGCAGCGTCAGCGGGGTGGTCTCGCCGGTGACCGGGTAGGTGGAGGGGAAGAGGTAGCCCTCCGGGTTGCCGCGGGCCGATTCGGGCAGGCCCAGTGCCGCAACCTGCTGCCCGGCCACCCCCTTGGTGGTCCCCGCAGCCAGCTTGAGCTTCTGGTCGACCGCCGCGTAGATCTGCTCGGCCCGCCGGCCCTCGGGAATGGTCAGCGCGTTCGCGTTGGCCGGGTCCAGCAGGACGTTCAGCGCGGAGACGGCCGCCATCCGCAGGCGCAGCGTGTACGTGCCCGGCTGGATCCGGGTGCCCGCCGGGCTCTTGGCCGCCGCCTCGGTGAACGCCCGGACGCTGGCCACCACGCCCTCATTCTGCAGGGTCTGGCCGATCTGGGTGAGGGTCGCGTCCTGGACCACCGAGATCTGGGCGGTGCCGGTGCCCGACCCGGCGAAGTCCGCCGCCTTCTCCTGGCCCGACGGCCAGAACAGGAAGGTGGCCAGCGCCGCCAGGCCGAGCACCCCGGCCAGCGCGAGCACACTCAGGCAGCAGGCCAGACCAGTGCGCAGCCGGCGCGGGTCGGGCGGCTCGATCCCGGGCGACTGCCCCGGCGGCAGCCCCTCGGGCTCGGCCACCGGCGCGCCGAGGTGACCGCCTGCGGAGTTCCGCAGGTGCCCCGTCCGGGACGCTAGATCAGAATGATCAGCTGATCGGCTCGACGCTCTCACCGGGGGCGCGACCACTCACCCGTTCGGTCTCAAGGGCGCTCTGCAGGATCACCACGGCGGCTGCCTGGTCGATCACCGAACGCCCCTTCTTCGCGTTCCGGCCGGAGGCCCGCAGGCCCTGGGCGGCGGTGACGGTGGTCATCCGCTCGTCCACCAGACGCACCGTCACCGGGTAGACCAGCATGGCCAGCCGGCCCGCGTACTCGCGGACCTTGAGGGCGGCCGGGCCCTCCTTGCCGCTCAGCGAGCGCGGGAGGCCGACCACCACCTCGACGGCGTCGTACTCCTCGACGATCGCCTTCAGCCTCGCCTGCGAGCGGCCGCCCGCCGGGACCGTCTCCACCGGGGTGGCGATCAGCCCGTCGGGGTCGCAGGAGGCGACCCCGATCCGGGCGTCGCCCACGTCCACGGCGATCCGGCGGCCCCGGCGGAAGACCTTCTCCTCCTGAGCCTCCATCAGCTGGCGCGCTCCGCGACCAGGCCACGGACGGCGGCGATCGCCTCGTCCACGGCGGCCGGGTTGCTGCCACCGCCCTGGGCGACGTCGTCCTTGCCACCGCCGCCGCCACCGAGGGTCTTGGCGGCGACCTTGACCAGCTCGCCGGCCTTGACGCCGCGTGCGCGGGCGTCCTCGTTGGTGGCGATCACGGTCACCGGACGGTCGTTGGCCACCGTGAACACAGCGACCACGGCCGGGCGGGAACCGAGCCTGGCCCGCACGTCGAGGACCAGCTTGCGCAGGTCGTCGGCGCCGGTGCCGTCGGCGACCCGGGCGGCCACCACCGTGACGCCGTTGACGTCCTCGGCGCTCCCGGCGAGACCGGCGGCGAGCGCCAGCACCTTCTCGGCGCGAAAGCGCTCGATCTCCTTCTCGGCGTCCTTGAGCTTGGCGAGCATGCCCGAGATCTTCTCCGGCAGCTCCTCGGGACGGCCCTTGACCAGCTCGGTGAGCTGGGCCACCACGGTGTGCTCCTTGGCCAGGAACTTGTACGCGTCGGCGCCGACCAGCGCCTCGACCCGGCGCACGCCGGCGCCGATCGAGGCCTCGCCGAGCAGCTTCACCAGGCCGAGCTGGGCGGTGTTGCCGACGTGCGTGCCACCGCAGAGCTCCTTGGAGAAGTCCCCGATGGTCACCACCCGGACGGCGTCGCCGTACTTCTCGCCGAACATCGCGATGGCACCCGACTTGCGGGCCTGATCCATCGTCATGACCTCGGCGGTGACCTCGAGCTCACGGGTCAGCACGTCGTTGATCTTCTGCTCGACGTCCACCAGCACCGAGCCCGGCACCGCGGTCGGCGCGCCGAAGTCGAACCGGAACCGGCCCGGGGCGTTCTCGGACCCGGCCTGGGCGGCGGTGGGGCCGAGCGCGTCCCGCAGCGCCTGGTGGGTCAGGTGGGTGGCGGAGTGCGCACGGGCGATCGCCCGGCGGCGGTCCAGGTCGATCTGGGCGTACGCGTGCGCGCCCAGCACGACCTCACCGACCACCACGCGGCCCTTGTGCACGACCACGCCGGGCACCGGCGCCTGCACGTCGCGGACCTCGACCACGGCGCCGGAGTCCAGCCGGATCCGGCCCTGGTCGGCGAGCTGGCCGCCGCCCTCGGCGTAGAACGGGGTGCGGTCGAGCACCAGCTCGATGTCGTCGCCCTCGTGCGCGGCCGGGGCCGACACACCGTCGACCAGCAGGCCGACCACGGTGGCCTCGCCGTGCGACTCGGTGTAGCCGGTGAAGACGGTGGCACCCGAGCGGTCCGCCACCTCGCGGTAGGCGGAGACGTCGGCGTGGCCGTGCTTCTTGGCCCTGGCGTCGGCCTTGGCCCGGTCCCGCTGCTCCTTCATCAGGGTGCGGAAGCCGTCCTCGTCCACCGACAGGCCCTGCTCGGCGGCCATCTCGAGGGTGAGGTCGATCGGGAAGCCGTAGGTGTCGTGCAGCTGGAACGCCTTGGCACCGGCGATCACGGCCGAGCCGGCGGACTTGGTCTCGGCGACCGCCGTGTCCAGCAGCAGAGTGCCGCTGCGCAGCGTCTCGAGGAAGGAGGCCTCCTCGCCGACGATGACGGCCTCGATCCGGTTCTTCTCGGTGAACAGTTCCGGGTACTGCGGACCCATCGCGTCGATGGTGACGTCCGCGAGCACCTTGGCGACCGGCTCGGTGGCACCCAGCAGCCGCATGTTGCGGATCGCCCGGCGCAGGATCCGGCGCAGCACGTAGCCACGGCCCTCGTTGCCGGGGGTGACACCGTCGGAGACCAGCATCACCGAGGTGCGGATGTGGTCGGCGACGACCCGCAGCGAGACGTCCGACTTGGTGTCGGCGCCGTACTTGTGGCCGGTCAGCTGGGCCGCCCGGTCCAGGATCATCCGGCTGGTGTCGATCTCGAAGAGGTTGTCGACGCCCTGCAGGATGGTGGCCAGGCGCTCCAGGCCGAGGCCGGTGTCGATGTTCTGGTTCGGCAGGTCGCCCAGGATCGGGAAGTCGTCCTTGCCGGTGCCGGCGCCACGCTCGTACTGCATGAAGACCAGGTTCCAGATCTCCATGTAGCGCTCGCCGTTGACGGCCGGGCCGCCCTCCTCGCCGTACTCGGGGCCGCGGTCGTAGTTGATCTCCGAGCACGGGCCGCACGGTCCTGGAACGCCCATCGACCAGAAGTTGTCGGCCTTGCCGAGGCGCTGGATCCGCTCGGCCGGGACACCGATCTTGTCCCGCCAGATCGCCTCGGCCTCGTCGTCGTCCTGGTAGACGGTGATCCAGAGCTTCTCGGGCTCCAGGCCGTAGCCGCCCTCCGCGACGGGGGTGGTCAGCAGCTCCCACGCATAGCTGATCGCCCCCTCCTTGAAGTAGTCACCGAAGGAGAAGTTGCCGCACATCTGGAAGAAGGTGCCGTGCCGGGTGGTCTTCCCGACCTCCTCGATGTCCGGGGTCCGGACGCACTTCTGCACGCTGGTGGCGCGGCTGAAGGGCGGCTTGACCTCGGCGAGGAAGTACGGCTTGAAGGGCACCATGCCGGCCGGGACCAGCAGCAGGGTGGGGTCGTCGGCGACCAGGGACGCCGACGGAACAACGGTGTGGCCGCGCTCCTCGAAGAAGCGCAGCCAACGGCGGCGGATCTCTGCCGACTCCATCATTGGTCCTTCCGGTTGGTGGTTCCGCCGGGCAGCTCGTCGAGCTGACGCGGCGTCGAATCAATGGCTTGGGGGGTCTTGCTCGTCTTGCTGTTGCGAAGGCTGGGGCGCAGGGCGGCAGCCGGGGAGCCGGGTGCCGCCGAGATAGCTCGGTACTGCGGCTCGCCGCGCAGCGCTCGCCGACGGGTCGGCTCGACCACGGCGGTGCCGTCCAGGCCGAGGTCGCCGCGCAGCTGCTCCTCGCGCTCGGCCATCCCGGCCCGGACGTCGGCGGCGAACCGCTTGGCGGTGTCGCCCAGGTGCAGGGCGCCGCGCGCGGCGGTACCTGACAGGCTGTCGGGAGTGAGCCGGTGCACGGCCTCGTTGGCCTTGCTCATGGCCCAGACGGTGGCTCCGGCGCCGACCGCCATCCAGAAGATGCGTCGCACCATGGTCAGCCCCTCACCGCTCGGCGTACCCGGCCCAGCAGCCCGCCGCCGCGCGGTGCGGTGGCGGCCCGGACCTCGGCCCGGATCAGCCGGGCCAGTTCCTCGCGCTCGCCCGCCTGCTGGGGCACCGTCAGACCGGCCTGCTGGCGGCTGACCGCCTTGCGGACGCCGTAGCTGAAGGCGGCCACCTTCACCAGCGGGCCGCCGATGGTGGCGGCGACGGTGGAGGACAGCGCGTTGGCGTTGGCAGCGGCGTCCTGGACGTTGGCGGTGATCTCGTCGACCCGCTCCAGCTGCTCGTTCGCGCTCCGGACGGCGGCGCCCGCGTCGGTCAGCAGCGGCACGGCCTGCTCGGTCACGGCGGCGACCAGCACGGTGGCCTCGCGCAGCACCTTGGAGAGCCGCACCAGCACCACGGCGAGCAGGGTGACCAGGACCGCCCAGAACACGGCCACCAACAGGCCGGCCAGCTCTCCCACGGACACCTTGCGCGCTCCCTACTTGCCACGTATCTCAGGTTTGAACCCTATCGCGCTCCGCAACGAGTTACTCGCACCCACCCAGGGCCTCGGCGACTGCGGGCGATCGATTGCCTGGCCGGTCACCTCAGTAACCTACCGGTGGGTCACCTCGTTGGGCGGGATGGCTCGCAGGTCGCGGGCCCGGTACCGGCCACGGGGGCGACGGAAGTGTTCAGTGCGACAGACCGGCTGCCCGCCGAGTTGACCAGCTTCGTCGGCCGGGAGGCCGAACTCGCGGGCCTGACCGGCCTGTTGCGAGCCGGACGGCTGGTCACCGTGACCGGCCCCGGCGGCGTCGGCAAGACCCGGCTGGCGCTGCGCGCGGCCGCTGCGGCGGCGAGCCGCTTCGCGGACGGCGTCCGGCTGGTCGAGGTGGGCGCCGTCCAGGACCCGCTGCTGCTGGGGCACGCCGTACTGGAGGCGCTCCGGCTGACCGACTCGACCGCCCGGCCGCCCGAGGACGTCCTGGTCGAGCAGCTGGCCGACCGCGAGCTGCTGATCGTGCTGGACAGCTGCGAGCACCTGGTGGCGCCCTGCGCCGAGCTGGTGACGACCTTGCTGCGGGCCGCCCCCGGGCTGCGGGTGCTGGCCACCAGCCGGGAGACCCTGCGGGTGCCGGGCGAGCACCGGATGCCGATCGCCCCGCTGCCGGTCAGCACCCCGGACGGCGCCCCCGCCGAGGCGGTCCGGCTGTTCGCGGACCGGGCCGCCGCCGTCCTGCCGGGCTTCGAGCTGACCGACCGTAACCTGGCCGAGGTCACCCAGCTCTGCCGCCGGCTGGACGGCATCCCGCTGGCCGTCGAGCTGGCCGCCGGGCGGCTGCGGGCGCTCTCGGTGGAGCAGATCGCGCTCCGGTTGAACGACCGCTTCCGGCTGCTCACCGGCGGCGACCGGAGCACCCCCGAACGGCACCAGACCCTGCGCACCACGATCGGTTGGAGCCACGAGCTCTGCACGCCGAAGGAACGTTTAACCTGGGCCCGGCTCTCGGTCTTCTCCGGCAGCTTCGACCTGGACTCCGCCGAGTACGTCTGCGTCGGCGAGGGCCTGGCCGCCGACGAACTCCTCGACCTGATCGGCGAGTTGATCGGCAAGTCGGTGCTGCTCCGGGAGGAGGGCGAGCTCGGCGTCCGGTACCGGCTGCTGGACACCCTGCGTGAGTACGGCGCCCAGTGGCTGCGCGCCACCGGCGAGGAGTACCGCCTCCGCTGCCGGCACCGGGACTGGTATCTCGGGATGGCCAGCTGGGGCGAGATCGAGTGGTTCGGCCCGCGCCAGCAGGAGACCGCCGAGCGGACCAGGCTGGCCCACCCCAACCTGCGGACCGCACTGGAGTTCTGCCTGGCCGAGCCCGGCGAGGAGCAGCTCGCGCTGCTGCTGGCCGGCACCCTCTGGTTCTACTGGGTCGGCTCCGGCCACCTGGGCGAGGGCCGGCACTGGCTGGACCGGGCGCTCGCGCTGGCCCCCGAG
Source organism: Kitasatospora sp. P5_F3 (assembly GCF_054049135.1). Classification (NCBI taxonomy): domain Bacteria; kingdom Bacillati; phylum Actinomycetota; class Actinomycetes; order Kitasatosporales; family Streptomycetaceae; genus Kitasatospora; species Kitasatospora sp. P5_F3. The sequence continues at coordinate 22,643 of NZ_JBFUMY010000089.1, read as the reverse complement.
CCGACCGAGGCCAGGGCCAAGGCGCTCTGGGTCACCGGGTACATGGCCACCCTGCAGGGCGATCTGGTCCGGGCCAGGCCCGCGCTGGCGGAGTGTCACCGGCAGGCACTGGAGACCGGCGACGACCGCGCACTGGCGTACGCCGTGCACCGGCAGGGCTGCGCCGCCCTGATCGGGGACGAACTCGCCCGGGCCACCGAGCTGTTCGAGGACGCGCTGTGGCACTACGACGCGATCGGCGAGCTGAACAGCAACGTGCTGATGGCGATGTTCGAGCTGGGCGTCGCCTACCTGTTCCAGGGCGACACCGAGACCGGCCTGCACTGGTTGGACAAGGTCAGGGAGACCTGCGAGGAGCACGGCGAGCAGTGGGCGTACGCCTACGGGCTCTACGCGATGGCGTACTCGAACTGGACGGCCGGCGAGCTGCGCAAGGCCCGGGCACACGCCCGGGAGTGCGTGCGGCTGAACCACCTGTTCCGGGACCTGCTCGGGGTGGTGCTGGCGCTGGACATGCTGGCGGTGCTGGAGACCGAGGGCCCGGATCCCGACCTGTACGAGGCCCGGGTGCTGCAGGGCGCGGCGCACCGGATCTGGCGGGCCGTCGGAAAGCCGTTCTTCGGCTCCCGCTCGTTCAACGGCCCGTACCGGACCTGCGAGGAGCGGACCGGGGAGGGGCTGCCCGAGCAGGAGTTCGGCGAGGCGTTCGCGCTGGGCGCGGCACTGGATCTGGACCAGGTGGCCGCCCGGGTGCTCGGCCGGGAGCCGGTGGACACCCCCTGGAACGGGACGAGCCCCGCAGCCGAAAGGCTGCGGGGCTCGGTACCGACCGCGGGTCAGCGCGAGTAGTACTCGACGACCAGCTGCTCGTCGCAGATCACGGGGACCTCGCGACGGAGCGGGGCACGGTCCAGGCGGAACGCCAGGGCGCGAAGGTTGACCTCGAGGTACTTCGGGGTCTGACCCTCGCCCGCGTAGCCACCCTCACGGGCGACCTGGAACGGGACCTTCTCCTTGCTACGGTCACGCACGGTGACGACGTAGCCCGGCTTCAGCTGGAACGACGGCTTGTTGACCTTGCCACCGTTGACCTCGATGTGGCCGTGAACGACCATCTGACGAGCCTGGTAGATGGTGCGGGCGATGCCCGAACGCAGGACCAGCGAGTCGAGGCGGACCTCGAGGTCGGCGATCAGCGCGTCACCGGTCTTGCCCTCGGCCTTCTTCGCGCGGTCGAACGCGCGGGCCATCTGCTTCTCGCTGAGGTCGTACTGCGCGCGCAGACGCTGCTTCTCGGTCAGACGGACCTTGTAGTCAGAGTTCTGCTTGCGGCCACGGCCGTGCTGGCCGGGCGGGTACGGGCGGGCCTCGAAGTACTTGACGGACTTCGGGGTCAGCGGAATGCCCAGGGCACGGGCAATCTTGACCTTGGGGCGCTTCTGGTTCGCCATGAACCAAACCTTCCTTGCGAATGAATACGGCTGCACCAGGTGTTGATGGAGGTTGCTCCTCGCGACCAGGAGAAAAACCACCCCGAGGGGTGATCAGCCGCTCTCCGGGCCGGGCACATCTGTGCTTGCACACGTGCGGCCCATCGCCGGGAAGGTGATGGGCTGCCCGCGACACCGAAAACGGTGCGCAACGCTCCAGGAGAATCCCTACGAGAGGGAGACTCGGGCCACTGCCCCGCTGGTGCGGACGGTCGGTGGGCTCACGCTCACCGCCGTACCCGGGACAAGGCACTTCGAGTCAGTGTACAGGTTTACTGATCTCCTCTGAGCCGGCCCCTGGTCCACTCCACGGTGTCCGCGTACCTGGCCTCGCCGCCACGCCTGGTCGGCCGGTAGTACTCCTTGCCGTGCACCGCGTCCGGGGCGTACTGCTGGGTGGCGATGCCCTCCGGCAGATCGTGCGGGTACTGGTAGCCCTGGGCGTGGCCGAGCTTGGCCGCGCCCTTGTAGTGCCCGTCCCGCAGGTGCGGCGGCACCGCGCCGGCCAGGCCCTGCCGGACGTCGGCCAGCGCCGCGTCGATCGCCAGGTAGGCCGCGTTCGACTTGGGGGCCAGGGCCAGCGCGATGGCGGCCTGGGAGAGGATGATCCGGGCCTCCGGGAAGCCGATCAGGGCCACCGCCTGGGCGGCCGCGACGGCGGTCTGAAGGGCCGTCGGATCGGCTAGGCCGACGTCCTCGCTGGCCGAGATCATCAGCCGCCGGGCGATGAAGCGCGGGTCCTCCCCCGCCTCGATCATCCGGGCCAGGTAGTGCAGGGTGGCGTCCACGTCGCTGCCCCGGATCGACTTGATCAGGGCGCTGGCCACGTCGTAGTGCTGGTCGCCGTCCTTGTCGTAGCGGACGGCCGCCTGGTTCACCGCCGTCTCGGTGGTGGCCAGCGAGATCGTCTGCTCGCCCTTCTCCAGCGCCGCCCCGGCCGCCGCCTCCAGCGTGGTGAGCGACCGGCGGGCATCGCCCCCGGCCAGCCGGACCAGGTGGTCCTCCGCCTCCTGGCTGAGCGTCAACTGCCCGCCCAGACCGCGCTCGTCGGCCACCGCGCGGTGCAGCAGCAGGCGGATGTCCTCGTCGGTCAACGACTCCAGCGTGAGCAGCAGCGAGCGGGACAGCAGCGGGGAGATCACCGAGAAGTACGGATTCTCCGTGGTGGCCGCGATCAGGGTGACCCAGCGGTTCTCCACGGCGGGCAGCAGCGAGTCCTGCTGGGCCTTGGAGAAGCGGTGGATCTCGTCCAGGAACAGCACCGTCTCCCGGCCCGACATGCCGACCGCGCGCCGGGCGCCCTCGATCACCGCCCGGACCTCCTTGACCCCCGCCGTGATCGCGGACAGCTCGACGAACCGGCCCTCGACGGCCTGGCTGATCACGTGTGCCAGTGTGGTCTTGCCGGTGCCGGGCGGCCCCCAGAGGATCACCGAGCTGGTCGCGGCCGGGCCACGCGTGCTGGCCACCAGCCGCCGCAGCGGCGAGCCGTCCTTCAGCAGCTGCCGCTGCCCGGCCACCTCGTCCAGGGTGCGCGGGCGCATCCGTACGGCCAGCGGGGCCCGCCCCGGCTCCTGGCTCTGGCGTTCCTCGGCGGCTGCGGTGAAGAGGTCCGGTTCCACGCCTTGAGGGTATGCCAGTGCGCCGACACGCCTTTACGGCCTCAGCTTCGCCGCATGGTCGGGGACGTACTTCTGCAGGTCGCGCGGCGGCCGCTGGTAGCCCCGCGCCTTCGGCCGGGGCGGCAGCTCCACGGGGGGCATGGTGACCTCGTGGTACGGCAGCGTGGAGAGCAGGTGGGCGATCATGTTGATCCTGGCCCGCCGCTTGTCGTCGCTCTCCACCACGTGCCAGGGCGAACCCGGGACGTCGGTGTAGACGAACATCTCGTCCTTGGCCCTGGAGTACTCCTCCCAGCGCGAGATCGACTCGGTGTCCATCGGCGAGAGCTTCCAGCGCCGCATCGGGTCCTCCAGCCGGTCCCGGAACCGCCGCTCCTGCTCGGTGTCGCTGACCGAGAACCAGTACTTGCGCAGCTCGATGCCCGCCTCGATCAGCATCCGCTCGAAGGTCGGGGCCTGGTGCAGGAACTGCCAGTACTCCTCCGGGGTGCAGAACCCCATCACCTTCTCCACCCCGGCCCGGTTGTACCAGCTCCGGTCGAACAGCACGATCTCCCCGGCGGCGGGCAGCTGCTCGACGTACCGCTGGAAGTACCACTGGCCGCGCTGGCGCTCCGTCGGGACGGGCAGGGCGGCGATCCGGGCGACGCGCGGGTTGAGGTACTCGGTCACCCGTTTGATGGCGCCGCCCTTGCCGGCCGCGTCCCGGCCCTCGAAGAGCACCACCAGGCGGACGCCCTCGACCCTGACCCACTCCTGGAGCTTCACCAACTCGCTCTGCAAACGGAGCAGTTCCTTCTCGTACGGCTTCTTCGGAAGCCGCCTCCTGCCGTCCGCCGCCATCCGGCCCTCCGCTCACGGGTGCTGACGAGCACTCACATTACGGCTGATCAACGACGCCCGCAGGTCGGCGCGGCCCGGTACCGGCAGACCCCTGTACTGCCGGTACCGGCACCCGCCGGTGAGGCGATCACCCTGCCGCAGCCCCGGCCCGCCGGTCCAATTACCCGTTCCATAACCTGTGGGCATGGATATCGACACCCGGTTGCTGCGCTCGTTCGCCGTGGTCTGCGAGGAGGGTCAGCTCACCGCGGCGGCGTCCCGGCTGTCCGTCTCCCAGCCGACCCTGACCAAGCAGATCCGGCAGTTGGAGACACTGCTCGGCGTCCAGCTCTTCGAACGCACCCGGGCCGGCGTCACCCCCACCCCGGCCGCCGAGACGCTGACCCGGCACGCGGCGGCCGTCCTGGACGGCTGGGACGGCGCGGTCCGGGCCACCCGGCAGACCGCCACCGAGGCCGAGGGCCTGCTCCGGGTCGGTTTCGAGGGCAGCACCATCAACCTGGTCGGTCTGGCCACCATGGCGGAGTTCGGGCGGCGGATGCCCGGCTGGCAGGTCCGGATGCGGCAGAACAACTGGTTCGACGTCAGCTCCGGCCTCGGCACCGGCGAGATCGACCTCGCCCTCTGGCACGCCCCCGCCGACCTCGGCCCCGAGTACGCGGCCGCCCGGCTGGCCGTGGTCGACCGGATCGCCGTGCTGTCCTCCGAGCACCCGCTGGCCGCCCGGGAGGTCCTCGACGTCCAGGACGTGCTGGCCGAACCCTTCGTCGCCATCCCCGCCGAGGCCGGCTTCTGGCGCGACTACTGGCTCGGCGCAGCCGAACGCGGCGGCCGCCCGGCCCGGATCGGCGCGGTCGCCCACAACGCCGACGAATGGCTCGCCGCCGTCGCCTGCGGCCAGGGCATCGGCTTCGCCCCCGAGGCCATGCGACGCCTCGCCTCCCGCCCGGACGTCGCCTACCGCACCGTCACCGGCCTGAGCCCAAGCCACGTCGGCCTGTACTGGCTCCGCGAACGCCCGATGACCCCGGCCATGGCCGCCTTCATCGAGAGCTGCCGCCAAACCGTCAAGCTCTCCTGAGGTGGCACACGCCAGGGGCTCGGGGCTCTGCTGAGGTGCGGCTCCGCCGCGCGGGCGACGCCGACCTCAGGAGCGTTCAACGTGCGCACCAGGTCAGGGCTAGAGTCCGCCAAAAGGTTCCGGGTAGCGGCACTGCCCCTTCGGGCTGCCGTCGTACGCCGGGAGCGCGAGCGCCTGGAAGTACTCCCCCGGCACGTCGAACGGGCCCGTGACGTCGTGCTCGGCCGCCGGGGTGAAGCCGAACCGCCCGTAGTAGTCCGGATCGCCGAGCACCACCACCAGCTTCTCGCCGGCCGCGACAGCGGCCTCGAGCGCTGCCCGCACCAGCAGCACGCCGACCCCCTTGCGCTGCCACTCCGGCGCCACCGCGACCGGCGCGAGCGCGAGACCGGTCGCGTCGCCGACCTCCAGACGGGTCAACAGGACGTGCCCGACGATGAGTTCGCGTCCGTCCACGGCGACCAGCGAGAACCGGGGCAGCCAACTCCCGTCCCGCCGTAGTGCGTCCACCAGGTCGGCCTCGTCCGGTCCGGGGAAGGCCGCCATGTGCACCCGTCGGGTCGCCGGTGCGTCCGAGGGGTGCTCAACTCTGGTGCTGACGTTCATGGTTGATCCTTCCACGCCTTTGTGGACGAGATGATACGAGAGCCCCGGCCGGTGCAAACCGCACACCGGCCGGGGCCCTGATCGTACAGATCCTGCGTCAGGCCTCGTTGGCCGTCTCGGACTTCGCCTCATCGCGCTGCTTGGGCTTGCTGTCGACACCGGCCTCCCGGCGCTGGGCCGGGGTGATCGGGGTCGGTGCCCCGGTCAGCGGGTCACCACCGGTCGAGGTCTTCGGGAACGCGATGACGTCCCGGATGGTGTCGTACCCGCCGAGCAGGGTGACGATACGGTCCAGGCCGAAGGCGACCCCACCGTGCGGCGGCGGGCCGTAGTTGAAGGCGTCGAGCAGGAAGCCGAACTGCGACTGCGCCTCCTCCTCCGACAGGCCGATCGCGTCGAACGCCCGCTTCTGCACGTCGCGCTGGTGGATACGGATCGAACCGCCGCCCAGCTCCGAGCCGTTCAGCACCAGGTCGTACGCGTTGGAGAGCGCACTGCCCGGGTCGGTGTCGAAGGTGGCCAGCGACTCGGCGGTCGGCGCGGTGAACGGGTGGTGCACCGCGTGCCAGCCCTGGAACTCGCCCTTGTCGTTCTCGATCGGCTCGAACATCGGGAAGTCGACCACCCAGAGGAAGGCCCACTGCGACTCGTCGATCAGGTCGCAGCGACGGCCGATCTCCAGCCGGGCCGCGCCGAGCAGCTCCTGCGAGGCGGTCTTCTTGCCCGCCGCGAAGAACACCGCGTCGCCCGGCTTGGCACCGGCCGCAGCGGCCAGCCCGGCCAGGTGCTCCTCGGAGAGGTTCTTGGCGACCGGGCCGCGCAGCTCGCCGGTCTCGGCGTCCACCAGCACGTAGGCCAGGCCGCGGGCGCCGCGTGCCTTGGCCCAGTCCTGCCAGGCGTCCAGCTGCTTGCGCGGCTGGGACGCGCCACCGGGCATCACCACGGCGCCGACGTACGGGGCCTGGAAGACCCGGAACTCGGTGCCCTTGAAGTACTCGGTGAGGTCGGTGAGTTCCTGGCCGAAGCGGACGTCCGGCTTGTCGGAGCCGTAGCGGTTCATCGCGTCCGCGTAGGTCATCCGGGGCAGCGGGCTCGGCAGCTGGTAGCCGTGCACCTCGGACCAGATCCGGGAGACGACCTTCTCGCCGAGCGCCAGGATGTCCTCCTGGTCGACGAACGAGGCCTCGATGTCGAGCTGGGTGAACTCCGGCTGCCGGTCGGCCCGGAAGTCCTCGTCCCGGAAGCAGCGGGCGATCTGGTAGTACCGCTCCATGCCGGCCACCATCAGCAGCTGCTTGAACAGCTGCGGCGACTGCGGCAGGGCGTACCAGTGACCCGGCTGGAGCCGGACCGGCACCAGGAAGTCGCGGGCGCCCTCGGGGGTGGAGCGGGTGAGGTACGGCGTCTCGATGTCGAGGTAGTCGTTCTCCTCCATCACCGTACGGATGATGTGGTTCACCTTGGAGCGCAGGCGCAGCGCGCGGGCCGGGCCCTCGCGGCGCAGGTCCAGGTACCGGTAGCGGAGGCGGACCTCCTCGTTGACCGTGCCGGGCTCGTACTCGGCGACCTGGAACGGCAGCGCGGCGGACTCGGAGAGCACCTCGAGGGCGCCCACCACGACCTCGACCTTGCCGGTCGGGATCTCGGGGTTCTCGTTGCCCTCCGGGCGGACCCGGACCTCACCGACGACCTTGACGCAGTACTCGGAGCGCAGGTCCCCGATCGCCTCCAGGTCACGGGCCACGATCTGCACGGTGCCGGAGGCGTCGCGCAGGTCGATGAAGGCCACGCCGCCGTGGTCGCGGCGGCGGGCGACCCAGCCGGCCAGGGTGACGGTCGTTCCGGCGTGCTCCGCGCGGAGCGTGCCCGCGTCGTGCGTGCGGATCACAGCTGCTTCTCCTTCAGGGTGGTGACGAGTGCTTCGAGTTCGACGGGGGTCTGCTCGCCGGTGGTCAGGTCCTTGAGCTGGACGACACCGGCGGCGAGATCTCGGTCCCCGGCGACCAGGGCGAAGCGGGCGCCGGAACGGTCGGCCGACTTCATGGCGTTCTTGATGGTCTTCACACCGAAGGCGAGGTCGGTGGCGATGCCCGCCCGGCGCAGCTCGGTGACCTTGCCGAACAGCACGTTCTTGGCCTCCTCGCCGAGCGCCACGGCGTACACCGAGGTGGTGGCGGGCAGCTCGAGGACGATGCCCTCGGCCTCCATCGCGAGGAAGGTGCGGTCCACGCCGAGGCCCCAGCCGACGGACGGCAGCGCGGGGCCGCCGAGCATCTCGGAGAGGCCGTCGTAGCGGCCGCCGCCGCCGATCGCGGACTGGGCGCCGAGACCCCCGTGCACGAACTCGAAGGTGGTGCGGGTGTAGTAGTCCAGGCCGCGGACCAGCTTCGGGTCGTCGACGAAGGCCACCCCGGCGGCGGTCAGCAGCGACCGGACCTGCTCGTCGTACGCCTTGCACGCCTCGCACAGGTAGTCGCGCAGCATCGGCGCGTCGACCAGCTGGTCCTGCACGGACTGCCGCTTGTCGTCGAGCACCCGGAGGGGGTTGATCTCGGCCCGGCGGCGGGTGTCCTCGTCCAGGTCGAGACCGGCCAGGAAGTCCACCAGCGCGGTGCGGTAGACCGGGCGGCACTCCTTGTCGCCCAGGCTGTTGACCAGCAGCTGATAGTTGGTCAGCCCGAGCGAGCGGAAGGCGTCGTCGGCCAGGATGATCAACTCGGCGTCCAGCGCCGGGTCCTCGGCGCCGATCGCCTCGGCACCGATCTGGGCGAACTGGCGGTAACGGCCCTTCTGCGCCCGCTCGTAGCGGTAGAAGGAGCCCGAGTACCAGAGCTTGACCGGCAGGTTGCCGAGCTTGTGCAGGTTGGCCTGGAGGGTGGCGCGGACCACCGAGGCGGTGCCCTCGGGACGCAGCCCGAGCTCGTCGCCGCCCTTGGTGGTCAGGCTGTACATCTCCTTGGAGACGATGTCGGTGGACTCACCGACACCCCGGGAGAAGAGCTTGATGTCCTCGAAGACGGGCGTCTCGATGTAGCCGTAGCCGGACCGGCGCAGCGGGGCACTCAGCCGCTCGCGGATCGCCAGGAAGGTGGCGGAGCTCGGCGGCAGCAGGTCGTAGGTGCCCTTGGGGGCGCTGAAGGTGTTCAACTTCTCTATCCGTCACATTCCTCGTCGCGGGAAGGCCGGGGCGCCGAGCGCTCCCGCCGCCTGCTGGAGGTAGGGGTTGGTGGCGCGCTCACGGCCGATGGTGGTCTGGCCGCCGTGACCGGAGAGGACCACGGTGGCGTCGTCGAGGGGCAGGCAGACCCGGGCCAGCGAGCGCATGATCGCCTCGCCGTCTCCCCCCGGGAGGTCCGTACGCCCTACCGAGCCGGCGAACAGCAGGTCGCCGGAGAACAACACCGGTGGGATGTCGTTGCTCGAAGGCGTCCGGAAGGTCACCGACCCCCTGGTATGGCCGGGCGCATGATCGACCGTCAGGTTCAGACCTGCCAGCTCCAGCACGGCACCGTCGGTCAGTTCCCGTACGTCGTCCGGCTCGCCGACCGTGATCGAGCCCATGATCTGCTGCCCGATCGAACGGCCCAGGCCACGGGCCGGGTCGGACATCATGTAGCGGTCCTCGGGGTGGATCCAGGCCGGGACGCCGCTCGCGCCGCAGACCGGCACCACCGAGGCGATGTGGTCGAGGTGTCCGTGCGTCAGCAGGACGGCGACCGGCTTGAGCCGGTGCTCCCTGATCAGGTCCTCGACACCCTGCGTCGCCTCGTGCCCGGGGTCGACGATCACGCACTCCTCACCGGCTGCCGGTGCGACCAGGTAGCAGTTGGTGCCCCAGGCTCCGGCGGGAAATCCGGCGACGAACACGTGATTCCTTCCCCTCGGGTAGCGATGAATGTCAAGTACTCCGTGAAGCCTACCGGCGGTACCGCACGGGTTCCTAACCGGTTACCTGCGAGTCCGGACGCCTGAATCGTGACCTCGGACCTGCACAGCTGATCTCGTACTTACGCACGAGGTCCCTACACTTGGCCGCCTGCGGATGCGATGATCCGCATCAGCATCCCGAAGTCAGCATCCCCAAGAACTCCCCATCTTTCAGGAGACACGGCCGGTGGTCACCAGCGAACAGCGTCGACGTCAGCTCGCCCGCGAGAAGTACGAGCGGCAGATGGAGCGCCGGGTCGAGGCCCAGCAGAAGGCCAGGCGTCGCAACGCGATCGTCGGCGGCGCCCTCGCCGTCGTGGTGATCGCCGCGGGTGGCGCCTGGGCCGGCGGGGCCTTCGACTCCGACCCCAAGGCGCCCGGCGCGAAGGACGCCGCGCAGGCCGCGCCGACACCGACCGCCGCCGTCACCCCGGTCAAGGGCTGCGAGACCCCGGCCGCCGGTGCGCCGAACGGCAAGCAGTGGAAGACCGAGCCCCCGCTGGCGATCGACACCAAGGCCGGCTACACCGCGAAGCTGGCCACCAGTTGCGGCGAGGTGACCATCACGCTGGACGCCGCCAAGGCGCCGCACACCGTCAACTCCTTCGCCTACCTGGCCAGTGAGCAGTACTTCGACCACGTGAAGTGCCACCGCCTCACCACCGAGGGCATCTACGTGCTCCAGTGCGGCGACCCGGCCGGCACCGGCTCGGGTGGCCCCGGCTACCAGTTCGCCGACGAGAACCTGACCGGCGCGACCTACCCCGCGGGCACCGTGGCGATGGCCAACGCCGGTCCGGGCACCAACGGCAGCCAGTTCTTCCTGGTCTACAAGGACACCCAGCTGCCGCCGAGCTACACCCCGTTCGGGAAGATCACCGGCGGCCTGGACGTGCTCAGCCGGGCCCTGGACATCCCGGGCCCGGCCACGCCGGAACCCGACCGGCCCGGATACGGACAACGCCGGTGCTGGTCGCCTATCTTGCTTGTTGTATAGGGTGCCCTGACCGTCGGCCGTCACCCTCGGCGCACAACTCGACGGCTCGGACGGCGGACTCCATCGGTCCGCCGCACATCAACTGTGGACGACGTACGTGCTCCGTGCGGGCCGTGACGTCATGTGGAGGAGGCGCGCTGTGAGCAGCGAACCGTGGGGCCGTGTCGACGAGCAGGGGACCGTCTACGTCAGGACCGCCGACGGCGAGCGCGTCGTCGGCTCCTGGCAGGCGGGCTCCCCCGAGGAGGCCCTCGCCTACTTCGAGCGCAAGTACCAGGGTCTGGCGGCCGAGATCGCCCTGCTGGAGCACCGGGTCCGCAAGACCGACCTGGGTACCAAGGACGCCCAGACCGCGCTCGACCACCGGCGCGCGCAGGTGGTCGAGGCGCACGCGGTCGGTGACCTGGCCTCGCTCGCCAAGCGGCTGGACACCCTGACCGGCGAGATCGAGACCCGGCAGAACGAGCGCAAGATCGCCAAGGCCAAGGCCCAGGACGAGACCCGCGAGGCCAAGGACAAGCTGGTCGCCGAGGCCGAGCAGCTCGCCGAGTCCACCCAGTGGCGGGAGGCCGGGGACCGGCTGCGCGCGCTGGTGGACATCTGGAAGGGTCTGCCCCGGCTGGACCGGAAGAGCGACGACGAGCTGTGGCACCGCTTCTCGCACGCCCGCTCGGTCTTCTCCAAGCACCGCAAGGCGCACTTCGCCTCGCTGGACTCCGAGCGCGAGCAGGCCAAGGCGGTCAAGGAGAAGCTGGTCGCCCAGGCCGAGGCGCTCTCCAGCTCCACCGAGTGGGGTGACACCGCCGCCGCCTACCGGGATCTGATGACCAGTTGGAAGGCTGCGGGCCGCGCCCAGCGGGACGCGGAGGAGGAGCTGTGGGCCCGGTTCCGGGGCGCGCAGGACGTCTTCTTCCAGGCCAGGTCGGCCACCTTCAGCGAGCGGGACGCCGAGCAGGGCGAGAACCAGAAGCTCAAGGAGGCCCTGCTGATCGAGGCCGAGGCGATCCTGCCGATCACCGACCTGAAGGCCGCCAAGGCCGCGCTGCGCGGTGTCAGCGAGCGCTGGGAGGCCATCGGCCACGTCCCGCGCGACGCCAAGCCGAAGCTGGACGCCCGGCTGGGCACGGTCGAGCGGGCGATCCGCGAGGCCGAGGAGGCCGAGTGGCAGCGCTCCAACCCGGAGGCCCGGGCCCGGGCCACCGGCATGACCAGCCTGCTGCAGTCCGCCGTGGACAAGCTCCAGGGCGAGCTGGACAAGGCCAGGACGGCCGGCAACGCGAGCAAGGCCGCCAAGCTGGAGAACGAGCTGGCGGGCCGTCAGGCCCTGCTCGACCAGGCCCTGAAGAGCCTGGAGGAGTTCAGCGGCTGATCCGCCGCCGACACCGCAGAAAGGGCCCCCMCCGAGGTGGGGGCCCTTTCTGCTGCACCGGCTACTTACGGGCCGAGGTGACCCGGTAGACGTCGTACACGCCCTCGACGCCGCGGACCGCCTTGAGCACGTGCCCGAGGTGCTTCGGGTCGCCCATCTCGAAGGTGAAGCGGCTCATCGCCACCCGGTCCCGGGAGGTCTGCACCGCCGCCGACAGGATGTTGACGTGCTGGTCGGAGAGCACCCGGGTGACGTCCGAGAGCAGTCGCGACCGGTCCAGCGCCTCGACCTGGATCGCCACCAGGAAGACCGAGGACTGGGTGGCCGCCCACTCGACCTCGATCATCCGCTCCGGCTGCTGGGTCAACGACTCGACGTTGACGCAGTCCGCCCGGTGCACCGAGACACCGTTGCCCCGGGTCACGAAGCCGACGATCGGGTCGCCGGGCACCGGGGTGCAGCAGCGGGAGAGCTTGACCCAGACGTCGTCCACGCCCTTGACGATGATGCCCGGGTCACCCTTGGCCCGGCGCCGGGTGGCCCGGCTCTGATGGGTCGTCGGGGTCGCCGTCTCGGCCAGGTCGTCGGTCGCGCCGTCCTCGCCGCCGAGCGCCTGGACCAGCTTCTGCACGATGTTCTGCGCCGCGACGTGGCCCTCGCCGATCGCCGCGTACAGCGACGAGATGTCGGGGTAGCGCATCTCGTGCGCGAGGGTGACCAGCGAGTCGCCGGTGAGGATGCGCTGGATCGGCAGACCCTGCTTGCGCATCGCCCGGGCGATCGCCTCCTTGCCCTGCTCGATCGCCTCCTCGCGGCGCTCCTTGGAGAACCAGGCCTTGATCTTGTTGCGGGCCCGGGGCGACTTGACGAAGCCCAGCCAGTCCCGGGAAGGACCGGCGTTCTCCGCCTTGGAGGTGAAGACCTCCACCGCGTCGCCGTTCTCCAGCGTCGACTCCAGCGGCACCAGCCGGCCGTTGACCCGTGCTCCTATGCAGCGGTACCCGACCTCGGTGTGCACCGCGAAGGCGAAGTCCACCGGGGTGGCGCCGGCGGGCAGCGCTATCACGTCACCCTTGGGGGTGAAGACGAAGACCTCGTTGGTGGAGAGGTCGAAGCGCAGCGACTCCAGGAACTCGCTCGGGTCCTCGGTCTCCTTCTGCCAGTCCAGCAGCTGCCGCAGCCAGGCCATCTCGTTGACCGCGCCGGCCTTGTCCTCCTTGCGGACCTGGGACGGCGTGTCACTGCGCACCTTGGAGGCACCGGCCACCGCGCGCTGCTTGTACTTCCAGTGCGCGGCGATGCCGTACTCGGCGCGGCGGTGCATGTCGAAGGTACGGATCTGCAGCTCGACCGGCTTGCCGCCGGGGCCGATCACCGTGGTGTGCAGCGACTGGTACATGTTGAACTTGGGCATCGCGATGTAGTCCTTGAACCGCCCCGGCACCGGGTTCCACCGCGCGTGGATGGTGCCCAGCGCCGCGTAGCAGTCGCGGACGGTGTCGACCAGGACCCGGATGCCCACCAGGTCGTAGATCTCGGCGAAGTCGCGGCCTCGCACGATCATCTTCTGGTAGACCGAGTAGTAGTGCTTCGGACGGCCGGTCACCGAAGCGGTGATCCGGGCCCCGCGCAGGTCGCCCTGGACCTGGTCGATCACGGTGGCCAGGTACTCGTCCCGCTTGGGTGCCCGCTCGGCCACCAGACGCACGATCTCGTCGTACATCTTGGGGTAGAGGATCGCGAAGGCGAGGTCCTCGAGCTCCCACTTGATGGTGTTCATACCCAGCCGGTGCGCCAGCGGGGCGTAGATCTCCAGCGTCTCGCGGGCCTTCTTCTCCTGCTTCTCCCGCTTGAGGTACCGCATGGTGCGCATGTTGTGCAGCCGGTCGGCCAGCTTGATCACCAGGACCCGGGGGTCCTTGGCCATCGCGACCACCATCTTGCGGACGGTCTCGGCCTGCGCGGCCTCGCCGAACTTGACCCGGTCCAGCTTGGTCACGCCGTCGACCAGCAGGGCCACCGAGTCGCCGAAGTCCTTGCGCAGGGTCTCCAGGCCGTAGTCGGTGTCCTCGACCGTGTCGTGCAGCAGACCCGCCATCAGAGTCGCGGCGTCCATGCCGAGTTCGGCCAGGATGGTGGCGACCGCGAGCGGGTGGGTGATGTACGGGTCGCCGCTCTTGCGCTTCTGGCCGCGGTGCCACTTCTCGGCCACCGCGTAGGCGCGCTCGATGTCACGCAGCAGGGCCGGGTCGGCCTTCGGGTCCTGGGCCCTGATGGTCCGGAACAGCGGTTCGAGCACCGGGTTGAGCAGGGTGCTGCGCTGGCCGCCGAGCCGGGCCAGCCGGGCCCGCATGCCGCCGGTGGCGGAGGGCTTGACCACTGCGGGGGGCGGTGTCGGACGTACCGGGCCGGCCCCCGAGGGCACGGGCCCGCTGTCGGGGGCGTCGGCCTTGGCCGTGGGCACAACCTCGTCGGGCAAGGACACTCCTCGTGGCGCGGTGCCTTCCCCTCGCACGAGAAGGGGAACGGATGATTCTTCATGGTACCGAGCCCGGGTAAACGTCGAGGCACGGGCATCCTCAGKATGCCCGTGCCTCGGTTCAAGCGCAGGTTCAGACGGTGACCAGGGTCTCCAGCGGCGCGTCGCCCAGGTGCGGGGTGAGCCGCTCGCGGCCGTCCAGGAAGCCGAGCTCCATCAGCACGACCACCCCGGCCAGCTCGCCGCCGGCCCGGCGGACCAGGTCCAGCGAGGCGCCGATGGTGCCGCCGGTGGCCAGTACGTCGTCGATCACCAGCACCCGCTCGCCCTGGGTGAAGGCGTCGCACTGCACCTCGAGGGTGGCCGAGCCGTACTCCAGGTCGTACGACTGCGCGTGCACCTCACCGGGCAGCTTGCCCTTCTTGCGGATCGGCACGAAGCCGAGCCCGGCCGCGAAGGCCGCCGGGGCGGCGAGCACGAACCCCCGTGCCTCCAGACCGACCACCTTGGTCGCACCGAGCGCCTTGGCCCGGTCCGCCAGCGCCCGGGTGAGGGCCGCGAAGGCCTCGGCGTCGGCGAGCAGCGGCGCGATGTCCTTGAACAGCACGCCCGGCTTCGGGTAGTCCGGTACGTCCCTGATCCGGCTGTTGAGCAGCTCGGCCAGGACGGGGTCGGGAGAGGTCACGGGGGTCCTTCGGTCCGGTCGGTCAGTGCTTGCCGGACGGGCGGCCCTTGCTACGGGACCGGCTGACCGGCTGGTTGCGGTTACCGACGATACCCGCTGCCCCGTCCTCGTCCCCGGCCTGGTCGTCCTCGCTCGGGTCCGCCTCGCCCGAGGCGGCCCGCTCGGCTTCGGCCTTGGCGTCCGCGGCCCGGCGGGCCTCGACCTTCTTGGCCAGCGCCTTCATCTCCGGCTGCATCTCCTTGAGCTGCGCGTACAGCGGCGTGGCCACGCAGATCGAGGAGTACGCACCGGCGGCGAGGCCGATGAAGAGGGCGAGCGAGATGTCGTTCAGGGTGCCCGCGCCGAGCAGACCGCCACCGATGAAGAGCAGTGCGGCGACCGGGAGCAGCGCCACCACGGTGGTGTTGATCGAGCGCACCAGGGTCTGGTTGAGGCCCGCGTTGGCGGCCTCGCTGAAGGTGCGCTTGTTCTGCCGGGTGATGCCCTTGGCGTTCTCCTTCACGGTGTCGAAGACGACCACCGTGTCGTAGAGCGAGTAGCCGAGGATGGTCAGGAAGCCGATCACGGTGCCCGGGGTGACCTCGAAACCGACCAGGGCGTAGACGCCGATGGTGATCAGGAGGTCGTGGATCAGCGCCACCAGGGCGGCGATCGCCATCCGCCACTCGAAGGCGATGGCCAGGTAGATGGTGACCAGCACCATGAAGATCACCAGGCCGAGCAGCGCCTTCTTGGAGATCTCCTCGCCCCAGCTGGGGCCGACCACCTGGGCGTTGATGTCGTTGGCCGGGATGGCCAGGTCCTTGGAGAGCTCGGTGATGAAGGTGGCCGCCGGGAGCTGCTCCTCCGCACTCACCTGGATCTTGATCGCGCCCTTGTCGGTGGACTGCACCAGCGCGCTGGTGTCCTTGAGGATGTCGTCCGCCGCGGCTTGGGCCTGGGAGACCGTCAGACCGGGCTTGGTGATGGTGTAGACCGAGCCGCCCTCGAACTCGATGCCGAGCTTGAGGCCGAACGCCAGACCGATCCCGGCGATCAGCACGATCAGGGCGGAGAGGCTGTACCAGAGCTTGCGCCGGCCGACGAAGTCGAAGCTGACCTCACCCTGGTAGAGACGGTGACCGAGGTTGCTGAAGCGTGACATCGCGTCAGACCTCCTTCGCGGCGGAGGCGGAGGTGCGGCGACGACCGCGCACCAGAGGACGGGCACCCAGGCGCTGCGGGTCCAGACCGGACCACTTGTGCCCCTCGGCGAAGAACTTGGTCCGCGCCAGCAGGGTGATCATCGGCTTGGTGAAGAGGAAGATCACCACGACGTCGAGCGCGGTGGTCAGGCCGAGGGTGAAGGCGAAGCCCTGCACCTTGCCGACCGAGACCAGGTAGAGCACGGCGGCACAGAGGAACGAGACGAAGTCCGAGACCAGGATGGTGCGCCGGGCCCGGGGCCAGGCGCGCTGGACGGCCGGGCGCAGCGGGGCACCCTCGCGGACCTCGTCGCGGATCCGCTCGAAGTACACGATGAAGGAGTCCGCGGTGATACCGATCGCGACGATCGCACCGCAGACGGCCGGCAGGTTGAGCGCGAAGCCGATACCGGCGCCGAGCAGCGACATGATCGCGTAGGTCAGCGCGGCGGAGACCAGCAGACCCGCGATCGACACCAGGCCGAGGCCGCGGTAGTAGACCAGCGAGTAGAGCACCACCAGGATCATGCCGATCCCGCCGGCGATCAGACCGGCCTTCAGCTGGTCGCCACCGAGCTGCGGGGAGACCGTGGTGACGTCGCTCATCTCGAAGGTGAGCGGCAGCGCACCGAAGCTCAGCACGTTGGCCAGGGCCTTGGCCTCGCTCTGGGTGAAGCTGCCGTTGATGACCGCGTTGCCGGCGATCGACTGGCTGACGTACGGGTGGGAGACCACCTTGCCGTCGAGCACGATGGCGAACTGGTTGGCCGGGCTGGGCTGGGTGGCGAGCTGACCGGTGGTGGTGGCGAACGCCTTGGAACCGGTGTCGTCGAACTGGAGCTGGACCTGCCACCCGGCAACACCCTGGGTGTCGAAGGAGGCGATCGCCTTGTCGATGTTCCGGCCGTTCACGGCTACCGGACCGAGCGCGAACTTGTACCAGACGCCCTGCTCGGCGTCGAAGCTACAGGCGACCGCGTTCTTGGCCGGGTCGGTCTGGTAGTCGAGCCGCTGCGCCTGGTTCGAGCAGTCCAGCTTGGTGAACTGCTCCTGCAGCTCCGGCGGGACGGTGCCCTGGGTGAGCGCGGCCGACATCTCGGCGGCGGTCGGGGCGGACGCCGCGGCGGTCGGGGTGGCACTCGCACTGGCCGAGGCGGTCGGGTCGGCCTTCAGCCCGTCGGTGACGGCACGGCCGGCCTTGGTGGCCGAGGCGCTCGGGCTCGGGGCCGGCGCAGCCGAGGAACCGGCGCTCGGGCTGGCCGAGGGGGTCGCCCCGGCACTCGGCGTGGCCGCCGGCGCGGTGGGCAGGGCGCCGGTGGGCGCGAGCGCCAGCACCGGGCGGAAGTAGAGCTTCGCGGTCTGACCGATGTCCTTGATCGCCTGCTCATTGCCGCCATCCTTGTTCGGGATGTTGACGATGATGGTGTCGGACCCCTGCGTCTGGACCTCGGCCTCGGAGACGCCGAACGCGTTCACTCGCTTCGTCAGGATGCTGACCGCGGTGTCCATGTTGGTCTTGTTGATCGCGGCGGGGTTGTCCGACTTGGCGGTCAGCGTGATGCTGGTGCCGCCCGCGAGGTCGATCCCGAGACGCGGCGTGGTGTGGCCCGTCCCGAACATGAGGGCGACCAGTCCGACGGTGATCACCAGGATGAAGGCCAGTGCCCGCCCCGGGTAACCGTCGCGCGGGCGCGACTTGGGTGATGCCACCTTGCTCGTTTCTCCCTGTCCATGGCGCCGGCCACCGGAACCCTGTCCGGTAGGTGGCGGATAGGGGGAAGGTGGCCTGACGGCCCGTGAGGTCCTTTGGACGCGCGGTCGGTTGCCGCGCGGCCGAGGGTGTGCCCGACCGTACTACTTGTTCTTCGGAGCCTCGTCGTCGGTACCGTCGGTGTCCGACTCGTCCTTCTTGTCGAAGCTGAGCGGCTTCTCGTCGGTCTCGACGATCTCGTCGGCCTCATCGGCGGCGTCCGTCGGCTCGTCCTCGACCGGACGGCCGTTGATGATCGCGTCGTACTCCTCCGGGTCCAGCACCGCGGCGATCGCACCCTTGGTGAAGTGCACGACCGTGCCCGGGGCCACCTCCAGCTCGACGGTCTCCTCGTTCACCGACTTCACCAGGGCGTAGATGCCACCGATGGTGCGGACGCCCGAACCGGGCTCGATCGCGGAGCGCATCTGCTTGGCCTGGTCCTGGCGCTTCTTGTTGGACCGGAACAGCATGAACAGCACGGCGATCATGATGAGGGGAAGGAGGAACGGTTCCACAGCCTGGTGTCCTATTCAGGCCGCCCACCGAGGGGTGGCCAGTGGAGATTCGTCGGCCCATCAGGTCGAGAGGGGCGGTCCGGCGGAGTCTAAGCGACCCGCTCTGATCGGACAACGCCAAGCATGTCATCCTGCCGCCGTTGGTGGCGACCTTCCGCCTGCACAGTTTGGCCACGACCTGTGTCCGAAAACCGAAGCTCCCGAGCAGAGGTCAGCCGCCGGCCTTGCCGAACAGCTCCGGCTGGCCGGGCACCGCGCCACGCGGGGACTGCGGCGGCGGCACCATCCCGAGGTGCTGCCAGGCGGCCGCCGTCGCGATCCGGCCACGCGGCGTACGGGCTAGCAGGCCCTCCCGGACCAGGAACGGCTCGGCCACCTCCTCCACCGTCTCGGCCTCCTCCCCCACCGCGACGGCCAGCGTGGACAGGCCGACCGGGCCGCCGCCGAACAGCCGGAGCAGCGCGTCCAGCACCGCGCGGTCCAGGCGGTCCAGACCACGGGCGTCCACCTCGTAGACGGCCAGCGCCTGGGCTGCGATCTCCCGGTCCACCACGCCGTCGTGCCTGACCTGGGCGAAGTCCCGTACCCGGCGCAGCAGTCGGTTGGCGATCCGGGGCGTACCGCGCGAGCGGCCGGCGATCTCGGCGGCGCCGGCGGTGTCGATCTGCACGTCCAGCAGGGCGGCCGAGCGGTGCACCACCCGCTCCAGCTCGCTCGGCGCGTAGAACTCCATGTGGCCGGTGAAGCCGAACCGGTCGCGCAGCGGGGGCGGCAGCAGCCCGGCCCGGGTGGTCGCGCCGACCAGGGTGAACGGCGGCAGCTCCAGCGGGATCGCGGTGGCGCCGGGCCCCTTGCCGACGATCACGTCGACCCGGAAGTCCTCCATCGCCAGGTAGAGCATCTCCTCGGCCGGGCGGGACATCCGGTGGATCTCGTCCAGGAACAGCACCTCGCCCTCGGTCAGCGAGGAGAGGATCGCCGCCAGGTCACCGGCGTGCTGGATGGCCGGGCCCGAGGTGATCCGGATCGGAGCGCCCAGCTCGGCCGCGATGATCATCGACAGAGTGGTCTTGCCCAGCCCGGGCGGGCCGCTGAGCAGCACGTGGTCCGGCGTGGTGCCGCGCTTGCGGGCGGCCTGCAGCACCAGCGAGAGCTGCTCGCGGACCCGCTCCTGCCCGATGAACTCGTCCAGCACCTTGGGCCGCAGCGCCGCCTCGACCGCCTGGTCCTCGCCGTCGGCGGCTGCCGTCACCAGGCGGTCGGCGGGGTCGGAGTCGTACGGGCTCATCGGGCGGGCTCCTGAAAGTGCGTCAGCGGGTGCGGTTGAGGGTGCGCAGCGCGGCCTTCAGCAGGGCGCCGACGTCGGTACGGCTCTGCGCCTCGGCCTCGGGCGTGACGGCGGTGACCGCCTCGTCCGCCTCGCGCGGAGCGTAGCCGAGACCGACCAGGGCGGCGTGCAGCTGCTCGGACCAGGGGGCCGGACCTGCGGCGATCGGCTTCTGGGCGGGGACGCTGCCGTGCGGGGCGCCGAGCTTGTCCTTGTACTCGAGCAGCAGCTTCTGGGCCAGCTTGGGGCCGATCCGGGGCACGGCGGTGAGCGACTTGGCGTCCCCCTGGGCGACGATCCGGCGCAGCTCGTCGGGGGTGAAGGTGGCCAGCATGCCCAGCGCCATGGTGGCGGCCACCCCGCTGGCGGTGAGCAGCACGTCGAAGGTGGCCCGCTCGTCCTCGTCGGCGAAGCCGTAGAGGGTGAGCGAGTCCTCCTTGACGATCAGCGCGGTGGTCAGCCGGGTCGGCTCGCCGATCCGCAACGCGGCCAGCGTGCGCGGGGTGCACTTCACCAGCATGCCGACCCCGCCGACCTCGACCACGGCGCTGCCGGGGGTGATGGCGGCGACCGGGCCCTGGACGAAGGCGATCATCGGCGGTACTCCCTGATCCTGGGGTTGCTCACTGGCTTGCTCGCGGCCTGGCCCGCGACGGCGGCGGCGATCCGGTTGTGTGCCGTACCGCGCCAGATGTGACAGATCGCCAGCGCCAGCGCGTCGGCGGCGTCGGCGGGCTTGGGCGGCTCGGCCAGCCGCAGCAGGCGGGTGACCATCGCGGTGACCTGAGCCTTGTCGGCCCGGCCGTTGCCCGAGACGGCGGCCTTCACCTCGCTCGGGGTGTGCAGGGTGACCGGGATGCCTCGCCGGGTGGCGCAGAGCATCGCCACCGCACTGGCCTGCGCGGTGCCCATCACGGTGCTGACGTTGTGCTGGGCGAACACCCGCTCCACCGCGACGAGTTCGGGCTGGTGAGTGTCGAACCACTGCTCCAGGCCCTGCTCGATCAGCAGCAGCCGCTGCCCGATCTCCGCCTCGGCGGGCGTACGGATCACCCCGACCCCGAGCATGGTGAGCGGTCGGCCGGGAGTCCCCTCCACCACGCCGACTCCACACCTGGTCAGCCCAGGGTCAACTCCCAGCACCCGCACCTGTGAACCCATCTCTGTCGTCCGACCTGCGAAGGCTACCGCCCGGGTCGGACAACCGGACGAACGACACCGGCCCGGCAGTCCGCTGGGGACCACCGGGCCGGAGGGCAGAGCTAGTTACTCGGCGTCGAGCTCCGCACCGACCTCGTCGCTGATGTCGAAGTTGGCGAAGACGTTCTGCACGTCGTCGCTGTCCTCCAGCGCGTCGATCAGCTTGAAGATCTTGCGAGCACCGTCCACGTCGAGCGGGACCAGCAGGTCCGCCACGAAGTTGGCGTCGGCCGAGTCGTAGTCGATCTTGGCATCCACCAGGGCGGTGCGGACCGCCACCATGTCGGTGGCCGCGCTGATCACCTCGAAGGAGTCACCGAGGTCGTTGACCTCCTCGGCGCCGACCTCGAGGACAACCTCGAAGACCGTGTCCTCGTCGACCCCGTCCGCCTTCGGGACGATGATGACGCCCTTGCGGTTGAACAGGTACGAGACCGAACCCGGGTCGGCCATGTTGCCGCCGTTGCGGGTCATCGCGACCCGGACGTCGGAGGCCGCGCGGTTGCGGTTGTCGGTGAGGCACTCGATCAGGACCGCCACGCCGTTGGGGCCGTAGCCCTCGTACATGATGGTCGAGTAGTCGGCCCCGCCGGCCTCGGCACCGTCACCGCGCTTGACGGCGCGGTTGATGTTGTCGATCGGCACCGAGCTCTTCTTCGCCTTCTGGATGGCGTCGTAGAGCGTCGGGTTGCCGGACGGGTCGCTGCCGCCGGTGCGGGCCGCCACCTCGATGTTCTTGATCATCTTGGCGAAGAGCTTGCCGCGCTTGGCGTCGATCGCGGCCTTCTTGTGCTTGGTGGTAGCCCATTTAGAGTGGCCGGACATCACCAGCTCCTTTTCGTCGCCAAAGGGAA
This sequence comes from Kitasatospora sp. P5_F3, assembly GCF_054049135.1. NCBI lineage: Bacteria > Bacillati > Actinomycetota > Actinomycetes > Kitasatosporales > Streptomycetaceae > Kitasatospora > Kitasatospora sp. P5_F3. The sequence goes on along the minus strand of NZ_JBFUMY010000089.1, from coordinate 711 downwards.
ATGAACAGAAGGGATCTTACCGGTGCCGCGCGCCGCTTCAGCGACCGGCACTCTCGACCATGCGTACGAAGTACTCGTGCACCCGGTGGTCGCCGGTCAGCTCGGGGTGGAACGAGGTTGCCAGCAGGTTGCCCTGACGGACCGCCACGATCCGGCTGTCCGGGCCGTCGGCCGCGGGCAGCTCGGCCAGCACCTGCACACCGGCGCCGACCGCCTCGACCCACGGGGCCCGGATGAAGACGCCGTGCACCGGCTGCTCGCCGAGGCCGTCGAAGGCGACCCCGGACTCGAACGACTCGTTCTGCCGGCCGAAAGCGTTCCGACGGACCGTCATGTCGATGCCGCCGACGGTCTCCTGGTCGTCCCGGCCGTCCAGGATCTTGTCGGCCAGCATGATCATGCCCGCGCAGGTGCCGTAGACCGGCATCCCGGCCCGGACCCGCTCGCGGATCGGCTCCATCAGGCCGAACAGCAGGGCCAGCTTCGACATCGTGGTGGACTCCCCGCCGGGGATCACCAGCGCGTCGACGTCGGCCAGCTCCTCGGGCCGCCGCACCTCGCGGGCGATCGCGTCGGCCGCGGCCAGCGCGATCAGGTGCTCACGGACGTCGCCCTGCAGGGCCAGCACGCCGATGACGGGGGTACTCACGGTCACTACCTCTTCACGTTGTTACGTCGGACGTGCGACGGCCCGCCGCGCGATCAAGGCTG
>NZ_JBFUMY010000088.1:0-18441 GCF_054049135.1 Kitasatospora sp. P5_F3 | reverse complement strand
GTACGGGCGCTGCAACATGCGCTGACGGACGTGCCGAGCGGCCCGGCCGCGCCCGGCCTGGAGGTGGCCGTGCGCTACCTCCCGGCGGAGGCCGACGGTCAGGTCGGCGGCGACTGGTACGACACCCTGACCCTGCCGGACGGCACGGTGCTCGTGGTGGTCGGGGACGTCTCCGGGCACGGCCTGCGGGCCGCCGCCGGAATGGTCCAACTCCGCGACACACTCCGGGGGATGGCCTTCGTCGAGGCGGATCCGGCGTCCGCGCTGGCCCGGCTCAACCAGCTGCTCTGCCACCTGGGCGGCGAGCTCGTCGCCACGGCGGTCTGCGGGCGGCTGGACCGCGAGCGGCGCACCCTCACACCGTGCCGTCCGGCAGGGTCAGGGTGTCGTACCAGTCGCCGCCGACCTGACCGTCGGCCTCCGCCGGGAGGTAGCGCACGGCCACCTCCAGGCCGGGCGCGGCCGGGCCGCTCGGCACGTCCGTCAGCGCATGTTGCAGCGCCCGTACGGCAGTACCGGGCACCCGGCCTTGCGGGCTGCCTGGACCACGTCCTGCGCCGACTGGGGCTGCCGAATCCGGAGGACGACGCCTGCCTGCTCGGGTTCCGGCTGACGTGAACCGGCGGTACCGGCGGTGCGGAACAGGTTCAGAACGCGTCGCTGCCGGGGTGCAGGAACCACTCCCGCGCGAGCTCCGCCACTCGCTCCAGGGCGCCGGCCTCCTCGAACAGGTGGGTCGCGCCGGGAACCACGTCGATCCGGTGCGGCGCCCTGAGCTGCTCGGCCGCCGCCTCGTTGAGCCGCAGCACCTCGTGATCGCGGCCACCGACGATCAGCAGGACCGGTGCCTGGACCCGGGCGAGCGCGTCGGCACCGGCCAGATCCGGCCGGCCGCCCCGGGAGACGACGGACTCCACCCGGGCCGGGCGCTCGGCCGCCGTCTGCAGCGCGGCCGCCGCGCCGGTGCTGGCGCCGAACAGCGCCACGGGCGCCCGCCCGGTGTCCGGGTGGGTGGCGAGCCAGTCGACGGCGGCGACCAGACGCGAGGTCAGCAGCCCGATGTCGAACCGGAGTTCGGCCGTCACCCGGTCCCGCCGCTCCTCCTGCTCGGTCAGCAGATCCAGCAGCAAGGTCCCCAGGCCGGCCCGCTGCAGAGCGGCGGCGACCGCCCGGTTGCGCGGACTGTGCCGCGAACTGCCGCTGCCGTGGGCGAACAGCACCGTCGCCCGCACTTCGGGCAGCGCCAGGTCACCGGACAGCGCCGATCCGCCGACGGGGACAACGACCTCTTCCGGCATCACGGTCATCTCCTCACGGGCTTCCGCGCGGCCACTGCTCCGCGCCTGCCCGACGCCCGCCCGGCGAAACGGGGACTGTCAGGCCTGCAGGCGTGGCAGTACGTCCCGGCCGTAGAAGTCGAAGAATCCGCGCTGGTCGGGCCCGATCTGGCCGATGTAGACCTCGTCGAAACGGGCCTCGACGAAGGGCTGCAGGGCGGCCAGGTGCTCGTCGACGTCGTCGCCGCAGGTCACCGCGTCCGCGACCATCTGCTCGGTGACCAGCCCGGCGGCCTGTTCGAAGTGCTGGGGCGTGGGGAGGATCTGGGCCAGTTCCCCCGGCAGCAGTTCGTTGGGCCACAGCCGGTGGACGGTCCTGACCGCCCGCTGCCGGTCACGGTCCCAGCACACCTTGATGCGGCCGATCACGGGCCGGCCCTCGCCGCCGGCCACCCGGAAGGTGCGTACCGTGTCCGCCTGCGGGCCGACGGTGACGAAGCCGTCGCCGATGCGGGCCGCGAGCTGCGCCGAGCGCGGGCCGAAACCGGAGACGTAGATGGGCAATTCGCCGGTCGGCGGGGTGTAGAGCCGGGCGTTGTCGACGGTGTAGTACCGGCCGCGGTGGTTGGCCGGTTCCCCGGTGAAGAGCTGCCGGATCACCTCGACCGCCTCGGCGAGCATGTCCGCCCGGACGCCGAAGGGCGGCCACGCGTCGCCCAGGATGTGCTCGTTCAGCGCCTCGCCGGTGCCCACCCCGAGCCGGAACCGGCCGGAGGTCAGGACACTGGAGGTGGCCGCCGCCTGTGCGGTCACGGCCGGGTGCAGTCGGACGGTCGGGCAGCTGACCAGGGTCGTCACCGGCAGGTCGGTCAGCTGGGAGAGCGCGCCGATCACCGACCAGACGAACGGGCTGTTGCCCTGCGCGTCGTTCCACGGATGGTAGTGGTCGGAGATCGCGAGGTGGGTGAAGCCCGCCTGCCGGGCCAGCCTGGCCTGTTCCAGGAGTTCCGCCGCCGTGAACTCCTCGCAGGAGAGAAAGTAACCGAACGACGTCATGGCGCACCTCGCAGCACAGGGGGCATCGGGCCGGATCCCACGTCTAGCGGCTAGCCCGCCGTCGGCCGGGGAAACCTGCTCATTCCTTGGAGCGGTGCAGGACGGCAAGGGGCAGGACCACCCAGCAGAGCGCGAACCAGAACAGCACGCCGCCGGCGATCGCCCAGGCGGCGCAGCCGAGGCCGGCGACCCGGAGGAGCAGCAGCAGGGCTGCGGAGATCGTCACGGCGAGCAGGGCGAGACCGAGGGCGACCAGGTGGGCGACGGCGGTGACCATCAGCGGTTTGACGTGCGCCCCGGCCAGCAGCCGGTGGTAGGAGACCGGGGCGATCAGGGTGCCGACGGCGAACGCACCGAGTGTCACCACCGTGACGTACAGCGTCCGTTCGAGGTGGTCGAGGGTGGTGAACCGTTCGGTGAAGGCGACCGTCAGCAGGAAGCCGAACATGATCTGCGCGCCGGTCTGGGCGATCCGTACCTCCTGGAGCAGCTCGCCCCACCGGCGGTCGGCCCGTTCCTCCTCGGTCTCGTCACGGCCGGGGTCCTGGGGGTTCGGTTGTGCTGTCATGCGGGCCTCCGGCGAGTCGGCTTCGCTGTCGCGTCTGCCCGGTGCGGCGCGAGTCACGCACAGGTTTAACGGGGCCCCGATCCGGGGACCAGCCAGGAGCGGAGTGTTCGGGCAGCTGCCCGGCTCCGGTCCGGCGGCCGACGGGTCGTCGACACCACACGGCACGGTCCCCGTGCCGGGGCACCGCAGCCTGAAGCAGCCGGGCGCGACGGTCTCCCACCAACTGATTCCTGCGTACCGTCTGCCGGCCGGCGGGATCTCCCGGCCGGGCGTCGCGGCGCCGGACGTCCAGGGGAGATGACCCCAGTGTCCGCTTCCGACACCACCGCGCTGCTGCCCGCGGAGCTGCACCGGCCCAGCCGCCGGGAGATGCGGGCGATGGGGAAGACCGAGGCCCGCGCGCTCAGCGACGCGCTCTTCGAACGGCTGGCGGGCCTGGAACGCGAGTCGGCCGCCTACAGCTACGTGCGCGGCACGATCATCGAGCTCAACATGCCGCTGGTCCGGTTCGCCGCGGGCGGTTTCCGGCGCGGCGCGGCCGAGTTGGACGACATCCTCCAGGTCGGCACGGTCGGCCTGATCAAGGCCGTGGACGGTTACGACCACCGGCGCGGCGTTGAGTTCGCCACCTACGCGATCCCGACCATCACCGGCGAGATCAAACGGTTCTTCCGGGACACCAGCTGGCCGCTGCGGGTGCCGCGCAGTCTCCAGGAGCGCTACCTGCGGGTGGCCCGGTGCTCCGACCGGCTGGAGCAGGGGCTCGGCCGGCTGCCGACCCCGGAGGAGATCGCCGAGGAGCTCGACCTCGAACCGGCCGACGTGGTGGTCGGGCTCGGAGTGGGCCGGGTCTACCGGGTCAACTCGCTGGACGCGCTGCGGCAGGACCGGGACGACGCGTACGGCAGCGCGCTGTTCGACCGGCTGGGCGCCTGTGACCGGGAGCTCGATCTGGCGGAGTTCCGGGAGGCCGTCCGGCCGCTGCTCCGGGCGCTGCCGGTGCGTGAGCGGACGGTGCTCGCGCTGCGGTTCTGGGGTGACTGCACGCAGGCGGAGATCGCCGAGGAGATCGGGGTCTCGCAGATGCACGTGTCGCGTCTGCTGGCAGGCATCCTGAGCGGGCTGCGCGAGCGGCTGGCGGACGACCAGGAGGCGACCTGAGGTGCGGGAGCGGATCGCGCCCGGTACGGCTCTGCGTCTGGTGGCCGGTCCCGACCCGGCTCTCGGTGTCGGCACCGTCGCGATCGACGGCGAGCTCGACCAGGACTGCGCGCAGGCGCTCGGCGCGGCCCTGCGGAGCACCCTCTCGGTCTGCCCCGGCGGACTCCGGCTCGACCTGGGCGGGGTCACCTTCTGCGACAGCGCGGCACTGCACGCGCTGATCCGGATCCGGGCCGAAACCCTCGAGCTCGGGCGGTCCTTCACGGTGCTGACGGTCAGTCGGCAGGTCGACCGGCTGCTGTGGCTCACCGAGACCCGGCGGGTGCTCGTCCCCGCCGACGTACCGGCCGCCGAGGTGCCGGCCCGGAAGCGGTGACCGGAGTCAGACCTCGGCCGGCCAGACCAGTGCGGCCGCCTCGTGGTCCGCCTCGAGCACGCGGTCGGTGAGCTCCGCGAGTTCCGGGTCCAGGGCGGTGGCGAAGGCCGCTGCCGGATCGAGGTCGGCGGGGCCGGCGGGCCACCAGGTGCCGGACTCCTTGCGGTAGGGGTACCAGTGGCGGTCGGCACCCAGGCGCAGCTGTGCGGAGCCGCCGGTGGCGGTGAGGCGGTTGCGGGTGGCCCGCAGGGCGGGCGCGCGCTCGCCCTCCCAGGCGTGCCTGACCGCGTCGCGGGCGGCGGCGAGGTCGTACGGGGCCGGGTCCCAGGGCTGGTTGAGGACCCGCAGGCCCTCGGGGCCGCCGTACTGCCAGGCGCGTACGGAGCGGGCGAGGTCTGTGGCGTTGAGTCCGGCTGCGTCCGCGAGGCGGGCGAGGACGGTGGGCGGGGCTTGGGCTGCCGTGAGGCGGATGACGTCCTGGTCGACGTCCAGGCGGTCTGCTGGTGCGGTGTCGGCGTGGGTGGGGGAGAGCGCCTCGGCCAGCAGTCGTACGGCGCGGGCGGCGGCGTCGGCAGCGAGGAACTCCAGTGCTGCCGGGTCGGGCCCGGTGCCGGGCGTCCCCGAGCCGGTGAGTACGGCGCCGGGGCCGGGGCGATCAACTGCGGGCGGCGGGCCGGGAAGTGGCGGCAGCCCGGCCTTGGCGGCGGCGAAGACGTCCTTGGCGGGTACGGAGCTGCTGGCTGAGGGTGCGTCAGGTGGGCCCGTGGACTCCAGGGCGGCCTGTGCGGCGTTGCGTCGCTGGAGTTCGTCCATGAGCTCCTGCTCGCCGCGCCCCCGGAGCAGCAGCAGGACGAACGGGTCCTCGTCGAGCAGCCGGGCGACCTGGTAGTAGACGGCGGCCGCGTGCTTGCAGGGGTAGCCCCAGTCGGGACAGGAGCAGGACGGGGTGAGCTCGCTCTGCCGGGGGAGCAGCCGTACCCCGGCTCGGGCGGCGTCCTCGGCCAGTTCGGCGGGCATGTCCCGGTCGAGCAGGGCCGCAATGTGCCCGGCCTGCCCGGCGGCTGCGTCCAACAGCAGTTCCCAGTCGCGCTCGCTCAGCACCGGGATGTCCATCGACGTCCGGTACGGCGTGCGGCGGCTGCCCTGGACCCGGGCGGCCACCCGGCCCGGGGTCACGGTGATCTCGCCGACGTTGCCCGCCCGGGCGTAGGTGCGGCCCCGGGCGAGGCGGCCGTCGCCGGAGCCGTGCTTCCCCTCCAGGGCCTCGACCCAGGCGTTGCCCCACCAGGACTCGGCGAAGGAGCGGCGGCCCCGGGCGGGCGGCAGCGGAGGGAACGTCGTACTGCGTGCGTTCGCCGGCTTTCGAGCGCTGCTGGGCTTTCGGGTGGCGCTCATGACCGGCCCGCCTTGTGGGCGCGCCGGTCGGCCGTCCGCAGCTCCACCAGTTCGGCCAGCTGTGCATCCGTCAGTTCGGTGAACGCGGCCTCGCCGCCGCCCAGTACGGCGTCGGCGAGATCCTTCTTCCGCTTCAGCAGCTCGGCGATCCGGTCCTCCACGGTGCCCTCCGCGATCATGCGATGGACCTGGACCGGCTGGGTCTGGCCGATCCGGTACGCGCGGTCGGTGGCCTGGTCCTCGACAGCCGGGTTCCACCAGCGGTCGTAGTGGATGACATGGGCGGCCCGGGTGAGGTTGAGGCCGGTGCCCGCGGCCTTCAACGACAGGAGAAAGACCGGGACTTCGCCGTCCTGGAACCGCCGGACCATCTCCTCGCGCCGCTTGACCGTGGTGCCGCCGTGCAGGAACAGGGCCGGGATCCCGCGCTGCGCGAGGTGGCCCTCGATGATCCTGGCCATGGCGACGTACTGGGTGAAGACCAGCGTGGCGTTGCCCTCGGCGAGGATGGTGTCGAGCAGTTCGTCCAGCAGCTCGAGCTTGCCCGACCGCTCGGCGACCCGGGCGGGGCTGTCCTCCTTCAGGTACTGCGCCGGGTGGTTGCAGATCTGCTTGAGCCCGGTGAGCAGTTTGACCACCAGTCCGCGCCGCGCGATGCCCGTGCTGCCCCGGATCTCGGCCAGGGTCTCCCGCACCACGGCCTCGTAGAGCGCCAGTTGTTCCTTCGTCAGGGTGACGACGCGGTCGGTCTCGGTCTTGGGCGGCAGCTCCGGGGCGATGCCCGGATCCGACTTCCGTCGGCGCAGCAGGAAGGGACGGACGAGCGACGCGAGGCGCTCGGCGGCCCCGGGGTCGTCGCCGCGCTCCACTCCTCGGGCGTAGCGGTCGCGGAAGGCCTTGAGGGGGCCGAGCAGCCCGGGGGTCGTCCAGTCGAGCAGTGCCCACAGCTCGGAGAGGTTGTTCTCGACGGGCGTGCCGGTGAGGGCGACCCGGGCCCGGGCGGTGAGGGTGCGCAGCGCCTTGGCGGTGGTGGAGAACGGGTTCTTGACGTGCTGCGCCTCGTCCGCGACCACCAGCCCCCACGGCCCGGCCACCTCGAGCCGGGCGGCGTCCCTGCGCATGGTGCCGTACGTGGTGAGCACGAACTCGCCCGCGGCCAGGCCGGTCAGCTCACGGGCGGTCCCGTGGAAGCGGCGTACGGCGGTGCCGGGAGCGAAACGTTCGATCTCGCGCTGCCAGTTGCCGAGCAGCGAGGTGGGGCAGACCACCAGGGTGGGGCCGGCCGTGGCGGGATCGGTCTGTCGGTGCAGATGCAGGGCGATCAGGGTGATGGTCTTGCCGAGGCCCATGTCGTCGGCCAGGCAGCCGCCGAGGCCGAGCGAGGTCATCCGGTGCAGCCAGCCGAGACCGCGCAACTGGTAGTCGCGCAAGGTGGCTTGGAGCGCGGCGGGCTGCGGAACGGGCTCCCGGCGGGCGGTCGCCTCGGGGTCGGTGAGGCGGTCTCGCAGCTCGTCGAGCCACCCGGCGGAGCGGACCTCGACCAGCTCCCCGTCCACCTCGGCCGTGCCGGTGAGGGCGGCCGAGAGCGCGTCCAGCGGGGTGAGCAGCCGCTCCTCGTGCGCACGCTCGCGGGCGCGCCGTACGGCTTCGGGGTCGAGCAGTACCCACTGGTCGCGCAGCCGGACCATCGGGCGCTGCGCCTCGGCGAGACGGTCCAGCTCGGCCCGGGTCAACTCCCTTCCGCCGACGGTGAGTTGCCAACGGAAACCGAGCAGCTTCTCGGCGGACAGCAGCGACGGCAGGTCGGAACCGGCCCGCTCCGCCTCCTCGACCACCACATGCGCGGTCAGCTCGCGGGCCAGCTCCTTGGGCCAGTGCAGCTGAAGCCCGGCCGCCGCAAGGCGCACCGCGGCGTCGCCGAGCAGCTCCTGCACCTCCTCGTCCGACAGCTCCAACTCGGCCGGAGCGGCCGCCGTGAGCAACCGGGCCAGCGGCGGCCACACCCGGGCGGCGCGACGCAGCGTCAGCAGCGTGTCGACCTTGGTGCGCGGACCGAAGGCGTCACCGGCGGCCGCGCGGCCCGCCCAGAGGTCGCCGGCGTCGGTGACCAGCGTGGCGTCACCGAGGCTGTGCAGCTGGACGACGGCGCGGAACGGCAGATCCTGGTCCTCGTCCTCCCAACTGTCGTGCCACTCTTCGGAATCGTCCGCTTGGCTTGGCAGCTCCAGGCGCAGTGCGACCCGGACGCCGGCGTCCAGCCCGGCGGCGATCTCGGCTGCCCAGCCGCGTTCCGCGCTTACCTGCTGAGGGGCGGGGGAGGCCCAGGCCGGGCTGCCCGCCGCGAGATGCGCGGCCGGGGTGCGCGGCAGCCCGTCGGCGACCGCGTCCAGGAAGGCGCGCAGCAGCGGTTCGGCCTCGGGCAGTTGCAGCGGCGTACGGTCCGGGAGCGGTACGGCGCGGGCCTCGGGCGGCATCGCGGCGGCGAGTTCGCGGATCCGCCGGAGGTCGTCCGGCTCCAGCGGGCCGACGCGCCAGGCATCCAGGCCGCCCGGGCTGACACCGGGCAACAGCCGTCCTCGGGCGACCAGTTGAAGGGCGATAAGGCCGGCCGCGCCCCAGAACGCGGCGGCCGGGCCTGCGCCCTCTTTCGTCCGGGCCCGGGTGAGTGCGGGCAGCGCCTGAGCGACGGTCAGGACGGTGGCCGGTACGGTGCGACGGCGTGCCGAGGCGCCGTGCGGGCGGGCCACGGTGAGCTGGGTGACGTCCTCTTGGCGGCCTGGCGGCGCGGCGCCATCGGGGCGCCAGAACGCCACTCGGCCGAGCCGGGGCGGGKCGGCCGGGAGGAAGACGGCGGCGCAGGTGCCGAGTGCGGAGAGCTCGGCGAGGGTGAGCGGGGGTGCGCTGTCGGTGTCTGCACCGTGGTCGGGTGTCTCGACGAGGCGGTGCGCGATGGCCACGATGCGTGCTGCTTTCCAGCGGGTCCGAACCGGTCTGTGCCAGTGAGAATACTGGACCGGGGGGCACCGAGGAGCGGGTTCAGTCTGTGCTGAGGTGGATCGTGGCGCCGTCCGGTGTGTTGTGAACCTTCTGGGCGATGGGCCCGCGGATGCGCATGGCGACGGCGGAGTCCTTGACCGTCAGATTGTCGAACTCGTAGGCACCACCCATGACGAAGAGCTGAAGGGGAATCAGACGCTCATCGGGGCCGAGTGCGCCGTTCTTCTTCTGGAAGGCGTGGGCGAAGGAGTTGACCCCGTTGACGTCCGGGTCCTCCAGCAACCACCCGGCCCAGTCCTCGAGGCTGGTGCCGAGCGACGTCACATCAGCGGTCTCCGGATCGAAGCGGACGACCTCGGCGCCACCTGCAACGGCAAACTGGTTGCCGAAGAGGTCCTGTCCGAAGCAGAACAGATCATCGGCCAGGCCGGCGTAGGTGTCCTTCCAGACTTCGTCGGTGTTCCACAACAGCATGTCGGGGCCGAGGCCCTCCTCGCCCACCCGGAAGACCTGGACGCCACCGTTGAAGAGGAAGAATCCGTTGGTCCGGGAGATCACCCGGCCGAGTTCGACCAGCGGCCCGTCCTCGACACCGAAGTCCAGCTCGATCGCCGGCCCCATCGGGCCACGGGCACGGCCGAGCAACTGGTCGAGCGCGCTCTGCGTCATGTGTTCTTCTTCTCCGCTTCGGGGCCGATCGGCCGGGCCGGCTGATCTCGCTCACGCCAGCCTGCCCCTCCTGTGGGCAACCAGCGTCGGACTACTCGGTGGAGAGCCCGCTGCTCTCCACCGGGAGGCGGTCTGCGGACGGCCAGATTTCCAGGGCGAGGGCCGCCAGGTAGCTGCCGCGCCGGCGGATGCGCAGCTCGTCCCAGCTTGCGGCCCAGTCGGGGACCGTGGCGGTGGGTGGGGCGTGCAGCAGAGTGCCGTTGGTGAGGCGGAGCAGACTGTGTTCGCTGAGCCACTTCTTCTTGTCATCCCAACCCATGTTGCCGATGGTGGGGTTGAGCTTCGCGGTGGCGAGCGTCAGGTTGCCCAGTGTGTGGACGAGTTCGTGGCGGTCGCTGCCCTCGCTGGGGTCATCCGCTGACAGCGGCCAGTTCTCTTCCCAGCTCTGTGGCATCACGTGCTCGATCGTCAGTTTGGCGCCGAAGTGTTCGCCTTCGGGGACGACGAGCTGTTCGGTGTGCCCGGTGCGCAGCACGTCCTCCAGCGCCTCCAGGAGGATGCGGACACGGTGGCGGTACAGGCGGGTGTAGAGGGGATCCTGTTCCAGCGCGGTGCTGAACTCGGCGTCCGTCGGCCACCGGCGGTGATTGCCCTGCATCGCGTCGAGCGCCGTGACGATCGCCTCGTCGGCTTGTTCGGGCCGCTTGCTGCCGACGGTGACCAGTTCCCGGAAGATGTGGTTGTAGTCGCTGTTGCTGAGGTTCAGGATGGTGCGGCGGACGATGTAGCTGTCGATCGCCCGTACGGTCCGCTGTCGACGTGCCGGCGGGAGGACTTCGTCGCCCAGACCGTAGAGGAAGAGCAGCAGGGGCATCGGGGTGGAGATCTGCATGACCCGAAGGCGGTACAGGAATCGGCCCTCCACGCCGTGCGGCGGGTGCTGGTCGAGGCCGTCGTAGATCTCCGCATATCGGGCCAGCTCCGCGAAGACCTCCTCGACGGGAGAGGTGGTGGCCCGCAGCCAGCGGTCGAACTCCTTGAACAGTGCCGTGGACGTGAACTCTCGCCGGGTGCGCATGGTGAGCCAGTAGGTGAGGAAGACGTCGAGGCGGCTGCGGGTGATACGGCCGGTGGTCTGCTCGACCCGCCACTCGGGCTGCTCGAAGGGCGCCCAGTACGCCTTGTAGAGGCGATCCACGTCAGCGCCCGCGTGTTCGGCGGTCTGGAAGAGCAGGTTCTTGACCAGGTCTGCGTGGGAGAGCGGGGTACCGCGGCTGTTGAGTGTCTCGAACACGACCTGGGCGTCGTCGTGTTCCTCCAGGTCGATGATGACCAGGCGCAACTGCTCGCGGACCGTTTGGACGAGGGAGTTGAGGCGCTCCTCCGGCTGGGTGGTCTCCGCCAGCCAGCTGTCTATGACGCTCTGAAAGTAGTGCACCGCCTCGGCGAGCGTGCTCTCGACCGGCTGCCCGGTCATGACTGCGCGGAAGGGGGCGCGGTCGGCGTTGGTCGGCCAGACCTTGTAGCGGTGGTCGGGGTGCCGGCCGCTGTCGAAGAGGTCTTCGTCGTTCTCCAGGAACTTGGTGAGCAGCCGGACCGAGCGCTCGTCACCGAGGACAGTGGCTGACTGCCGGGCGGCGTACAGGAAGAGCTGGAGCGTGGTGAGCCGCTGCTGGCCGTCGATGACCTGCCGGGTCTCCAGGCTCGACGACAGGTACGGAGTCTGGTCGAAGACCACCGCTCCAAGGAAATGCGGTGCCACGGTCTCGCCGGTCTCAGCGGCGTTCTGGGTCCGCTCGACGGTGCGGCGGATGTCGTCCCAGAGGGCCGTCCAGTTGTCGTCCCGGTTCCACACGTACGGACGCTGGAACAACGGCACCGTGTACCGGACGTCCTTCCCGAAGATCCGTCGCAGGTCGACAGTGTCAGCTCTCACGCATCCCACCCCTTTTCGGTACGTATACGCCGCCACCGTACCGATCTTCGTCGACAGAAGGCCGCGCTTTACGAGGTTGGTAGTTGCCGGCTCGGGCGTCTCTCAAGACTCAACAGGGATCCGATCCGGGTACTAACCTTGTTCGGAGCGGTCAGCCGGTAGCTGTGACGAGGGGGCATCACGTGGCGGGTGTAGAGCGGCCGTATCCGACGGAGGAGTTGCTGCGGGCGTGCCGGGCGGAGATTGCCTCATCGAGGCGTGACGGTAGCGGTACGGCGAATACGGTTTTCCTGCACAGTGGCCGTCAGATCGGCGGTGGGGATGTCCGGGAGTACGTATTCCGGTGCAAGGCCTGGCGGGAGGCCTTTGACGGGCGGACTCTGGTGGTGCGGTCGGCGGGATCCCGCAGCGCGTGGCTGCCGGCCGAGGTGAGCCGGAGTCCTGACGGCACGGTGCGAGTTGTGACCTCCGCCGACCTGGGCGAGGAGCGGGGCAAGGCCGAGCTGCGTGAGGATGACGCGGCCGGCTGGGTCGCCCTGGTGCAGCGCCTGGAGGGGGTGGGTCAGCCGGAAAGCCGTCTCGAAGTCGCATCGGCAGGCCTGTTGTTGAACCAGGGGGATGCTCAGATCGGCCGGGTTTCGGATCCGCAGCGCTGGGTGGCCGGTTGGCACGGTCTGCAGCTGAACGACCGTCAGCGCCAAGCGGTGGTCCAGGCGTTGGGCAGTCGGATCCTGTTCCTGTGGGGGCCGCCCGGTACCGGGAAGACCGACGTCGTCTCCTATATCACCGAGGGTAGCTACCGGCAGGGACACCGCGTGCTTTTCCTGGCCCCGACCAACGTCGCGGTGGACCAGGCCCTTGAGCGGATCTGCGAGTTGTTGGAGCGGGAGGCCGGATTCGATACCGGTCTGGTCCAGCGCGCGGGCAAGATCGTCGTGCCCGGCTTGGACCAGCGCTTCGGTGACCAGATCAACCAGGAGCGGATCGCCGCTCGCGTCAATGCCGAGATCGATGCGCAGCTGGCGGTGGCCAAGCCGCAACTGGACGCTGTCAGGGCAACATTGGCCCTGTACGCCGAGAACCTCCGTTTGAAGCAGAGCCTGGTTCAGGTGAGGTCGCAGTGGCAACAGGCGACGATCGACTCTGATGCGGCAGGTCACCAGCTCTTGATCGCTGATGCTGCGGCTGCTGGGCTGCGTGTCCAGATCGCGCAGGCCGAGCCGCCCGAGGGCTGGTTCGCTGACCGCAAGCGGGCGAAGTTGGAGAAGCTGCAGCTGGATCTCGGCGAGCAGGGCGTGGTGATCGGCCAGGCAGTACAGGCCCAGCGCGATGGAGCCGCGCGAGCCGCTCGGGCCGAGGCGGAGATCGCAGATCTGACGGGCCAACAGCAGCGAGTGCTCGCCGAGTTGACGGGATGTCAGCCGCAGTCGGTGTTGGAGGACCAGGCGAAAGCCCTGGCGGCCCGAATCGAGGCACTGGATGCCGAGCGGCGCCAACTGCAGGAGGCTGTGCGGGCGCGCTGCCGGGTGCTCGGGACGACGGTGGCAAGAGCGGTGCAGTCCCGGAAGCTTCTGGACCAGGTGGACGTCGTGGTGATCGATGAGGCGGGGATGGTGGACCTGCCGTCCGCGTGGGTCGCCGCAGGCCTGGCCGGCAAGCGGGTAGTTGTGGCCGGTGACTTCCGACAGCTGCCTGCGGTCACCAAGGCCGCCGGTGACAACGCCGACAAGGAGCAGCAGCCCCATTCGCGTCTGTGGGCAGCTCGCGATGCATTCCACGCCGCAGGCCTGGTCGGCGCGGACGGTGCGGCCCAGCGCCAGGACGCCCGGCTGGTCGGTCTGGACACGCAATACCGGATGCGCCCGGCCATCTGCGAGTTGGTGAACACGGTGGCGTATCCGGATGCACCTCTGCACACCGGGCGGACGGACAGCAGCAGGCTGCCGCAGTCACCCCTGCTGCCCGGTCCACTGGTCCTGGTCGACACGTCCAGCCAACGGGTGGTCAGCAGCGGGGAGGGCGCGCACAAGACCAATGCGGTGCACGAGGCAGTCATCCATGAGCTGGTACGTGGGCTGCAGTACGACGGGGTGCTGCCGCCGCGCGCCGCTGCGCCGGACGGTGGACCGGGCGGGCCCGTCGCGCAACTGGCGGTGATCGCCCCGTATCGCGCCCAGGTGCAGCGACTGGGTGCAGGCCTTCGGCATCGATTCGGCGAGGAGTACGAGGGGCTGGTCGACACGGTGCATCGGTTCCAGGGCAGCCAACGGCCTTTGGTGATCATTGACATGGTCGCCGGAGCCGGCGCCAAACCCGGGTACTTCTACGAAGGCACCGGCCTGTCATCCACCACCTGCCGACTGCTCAACGTCGCGCTGAGCCGGGCTCAGGACCACCTGGTGGTGGTCGCCGACGTGGCGCACCTACGACAGCACCTGGCCCCGCACAGCGAAGCGTTGGCGATGCTGGACCACCTGGAGCGACGTGGTGTCCGTCTCCCCGTGGAGGAGCTGGTCCCCATTCGCCAGGCGGCCGAGCTGGCCGGCCTGGAGGAGGACGAACTCGCCCGTCCGGCATTCTTTCCGGCGGACGAGGTGGGCCGGGCGGTGTCCTGGGATCTGGGTCGAGCGGTCAAGAGCATCGACGTGTACTGCGCCTTTCTCAATGCCAGGGCGGTGGACCAGTGGATCGGCCTGCTGGGGAGGAAGGCGTCGGAGGGGGTGAAGGTGACGCTGTACACCCGAGACCACAGTGAGGACACGCGGGGGACTTGGCTCGTCGGCCAGCTCGGGCAGGCCGGTATCACGGTGGTGCAGCGGGAGCGCATGCACGAGAAGGTTCTCATCATCGATGACACGGTCCTGTGGCACGGTTCGCTGAATCTCCTGGCCAAGGTCGGGCCAACAGATCTGATGATGCGAATCACTGACCCGCTCTCGTGTCAGCGGGTGCAGCGGATCGTGGATCGGGCTCAGCCGGGGGATGAGAAGCGTTGGGAGCGCCCCGGACAGGACGACCCGCGCGTCCGAGCGGGCATTGCGGCCGTGAGCGACTCCTTGACGACCCACCCGGCAGTAGCGCCGCCCAAGCCGGTCGGACCTCCTGGCAGTGCTGGGATCGCCGCGGGGGACGTGGTGGCAGGACGTCTGTACCTCAAGGTGCCGTTCGAGCAGAAGGATGAGGCGAAGCGCCTGGTTCGGGCACAGTGGGACAAGGCGCTGAAGCTCTGGTGGGTCGAAGACGCAACCACAGACCGTGAGTTGGTTCGGCGCTGGCTGCCGTAGGAGGGACATGCACCGCTTCGACACCCCGCAGGCGCACGGACACGTCCGGTCCGTGCGCCGCGCGGGTCGGGTCAGAGCTGCGGTGAAGGGCTGATCAGGTCGAGGCGGAACGCGTTGGCTCCGGCCTGGAACCGGCTGTCGGCGTTGAGCGCGAGCAGGATTGCGGCGACGTGCCGTCGACAGGTGCGTAGCGAGATGCCGGTGCGGCGGGCGATCGTCTCGTCCTTGGCGCCGGCTGCCAGCAGTTGCAGGATCTGGAGTTTCAGCGGGTCGTCGGCCAGGCTGTCCGGGTCGCCCGAGGAGTCGTCGGCGGGTTCCTCGACGGACCCGACGGTCTCGACGGACTCCGCGTGCGGGGTGGGCCGCTGAGCGGGTGCCGCGGTGGACCAGGCGGTGTCGAAGAGGAGTCGGGCGAGCCGGATGGCGGCCGGTTCGCGGAGGATCGTGACGACCGGTTCGCCTCCCGGCAGGGCCTGCGGGACCAGGGCGATCCGGTCGTCGACCAGCAGGAGTTCCTGAGGGAGGTCGGGGCTGCTGCGTACGTCGGACTCCCCGGTCCTCGGGCGGGCCGCCAGCAGCTGCGCGGCGCGGGTCGCGTCGGTCGCCGAGTCCAGTAGGGCCCGTACCCGCACTCCGCCGGATAACTCGGCCAGCCCTCGGCCGAGGAACGGTGCGAACATGGACGGCCGTTGACCGCCGGGCCGGATCCAGCCCACGTCGGATCGGCAGTCGATGGCCAGTGCGTGCAGCAGTTTCGAGAGCGACCCGGTGTCCACGGTGCGCTCGGTGGCCGGTCCGTCGAAGGTGGCGGAGACCTGGTTCTGCATCGTCAGCAGGGCGTCCAGTCGGCCCGCCGCCAGGTCGAGCACCGACCGCCAGTAGTTGCTCTCACTGGCGAGCAGAGCGTGGATTCCCGGGAGTGCCGATTCGGCCGGGGCCGGCCACCGGGCGGCCGCCCGGGCGGTGGCGGGGGKCAGGGGGGTCTGCTGGTGGCCCGACCGGCCCTGGCCGGGGGCGGGATCACGAAGGGCTGGGTCACGAAGGGCTGGGTCACGAGGGGCCGGGTCAACAGGGGCGGCGCCAAGAGGCTTGGGGCCGTGGGGGGTTGGGCACTGGCAGGTGCTGGGAGCGAATGCAGTCGCTGCCATGTCCGCTGCTGCCGCGCGGATGTGCGTCAAAGACTTGCTCCTGGATGAGAGAGGTGAACAAGCTCTGCAGTCGCCGTCCCTGTGGTGGTGGTAGCGGCGATCCGACGAATCTATGGGCGAGAAGATTCACCTGACATCCGCAGAACTACCTACTCCCTTACGTACTGATGATCAGTCACCTATGGTGGGCGCTGATCGGGGGTGCTCCCGACGGCCGGGGGAGCTCTGCGGGACCGGCGCTGTTGCGAGGTGGGGCGGGGCCTGTGGACGTACCGGATGGTTGTTCGGAGCGGTCGGCCAAGCTGGTCGGCCGGGCTGTCGAACTCGGACGGCTGGAACGCGCGGTCACGCAGCTGCTCGGCGGTTCCGGCGGAGTCCTGGAGATCGCCGGTGAGCCGGGCATCGGCAAGACCCTCCTGCTCCTGGAGCTGTCGGCCGACGCCCGTTCGCGCGGCGTCCAGGTCCTGAAGGGCCGGGCGACCGAAGCCGAGACCGGGCTGGGGTTAGGTGTCTACCAGGATGCGCTGGGCGACCGGTTCCGTACCGAGGCCGCCGGACTGCTGCTGCCACCCGGCCTGACCGACTCGCTCCAACCGTTGCTCGGCAACGGCCCGGCGAACGAGCTCTGGGCCGACCGGCCCGCGCCGGCCGGCGCCGAGCGGGTGCGGATCCATCAGCGGGTGCGTTCGCTGCTCGGCCGCTGGGCCGAGCAGGCACCGACCCTGCAACCGTTGCTCGGCAACGGCCCGGCGAACGAGCTCTGGGCCGACCGGCCCGCGCCGGCCGGCGCCGAGCGGGTCGAGGTCGGACCGCTGTCCGCCGCCGAGTCCGCCACCCTCGCCTGTCTGGCGGTCGGTGCCGGGCAGTCGAACGGACAGGCCGACAGCCGGCCGCACCGCTGGGACGAGATCCACCGGGAGAGCGGCGGCAACCCGCTCCTCCTGCTCGCCCTCGCCGACCTCGCGGGCGGCGGCGAAGCGGCAGGCCCGGCGGCGGTGCTGCTCGGCGAGCTCGCGCTGGTGCCCGACGACGGCCGGCTGCTCACCGCCGCCGCCGCCGTGCTCGGCGAGTGCTTCCTGGTCGAGGCGCTGGCGGAGGTCGCCGAACTCGGTACCGAGCGGGCCCACCACGCGGCCACCACCCTGATCCGGCGCGACATCCTGCGCCCGGTCGCCGGCACGCCCCAGCTGACGTTCCGTCACCCGGTCCTGCGCCGACTGGTCTACCAGCACGCCGACCCGGTCTGGCGGGTCGGGGCACACCGCCGCGCGCTCGCCCGGCTGACCCGCAGCGGCGCCCCCGCGGTGGAGCGGGCCCGGCACGCCGAACGGTGCCTGGTCGACGCCGACCCGCAGGTCGTCCGGATCCTGGAGGAGGCGGCCGAGGCCGCACTGCGCACCGCCCCGGGCGACGCCGCACGCTGGCTCGGCGTCGCCCTGCAGGCCATCCCCGACACCCCCGCCGAACACGACCGCCGACTCCGGCTCGAGCTCGCGCGCACCCACGCCCTGGCCACGTCGGGGCGGCTGTCGGAGAGCCGCGACCTGCTGCACGAGGTGCTGGCACGGGTACCGACCGACCCGCTGGACCGGCGGATCGAGACCGCGACGCTGTGCGCCCGCACGGAACGCATGCTCGGCCACTACTCCCAGGCCGAGGCCCTGCTGCGGGGCGAGCTGCCCAGGATCGAGGGCCGGCCCTCGCCCCAGGCGGTCGCCCTGATGACCGAGTACGGCATCGTGGCCCTGCTCACCGGGGGCTTCGCGGACGCCGACCGGTTCGTCGAACAGGCGGTGCGGACGGCCCGCGAGCTCGGCGACCCGCCGGCCGAGGCGACGGCCCTCGCCGTACGCGGACTCGGCAGCATCTACCTCGGCCGGGTCGACCGGGCGCGCCGCACGCTGGCCGCCTGCGCCGCGCTGGCCGACCGCCTCCCCGACGCCGACCTCGCCTGTCAGCCGGAGGCACTCGCCCAACTGGGCTGGGGCGAGCTGCTCGCCGAGCAGTACGCCGACGCGGCCCGCCACCACGAGCGCGGTCTGCGCCTGACCCGCCGGAACGGCCAGGACCACGTGGTGCCGCACCTGCTGCTCGGCATCGGCTTCCGGCAGTTCTGGACGGGCGAGTTACGACGGGCCGAGCGGACCGCCGCGGAGGCCGAGCAGGCGGCCCGTGAGATCGGCAGCCGTGAGCTCGGGGCCCTGGCGATGGCCCTCCGCGCGGCAGCGATGGACCCGAACCGCCGCCCCGCCGCCGACGGAGCGGCCCTGGCCCTCGCCGAGCGGGCCGTCCGGTCGGCACCGGGCGGCGGCTGGTGGAGCCGGAGCGCGGTGGCCATTCACGCACAGACCCTGCTGACGGCCGGTCAGCCCGAACGCTGCGCCCGGGTCCTGCTGGAGGCCGGGGGCGGCCCGGAGCTGCCGCTCGCCCAGGTGACCTTCCATCCGCTCTGGTACGCCATGCTGTCGGCGGCCGCGCTGGCCACCGGCGATGTCGCGGCGGCCGAGCGCTGGGCGGCACAGGCGGACACCGCTGCCGACCGCCTCGGACTCTGCGGCCCGCACGGCTTCGCCC
>NZ_JBFUMY010000087.1:0-17306 GCF_054049135.1 Kitasatospora sp. P5_F3 | reverse complement strand
CCCGGGAGCGGCAGCAGGACGTCCTCCCCAGGGCCGGGATCGGGGGCGGCGTGCTGGCGGTGCCCGGGCCGGGGCTGCCGGCTGGAGCGGCGGGGCAGGGCAGCGGTGTGAGCGACAGCCACCCTGGAAAGGCTCCTGCGGCTCGGATCCGAACCAACAGCAAGGGGAACCGTGGACGCCGAGTTGATTGTCGCTCTGGCCGCAGCCGGTATCGGGCTGGCCGGCACGGCGCTCGCCGCCTGGCAGGCAGCACAAGCCAGAGGCGCAGCACGGGGGGCCGTCCGGCAGGCAGAAGCGGCGGAGCAGCAGCTGGCGCTTGCCCGGCAGCAGATCGAACTTCGTGACGCCGAGCTGTACGAAGCCCGTGGTCCAGAGTTCACCGTCACCTACGCACAGATCAAGGACAGCTACGGCCCTACCCCCTCTGAAGCAATGCTCGACCTCCGCCAGACCTCTGGCGCAGCCCTTGGCCAAGTGAGTGTGACCGTCCTGCTGCAGACGCAACACCGGCAGCCGCGGGAAGTGGCCTACGCCGTGCTGGGACCGACAGCCACCGGCACCGACCACCTGGTCAACGCCCCACTGGAACTGGGCTACCGCGACGGAGCGACCGTCATCCTGCACCTGACGTGCGAGGAACAGGGCACACAACACACGTGGGAGCGCTCGGTCACCTACGACCTCTTCCGAGCAGCCTTTAACCCACGTAAAGCACCCCGGAAAGACCGATACAGCGGCCCGATGCCGGACACGACCCGAACAGACAGCGAAACATGAACGGGAATCAACCGGAACACCTGAACCAATCCAGCCACGAAAGCAACCGTTATTCCTGCATTGACTGCGGCAGCAACGGGACCGTGACCGGAAGCCGAACCCGGCCGGGTCGGACCGTAAAACGGGCCAGGGAATCGAGCGGATAAGTCAGAGCCATTCCGGCAGGGAATCCGGGAAGCCAGGTCGGCGGAATCCTGCTGCACTCCGGAGATCACCGGAGCGTGCCCGGCAAGCGGAATGACCAACGCCGGGAAGAGTATCACCGGCCACTGCTTCGCACCGCGAATCCCCAGGCCGCCGAAGTGAACTGCGGACGGGCACAGCACGGCCCTGGAGAGCAGCCCGGACAGTGGAATTCGGAGTGCTCCGGGATTCGCACGGCGGCGGGCCGTCAGAGGTGAATGCGCGGGCCCGACACGGGGCGAGGAGCACACCACCCCGGGCCACGGCCAAGCGCAGCGCCCGACGGCCCGGCGGGGATGCCCTGGCGGCGGCCAGGCGCAGCGGCGGGCAGCCCGGACCGGCGAGGGCCGGCAACAGCCCAGCATCGGCGGGCCGGAACGGCCGCCGGGCGCCACCACCCGGTCCTCCAGCTCCTCCTGGTTCCCAGTGCGGGCGGCCTGCGGCCGCTGGGGGTGCCGGCCTGGCGGCCGGACCGGTGGTGGCCGGGGGCCGGGGCCTGGCGGCCCGGCAGCGGGCCGGTGACCGGCGCGGTGGCGGGGTCCGGGTGCCTGCAGCACCGGGGCGGTGGCGGGCGGGCCGGTGGCAGGGCGGTGGCGGTGGCCTGCGATATCTGGGGTCGCCAGGAGGGTTCAGGCACGTGAGGGACAGTGCCAGGAGGCCCAAGTGCCCTACTGATATCTGGGTTCGTGAGGCACATGCGGCACCGCTGGCACGCCAAGCGTTTCGGTCGGCAGCCAGCCCGTGTTCCTGGCGCAGCGTCAAGAAGGGCCACTTCCGGCGGGGGTGAGCCGCCAATGAACTGTTGCTGTCGGGTGCTGCTGGCCGATCCCGCAGAGGGGCGGCTGGAGGACCGCCTCCCAGGGGTTCTGACCGGGCAGCACCTGTCCGGTGTTCCACGGCGAGTGCAGCGCGATGGGACAGTCACGCACGGTTACCTTCGGGAGGGCATTCCGACTGAAGGAGAAGCATGTTCCGGAGGCTTTCACCACATACGTCGTCACCCGAGCCCACAACCGCCGACCCACGTCGACTGGGCCTTGCGGGGCGCCACGCGCTCCGGTCCGTGCGGGCCGCGGCGGTGGCCCTGACCGTGACCGGTGCACTGCTCCCGGTGGGGCTGGCCACTCCGGCGCGGGCAGCTGGGGAGCAGCACCAGGTGGTGTTCGAGACGCCCGGCGAGCACGAGTGGGCGGTGCCGTTCGGTGCGGTGACGCTGACGGTGTCGGTGTGGGGCGGCGGGGGCGCCGGAGGCAGTGGTGGCGCTGGCGGGGGCGGTGGTGGCGGTGGCGGAGGCGGCGCCGGGGGACGCTCGTTCAACGGGAGTGCCGGCGGGGGCGGCGGCGGTGCCGGTGGCGGCGGGGGCGGCGGAGCCGGGGGTGGCGGCGGTGCGGGCGCGTTCATCAGCTGCACGCTGGACACACGCTTCGGCATGCCGCAGTCCTTCGCGTTCCGTGTGGGCGGCGGCGGTAGCCCGGGCGAGGTGGGCGGCAAGGCGGAAGGTGGCCGCTGGGGCGAGGGCGGCACCGACAGGAACCTGCTCCCTGGTAACGGCGGCGACGGAAGCGACGGCAAGACCGGAGCGGGAGGAGGCGCAGGCGGCAGCGGCGGGTCCACGATTGTCCGCGACTCGGTGTGGGCGCAGATGCTGATGGCCGCCGGCGGTGGCGGCGGCGCGCAGGGCGAGGGCGGCGGGCAGGGTATTGCGGGTGGCGGTGGCTACGACGGCGGCTACAGCGCCTCACCCGGGGGTGGAGGGCGCGGTGGGACCTCCGGATCCGAGGGTGCGGGCGGTGGAGGCGGCAACTTTACGAACGCCCAGCAGGGAGTGTGCACCGGAAGCCCCACCGAGACCACGGGGAACCAGGGCACGGCAGGGGGGAGGGGCGCGGTCGGCAACGCCGGAGGGGCCGGAGAGTCCGGCGCCAAGATCAGCAACGGCCGGTCCGATGGTGGGGCCTTCGGCAATGTCGGCGACGGTGGCGAGCCGGGCCAAGGCGCCGCCTCAGCCTCCGGGACCGCTTCCTACGGGGCCGGGGCCAGTGGCGGCGCTGGTGGACGCGGAGGCTTCGGTGGCGGGGGCGGGAAGGGCGGCTGCTTCGACAACAACGCCGGAACGGCCCACGGCGACTGTTCCAGCGGTGGCACCGGCGGCGTCGGGTCTGAGAGTGCCAGCGGCCACCCCGGGACCAATGGCCACCCCGGCGCCGTCGTCTTCACCTGGACCACCGAAGGGGACAGCAGCGGAGACTGACACCCACCTCCCCGGTGCCCGGTGCAGGTCCTCACCCCAGGGGCCTGCACCCGCGCAGGATGCCGTCAGCCCCGCCCGCACATGAGCGAAGAAGACTGTGACGGCGACCTCGATGGAGCGAAGCGGGCGCGGTACCGCCGAATCGGCCGGAGGCCGATGTTCTTCAGCCGACGCGAGACCTGAACGTGCCTCACATGACAGAACGTCTGATTCTGCGCTGACCTGCGAGATCAGGCTGACAACCCCAGATAACGTGGGCCCCCCGGAGCGGAGGGGCGCCTGACGGACCGGCAGCACCGGTACGCCGAGCCTGGCCTGACGGCCCGGCAGCAGCAGCTCGGCACCGGCACCGGCACCGGGCGGCGGCTGTCCCGTCTCATCGAACTTTGACGGCGTCTCAGGGAAGTTTGACCGGCTCCAGTGGCAGGGGCGGATTCGCCGAGCAGGCCACGTCCTGTCAGCGCCCTGCCCCGCCTTTCCAGACCCAGCGACCGAAGTCGGTGCTTGCCGGGCGCCACCAGCGGCGGGTCACCGATCGTGACACCGGCACGGCCGCGCCAAACACTCCGGCTCCAGCGCGCCCATACGCCGCTGCTCACCCGAGTCGATGACAGACAGCAAGTCGGCCGCCTCGCTGCGCACCTTCGGTTCCGGATGCGCCAACAGGCTGAGGTAGAGGGGCCGTTCGTGTAGCAGCGTGGTCTGGATCCGTTCCAACATGCCCCAGTTGCCCTCCTCGATCTCGTCGATGTACGGCTGCGCGCACGCGATCATCGACAGCAAATCGACAGCGACGGCCACCACGTGGCCGTTCGGCGAGCCGCAGAGCCGATTGAGAAAAGGGACAACGTACTCCGCGGTCCAGAAGTATCCGCCGGAGTGCCCATGAATGAGAACTCCCTCAAGGTCCGAGTAGACGGACCACGCCTCGACCGGCCCGGCGCTCTCCAACCGCCTGAGCAGTCCAGGGATAAGTGACCGCAAGCCGGTGAGCCCCCACGTCTCGCGCACCCGCACCCACTGCACGTCGTCCAACCCGTCCAACAGCGATGTCATGCGCCGAGGCTAGAACCCGCCCTGACCCACCGTCACCCGGTTTCCCCACCCCCGATTCCCTGAACCGGTGGTCCAGCTTCGTTGCGACAAATCCCGGTCAGTCAAACTTCGCTGAAACTCGTCAAAGTTCGTTGAGACGGGACAACGGACCGCCGCGAGGCCGTGTCCCAGCCCCGTCTCAGGCCAGGGCCGAAAACGCTCCTACCTGGGGATATGGCCTGAGACCGTCCTAGCGAAACGGACATAACCGGCAGGGTGAGACATCGGTGGGACAGCACCGTCCCAGCCTGCCGCCGACCGCCAGGCGCAGCGGCACCCGCGGTCCAGGGACGGGCTCCACCAGGCGCAGCGGCCCGACGGCGGGCCCCACCGGGCGCGGCCGCACCGGCCCCGGGGTCGAGGAACCCGAGCACCGAGTCTGGGCACGGGCCCGGGCCCGGGGCCGGGACGCGGGAGCACGGGGGCAGGCGTAACCGACTCCTGATCGACGCTCAGACCGTCGGGGACCGTGCGCCACCAGCGTTGCGCCGCCGAGTGGTTGGCCTTCTCCACCACGCCCTTGCGGTTGCCGCGCCGCGGCGGACAGATGTCGACGCCGACGCCGTAGTACTTCGCGACCGCGGCAAAGGCCGGCAGGACCCGGCCGCTCGGCGGGTGACAGACGGTCGCCATCCGGTCGAAGCGCCAGCGCCGGGCGGTGCCGTCGAGCTTGCGCACCACCTGGTCCAGGGCCTGCACCAGGTGCGAAAAGTCCTCCGCTTCCGCCAGCACCGCCCGCCAGCGGCCCGAGTGCGCGAGCGCGCCGACCAGCAGGTGGGCGTGCGCGCCGCCGCCCCAACCGGCCGGCGGGTCGGGCAGCTCCAGCCAGTCGAACTGGATCTCCTCGCCCGGCGGGTGCGCGATCACCGCGACGTCCCGGCCGGTCGACGCCTTGCAGGGCTCGCAGTGCGGGCGGACCTGGTGGCGGCGAAGGGCCCGGGTGAACGTCGAGTAGGCGCCCGGGTAGCCGAGCTCCGTGATCTCGTCGAACAGGGCCGACGCCCACAGGTGCGGGTCGTCCGCGAGCCGTTGGCGGCAGTAGTCCATGAACGGCACGAACGCGTCCGGGGCTTGGCGCCGGTGCTCGGGCACGCGTTCGCCGTTCAGGTAAGCCCGGATCGTCTTGCGGTCACGGCCCAGGTGCCGGGCGATAGCCGAGATGGACCAGCCCTGCCGACGCAGCGCGTGAGCGTCCACGTCTTCCTCCCGCGTCAGCACCAGGGCCCCCGAACAGGCCGAAGTCGTTGCGAACGCAGACTTTCCGGCCGGACACGAACCAACCGGACACGCCGGGCAACATCACCCGAAGGGCGGGGAGATCAGCTGAGCAGGTTTGGCCGGAGCACCGAGCAGAGAGCGCGGAGGCACGGCTCCGGCCACACTCCTCGCACAACCTTCCGATATGTTCTCCCAAGCCTGCAGTCGGAGAGCAACACGCTTTGGTGCTCAAATGCTTAATTGAGGAGATAGTAGTGAGTTCATCTTTGGTGAGGGAAATAGCCAGCCTGGTGGGATGGAATCGCGCCGGAACGGCGGATATCGACTGGGCGCCGACCGAGGAGAGCTTGGGCCTGAGAATTCCCGAATCATTCAAGGAGATTGCGGAGGTATTCGGGCCCGGCGAGTTCAGTCAGTATCTGTTCGTCTCCGGTCCGGGAGACGAGCACGTGAGCGAGTCCCTCGTGCGCGAGGTGGCTCTCTGGTCGGAGCCCACCATCAGTGCCGACCTCATGCGCCCATACCTGCCGCGTCCCGCGGATGGAGGGCTGGTGGCATGGGGTCGGACCTGCCAGGCCGACACGTTTTTCTGGCTCCCCAGCTCTGAAGACCCGGACTCATGGCCGATCCTCGCATTGGAGGAAGACTTTGCCGGTTGGCACAGGTTCGACATGACCGTGCCGGAATTCATCCTCGAAGTTATCGGCCCCGGTGGAGGCGTTCACCCGTTTTCGGTCGGGGACATCGTCCCTCCGTCTTTTCTGCCCTTGGATCGTTGATAGGGCGCTGCGATCGGTCAGCTTAGGTCCCAAGGCGTCGGGCGGGCCCAGGGCGGCCATGCCACCCCTCACCACAGGTGGGGAACCAAAGTGAGCAGGTCTGGCCAACGCCCGAGTACGCGGTGGGGATTTTCAACGAGCGCCATCACCCCCAACGTTCCTGAGCCACCTGCGGGTCTCCTTCGCCCACTCACCGGTCACGATCACTTGGCAATCGGTCAAGATCACCTGTCAGAGGACAGGCATCCCGCTGACCAGTCTCACCGAAGTTTGACCGGCCCGGTGGGGGTCAGGCGCCCGGTCCGGTCACAGGCCGGATATCCCGGCTCGCCGTGCATGCAGTTCGGAGCGGACCAGTTCGAGGAGACGGCCCGTCCAGTTGCGGCCCTGGCCGGCGTTGTCGCCCCAGAAGTCAGAGTCCATGTCGTCGTAGATCACGGTGGCGTCGTCTGTCTCCAGCAGGATCTCGGCCAGCTCAGGGTGCTGGTCGTACTTGGCGCGCAGCAGGCTGGTCATGACGGCGGTGCGGGCGTGCTCCCAGCCTTCGCGGCGCGGTGTGCCGGCCGCGAGGGTGCGTGCTGCGGCGGAGGTGTCCGCCGTCGTGATCGCGGCGCTGATCTCTGGCTGAGCGACCGACATGGCCCAGTAGGCGTGGGCGACGGAGGGGTAGCTGACCCGCCCGACGATGATCGGGGCGGGGTAGTCGTTGCGCAGGCCGAGCTTCCCGGGGTCGGCCACCGGCTTGTTCGGATACGAGTGGTAGAGCTTGACCGCCGGGGCGTGCGGAGCCGCCGGTCCGTCCGCTGGGACGCGCGTGGACCGCTCTGCCCTCCAGCGGGCCCGCTCCTCGAAGTACGCGAGGGCGCTGTCGTAGCCCTCCTGCGTGACCGTTCCGTCGAACGACAGGTAGGTCCGGCTGCCGGGCCCTGCCACCAGTACCCGCAGCGGCCAGTCCTTGCTATCCATGTCGCCCAGCGCGTAGCGGCGCTGCGACTCCGGGACGGCCAGGAACGCGGCGCGCGCCGCGGCCCGGTTCTCCTCGGTCCGGTCGGCGAGGAAGACGTCGACGGCGGCCAGACAGCGGCCGGTCGAGTCGGGCCGCCCGTTCAGCTGGTCGATGGTGTCGCGGACTTCGGCGACCAGCAGCTCGGACGTGAGCCAGCTCTCCGGCTCGCTGAACTTCCAGTCCGCCAGCTCGTGGGCGGAGGCCTCGCCCCCCTCCGGAAAGCTGGTGGCCACCCAGCCGGTGCGTAGCTTCTCCTCGAACTCCTCGACGGTGACCAGGCCCCAGCAGTCGATGAGTCCGTCGGCGTAGATGAAGAGGTCGGTGAGGAAGTAGCGGCCGCCGTTACGGATGAAGGCGTGCCGCCAGGTTCCGGGTATGCGGACGCCGTCCGCCGTGCGATGGGTGATCCGGTTGCCGATCATCCTGGGATTGTGCCGCAGTGGTCACCGAGCAGACCGTGATTTTCCGGGGCGGCTTCCGGGACCTCAAGGCCCTGGACAGCGTCCCGCACAGCCTCTCCGGCGGTCACCCTGGACGGCAGCGAGCCGGGAACGCCGGCCCACCACCACCGGACCCCGGGCGCCGAAACCACCTCCGCACAATCCCCGCAGAAAATCCCGCCACCACCAACCCGGCCTCAACCGACGGCAATAGCGGCCGAATCCGAAAGGAAAACCAAAGCAGAAACGGAAGGCATACCCGACCATCCGTCAATTCGTGGGAGCACCCCAAGCAGCCCCCGGCCCCGGCCGCCCCGGCACAGCCCCGACCGTCGGGAGGACGACCACCCGCAGTCACCGAACCGCAGGTTCCCCGACGGTGCTCCGGGCGGCCGGACAGGGACCGCGCAGCAGCCCGGATTGGTCTACCAGAAAGCAAATCGGGCGCTCTGGATGCCGTGAGGTCACAGCACGGAACCGGAGCCGGACAGCCCCCGCAGTTCCGTCATACCCGGTGTGTGACGGAACCACCCAGCCCAGGGACGGCAGCACGGACGGGGCCGGGCCGGCCGAGCGGCGGGACGGGGTCGGATACCGGCCGTTTCTCCAGAGTGCCCACGCGGCGCCGATCTTTCCTGCAACGCTCTGACCAGGAAGGCAGCGCGCCGACCCGACAGATCGGAGACACCATGTCCGACACACCCGAAGTGATCGACCTCGGCGCGATCCCGGGAAGCGGGGACGGCCCCGCGGCCCCCGCCCCGGGCTCGATCCAGGTCACCGAGCTCCACCCCCAGGGCGCCGGCGACAGCGGCCTGACCGAAGTCGCGCCGGCCGACGTCCAGAAGGAAGACTGGGGCGTCTTCAGCGTCCGCTACCGCGGAGCCAGGCCCCAGCTCGTCGTCACCGGCGGAACCATCGTCCCCTCCGTCATCGTCGCCGTGGACGGCAACGGCAACATCCTCGCCGAGTACGAGGCACGCCCCGCCACCAAGCGCATCACCAGCCGCCTGCTCCCCGAAGACCAGAACGACATCGCCTGCGCCACCCCCGACTGCAAGCCCATCAGCCTCACCCGCTACTAGGACCTGCGGGTAGCGCCTGGCCGCGTACGGTGCGCTCCACCCGGCCGGTCCGGCGAGCGGAGCAGACGACCGGACAGCACGGAAGGGCAGACCGACGACCCGGTACGGCTCCCCGGCCGGGTCGTCCACCCCGACCGCCAGGCCAGGCGCCCCGGCACGGGCCCTGAGAGGCCGTACCGGGGCGGTGGCAGGTATGCGCTGGTTACCGCTGGTTGATCTCGACCGTTTCGCGCTGCCCGATCTCGTTCTGGTCCACGGGCCGCAGACCTCGCGTCGTGATGGCCGGCGTCGCCGTGGCCGCAGCCGTGGTGGCGATGGGTCCAGCCGTCACCAGAGCGAAGGCACGAGCGAGGGCTTCAAGGCCCCCGGACGCCTGTCCGGCTCGCTGGTCGGCAAGGAACGCAGCCTCACGGCCGATGGCTTCGACGAGCCGTTCACGGGCTACCGCGACGGTCGGCGACTCAGTCACGGTGACCTGCGCCGGGACCGCTCTCAGGTCGACTACCTCGGGCGTTGCTTCGATTCCAGACATGCCTGTCCCCTTCACTGCCCGACCCTCTGTCGAACCGGCGTGGATCTTCCCATGACGGACCGTCAGCACACCATCACTCTTGACAAGCTCACGCCGGACGGACAGGCGACCGGACAGCACGGACGAGCAGACCAACGGGGCCGCCCCGAGGAGCACGACGACGACCAGGAGCAGCAGGCCCGGGCAGCCGCAGGACCGGCGGGGCGGGCGCTACCTGTCAACCGAAACCGCATTCCACCACCGATCTGACATGACAGCTAACCGACCCTGACTGGCCCGGCCGCGACGAACCACCGCCAACCCACACCCCCTGCAGCGGGGCAGCTTGTGGTGACCCATCGGTTCCGTCACGGTGTGACAGTGACGGATCAGATGGCCCCGGCGTGCACAGGCCCCCGCTGCGGGCGCCCACTTCCCGGACCGGCCCGCACAGGCCGGCCCGCCCTCTACTGTGGCCAGGCTTGCCGCCAGGCCGCCCTGCGTCAGCGCCGCCTGGCCGAGCAGACCCCGCAACTGCGCCAGGAGGCCCGGGAGCTGCTGGAGGAAATCAGCCCGGAACTGGCCGCCGAGGTGGAGCAGCCCACACCGGCAGAGGGTGGACGGTGCCGACGGGGAGGACCAGGCCGTGGTGGAAGTTGCCCTGGGGGCGTTCTTGAACAACGCCAAGGCCCGCAGGGGGAAGCTCACCGGGGACCAGCTCGCGCAGCTCGCCGAACACGGCATCGAGTGGGCGGTGCCATAGCCGGTGGGGTTCTCGGGATACTCACGTGATTCCCGCGCGCCCACGAGGTTGGCAGGTGATGACAGGTCGGCGTCCGTCGGCGACGGTCGGCCGACCGGCCGAGAACAGCACGCCAACGGCGAGCCGAACTTCCCGCCGCACTCACGAACTCAGCAGGTCGGTGCTCATCCAAGCCTCACTCGAAAACCTGGAACTCACACAGCTTTAACCATCAGTGGCCGAGGGAGTTTCTTCGGGACTTTTGACAAGGTAGGACAAAGCTGAGGGCCCCCGATCTTCGGGGGCCCTCAGCGCTTCACTGCCTTCTGCTGGAGAGAGAGCCGCCTACGTACTGGGGGACGGAGCGGTGACTGGCCACGGCGCGCCCGCGCTCGATCCTCTGCCGACGGTCGGCTTCGAACTGGAGGTAGTCGGGAGTAGGCCGGCGGAACTTCGCTGACACCGCCCGCAGCACTGCCGCGAGCCCGGTTAGGAGAGGCTTCATACGGGTGACGCTACTCCGATCACCGCCGGGCAACACCGGATTCAGCCGATCCCACTGCGCACCCGTCAGATCCCCACCCGCCACCCGGCGAGACCATCACGGACCGCGGGGCCCGCCCCCGGGTCACCAGGGACGGCGGGCGGGCCGCTCCCGGCGCGGCCCGCCGTGGTGGTGGTGCCGGGCGATCG
Organism: Kitasatospora sp. P5_F3; assembly: GCF_054049135.1. Taxonomy (NCBI): domain Bacteria; kingdom Bacillati; phylum Actinomycetota; class Actinomycetes; order Kitasatosporales; family Streptomycetaceae; genus Kitasatospora; species Kitasatospora sp. P5_F3. Next base: position 6,526 of record NZ_JBFUMY010000087.1, on the reverse strand, counting down.
CCTCCAGCAGCGCCTGGCGGGCCTGCCTGCGCCGCACGTCTTCCATCCGGCCGACGCCGGCCGGCGCTCCGGCGAGCTGGCGGTGCGCGGCGTCGGTCCGCAGCCGAGCCTCCTGGGTGGCCTCGCGCACGCAGTCGGCGACGTCCTGGCGGTGGCGGGCGGCCGTCTGGGCGCGACGCAGGCCGAGATCGTGGTCCTGGTCGTAGGTCTCGCGGCCGGTGGTCGCCGCCTCATCGCGGATGCGCTGCCACTCCTGGTAGACGAGCGCCGCGTGGGCGAGGGCGCTCTCGTCTCCGGCGTCGGGTGGGGGCGGCCGCACCCGGAAGCGGGTGCAGGAGGTCCTTCACAGCTCACGGGCGATCCAAACGTCCGGATTCCACGTACCGAGTCCACGCCAGCCGGACTCACTCCATTCAGATGAGCGATGCCTTGACTACAGAGAGGTAGTGCAATATCACATACCAGTGCTTCTGGACGGACCAGAGGCCCTGCACACAGGAGAAGGCACCTCATGACTCGCAAGATGCTGACGACGGCCGCCGCTACGGGTGCCCTCGCACTCGCATTCGCCGGCGCGACTCCGGCCGTCGCTGCCGGTACCGCCGCCACCGCTACCACCACGGAGGTCTGCGACGCCTCCGGCCTCCAGTCCGGCCTCTGGACCAAGCTCTGCTACACGGTCACCGAGGACGGCGTCCAGTTCACCGGCCGGATCGGCCTGGCCGGCCCGCCGAGCCCCGGCAGCCCGCCCCTGCGGACGAAGCTGGTCGACGCGGTCCTGACCACCGACATCGAGGGCGGCGAATCGCTCGCCACCGTGCAGCAGTCCCTGCTCTTCCGGGCCACCACGCTGGAGATCGCCGGCTACGGCGGCACCGTCCCGTGCGGCTCGACCGTCACCGCGACCTTCTCCGTCTCCGCAGACGGCTGGTACACCGCCCCCATCAGCACCAGTGTGGTGGTGCCCTGCTGATGCCCAAAGCGGCACGGGCCCGAAGACGGCCAGACAGACCCCCACCCAACCGGCCAGGCCGTCGATGTCCTTCCCCACCCAGCCGCGCGCCGGGTCGGCGTCGTGGTGGCGGGTGCGGATGCCGTCGTGGCCCGACCAGCGCAACCAGATCGGGCCGCGCACCAGCGCCGAGTCGAGGATCGCCCGGCCCAGGTCCCGGTGGGCGGGCAGCGGCCGGCCGCAGGCGGGAGCAGCTCCAGAGGGCGGGCGCGGCGGCAGAGTCGGATCAGGTGGTGCCGGTCATCGCGGGTAATGCCTTCCGGGTCAGCGGGGAGAGGGCGAGGGGCGGCCACGTAGGCCGGGTCGCCCCTGTGGGTGGTGCTGCTACTGATCGGTGGCGCAGTGGTGGTTGGACTCGATGTACTCGCCCTCGGGGAAGTCGGTCCCGGTAGCCCAGCCGCAGGCGGAACACTCGGCCCGGCCCTCCCAGCCGATCTCGGGCCCATCGCCCCTGTCGCAGTCGTGGTCGGCGTCCACGCTGGTGCCGTCCTCGAACTGCGCGTCTCCCCCGTCACCGCACGCGCCGCACATCCAGTCGGCGGACCAGGTGACCGTGCCCTGGTGCTGCTCCTGCACCTGCTGCTCGGTCTGAACGGTGGACAGCGCGTCCAGCAGGGCGGTCTGCTGGAGCGTCAGCTTCCCGTCGGCGGTGCCTTGTCCTGCTTGCGCAGCCACGCGCCGGGCCGGAAGGTCGGGTCGGCTTCGCCGCCGGTGCGGTTGGCGGGGCAGTTCGTGAGCGGCGCCGGGCAGGGGACGGTGGGACTGCCGGCCGTTGCGAGGTCACCGGTGGCGGGTGCTTCCGGTGATCGGCTGGCCATGTGTGGTCTCGTCACACCGGTGGTAGGCGTGCGTCCTCGCTGATTCGTGGCGGGAATGTTCGGATCACCGTATGGAAGGCCGAGGGCGACACGCAGGCCGACCAGTTACCCACGGCTCCCGAACAGTGCAAGAGACGATGTTCCGTCAGGACGATCGGGAAGGTTCCGGACCGGAAATCGCGGCCTGCTGGCCGCCTCGTCGAGGCAGGAGTCGTATGGAATCACCGGAGCGCGGCGCAGGCGGGGGGTGGCTGCGGCTGCTCGCCGTCGCGGGCGCGGTTGCCCTGGCGGTCGGATACTTCACGATCCCGATGGGCCACTTCGGGCCCGAGCATCCGGTGCTGAGCTGGACCGCCTTCGGGGTAGCGCTGGCGGTGCTCGCGCTGCTGCTCCTGTGGCAGGTCGGATGGGTGCTGTCACCGCTCGAGCGGGGGCATCCCGCGGTGGTCATCCTGGTGCTCGTGTACCTGTCGCTGATCCTCTTCTCCATGACGTACCTGGCCATGTCCCGGCAGGCGGGGGAGTTCAACGGCCTGGGCACGCGCGTCGACGCCCTCTACTTCACCCTGGTCACCGTGTCGACCGTCGGCTACGGGGACATCACCGCGACCGGGCAGAGCGCCCGGGTCGTCGTGATGGTCCAGATCGTCTTCAACCTGTTGATCCTCACAGCGGCCGCCAGCGCGTTCAGCCAGCAGATGCGAGGCAGGATGGCCGCACGGACGCAGCGAGCCTCGGGGGCCGTACGGCCAGAGGATGGAGCGGCCGGCGACAGCAGGTGACAGCACGCCAGGACGCGGCCGGCCACAGACATCGGCGCGTCCTGGTACGCCAGCAGGACTACAACGTTCCCCCTGTTGGCAGTGGCATTGGCGGGCCGTCGTCCTGGCCGCAGCCGGCCGCCCTCCAGCGCCGGCGCGAGTGCCGAGGGTCCTCACCTCAACGCCGTCATGGGCAGCAGAGAACCTTCGCCTTCGAACCACGGCTGACCCGGCGTGGTGCCCGGCCTGGTGGGTGGAGTGGCAGCGGAGCGGAGCGGGAAGGACTGACGGCCTGTCACCGCTGGTGCCGGGGGCGGAGCGTCGCCGCGGCGTCCCTGCTCAGGTCGGCGAGGAACGCGTCGTGGGCATCGCCCAGTTCACGCTGGACCAGCTGCGCGCTGTGGTCCCGGACCCTGCGCCGCCAGCGGTCCCGAGCCGGAAGCCAGAGCAGCGCCTCGACGGCGAGCATGACCACGAACCCCGCCAGCCAGACGAGCAGGCCGATCATGGCCACACCGCCATAGGGACCCGAGGCGTCGTCCGGTGAGCCGGTGTCGTGCGCCACCCCCGGGCGCATCAGCCGGGATATCAGGTTCGCGGCCGCACAGAGCGCCATCCAGCCGGAGATCGCGGCGGCCGGGAGGCCCACCAGCACCGTGCCCAGGTTGCTGTCGTCCCCGGGCCCGGGCATCCGGTCCGCCAGCCACTCGGCCTCCACGTGGTGCGCTGTGAGAAAGTCCGGCCTACCAGTGACCTCGGTGATGTCCTGCGGAAGGCCGCGGGCGACGACCTCGCGGGCCAAAGCGGTGAGCGGGTGGTCGCGCTCGCCGTCCGGCAGCGGCCGCCGAGCACGGTGCACCGCCGCCCACCCAGTGACCGTCGTGTCGTGGCGGCCCCAGCCGTAGGCGAGCAGCGTCGCCGGATACAGCGCCCCCGAACGGTGGTCCAGTTCCGCCAGCGCCCGGGTGAGCGCCTGGTCGGCGCGCCGCCAGGCCAGGAATGCCCCCGCGTTCGCGAGGGCGCCGACGGCCACGGTACTGACGGCGAAGGCGCTGACGCTCCACCACTGCATGACTCAGCCTCTGTTGTCGGATCGGGGGATCACAACGGCCGGTGTCCCAGGACCCGGAGGCTCTTGGTGCCGTCGTCTCGGACGTGCCGGAACTTCCTGCCGCCGTTGTGGCGCGCGGAGGTGAGCGGGAACGACGAGCCGCGAAGACGGCCGGCAACCACTCACCGCTCGCGACCACCGAACGGTCACCGTCGTGCGAGCCGGTGCCCACACCTGAGGAGCCCCGGTCACCCTCGGCGCCATGCCCACGGACTCCCCCCACCAGTCGACGACACCGCCCTGGACGCTACCCACCACCACCCCCGGGGAACGGACGAACGACCAACCCGTTACACCCACCAGGACCACCCCACACGCCTCACGTACCTGAACACCCCTCGGACCGCGTCTGAGATCTCACTGGGTGGTGCGCGCAGGTCGTTGAGGACCTGGTCGCAGGCGTCCAGGGTGAGGCCGGCGGCCTGGCGGCGGATGCGGGTGCGGGTCTCGCCGAGCAGGCCGTCCTCGGGGCCCTCGCTCTCGTCCTCGTCCGTGCCTTGGTCGTCGTCCGGGTGGCCGGGGTGCTGGGCGAGGGCGGAGTACAAGGTCACCCAGCCTCCCAGGACTCGGCGTGCAGGACCGGCCGGGCACAGCCGTCGCCGTCGCGGGCGGTGACGAGCCGCCCGTCGACCAAGGCCGCCCAGCCGGTGAGGCCGTCGACGTCCTTCTCCACCCAGCCGCGGGCGAGAGCGTCGCCGTGGTGGCCCGTGCCCGGTCCGCCGCCGGTGCGGGACCGGGCCGCCTGTGCGCGTCGGCGGAGCTGATGCCGGTGTCGAGGTCGGCGGCGTAGCGCACCAGGGAGTCGTAGAGGCGGGCGGTGGTCTCCAGATCCATCCGCACCTCGCCCCTCACCCGCCACACAGCCGGAAGGTCTCGGCCGTGTGGCGCAGCAGAGCGGTGACGTGGGTGGCGGGCATCATGAGCTCGCCGTCGTGGCGGTAGAGCACCAGGGGGAACGGCTGGCGGTGCTGGTCGTCGTCCACGGGACGGTTTCCTTCGGTCGGTGTATCGGCGAGGGTGTGCTGCTACTGGTCGCCCGCGCAGTGGTGGTCGGATTCGATGTACTCGCCGTCGGGGAAGTCGGTCTCGGTGGCCCAGCCGCAGGCGGAGCGCTCGGCCCGGCCCTCCCAGCCGATCTCGGGCCCGTCGCCCCTGTCGCAGTCGTGGTCGGCGTCCACGCTGGTGCCGTCCTCGAACTGGGTACCGCCCCCATCGCGGCACCCGTCGCACGTCCAGTCGGCGGACCAGGTGACCGAGCCCTCGGCCGGGCCGTGGTCCTGCTGCCCGGCCTCGACTGCCACCAGGGCGTCGAGCAGCGCAGTCTGCTGGACCGTCAGCTTGCCGTCAGTGCGGGCCTTGTCCTGCTTGCGCAGCCACGCACCCGGCCGGAAGGTCGGGTCCGCGATGCCGCCGGTGCGGTTGGCGGGGCCGTCCAGGGCTCCGCCGCTCGTGAGGTAGGCGAGCAGGCGGCGGTAGGAGCGGTTCCAGTCCGGCTCGATCCGCCACCCCGCATCCAGGGCGGTGAGCTTGGCGTCCTGAGCAGCCGACAGCTTCACGTTCTTGCGCTGGCGCCCGACCCAGGCAGCGGCAAGTCCCACCTGCTGATCGCGCTCGGCACCGAGGCCGCGATGGCCGGCTTCCGGGTCAAGTACGTCCTGGCCACCAAACTCGTCAACGAGCTGGTCGAGGCCGCCGACGAGAAGCAGCCCGCCAAGACCATCGCCCGCTACGGCCGCGTCGACCTCCTCTGCATCGACGAGCTCGGCTACATGGAACTCGACCGCAGAGGAGCTGAACTCCTCTTCCAGGTCCTCACCGAACGCGAGGAGAAGAACAGCATCGCCATCGCCTCCAACGAGTCCTTCGGCGGCTGGACCAAGACCTTCACCGACCCGAGGCTCTGCGCGGCCATCGTCGACCGCCTCACCTTCGGCGGCAACATCATCGAGACCGGCACCGACTCCTACCGCCTCGCGCAGAGCAGAGCCCAAGCCGAACGCGCCAGCAACTGATCTCCAGCCGGTCGAACTACCGCACTGGTCCGCACTCATCGATGAACACTGTCGGCGTCGACAGAAACAAGTCGGCGTCCGCAGAGCCGTAGGCAATGTTGAACGTGTCCAGCCAGTACGACCAGTCCCGAATCCCCGCCGCGCTGCTGAAGCGGTAGTTCAGCTGCCACCGGACCCACTGACCTGGGATGAGACGCACGGCCGGAGGCCTGCGAAGTCGAGGCGGCAAGCCGAACAACGGGTCCACCCGGGGCAACACCCGCAAACGACCCTCGGCCTCGCGAAGACTGACGTTGACGCTGCGAAGCTCCCCCTGACTCTCACGCGGCTCGAAGTCATCCTCTTCATGCATCCGGACCACATGCACGGACGAAGCCCAGGCCTGCGGCACGGCGAGGCCGACCGGGGCGGCACTCCTGCGAGCAGCGGCCTCCCCGCCCCGGGACTGCTTCGTCCAGGACGTTCTGATCCACTGAACCGTGATCTCCAAAGCACCTACCTCCGCGCCGAAGGATACGGAGACCGAGGAGCGGACGTCATCGCGCCCCGACGCGGCGGCAGGTGCTGCTACTCCTCACCGACATTTCGAGTCCCGCAGGCTGCCCACCGCTCTCCGAACTGGCCGACAAGTGCTCTCGGCTATCACCTACGCAGCCACATCACTGAGCCTTTTCAGCTCGGTACCTGATCGGGTGATCTGACGGATCGAGCGGATGTTCGGCGCTACAGACAGGGCCTCCTGGCCGTTGAGCAGGTTCTCTACGCCTCAACTCGTCAGCCGGGAAGCCCCGTTGGTCGCATATCCTGCCGCA
>NZ_JBFUMY010000086.1:0-30027 GCF_054049135.1 Kitasatospora sp. P5_F3 | reverse complement strand
CCGCCGATCGCGCCGCCGGCGGCGCTCATGCCGAGCTCCTTGCCGTCCAGCTCCTTGCGGTTGCCCGCCGCGAGCTGGATGCTCTGGGCCAGCAGGTTGATGGCGACCTCCTGGAAGGCCTCCTTCAACGCGTACTCCATGATCTCCTTCGCCAGCTTCTTCAGGATCATCTGAACCGTCGTCTTACTGACGGCGATCGAAGCCGGGATGGTGGCCAGCGAAGCACCCGCCGTGACCGGAGCAGCAGCCTCCGCAGTGGCGATCTCGAAGGCCAGGATGCCGAGTTGCGCCACGATCGAGATCTTGGCGGTCTCGGTCGAGTTGGCCATCGCCTCAAGGCTGTCGGCCATCGCGTTGCAGGACTTCACCATCCCGGGAAAGAACCCGGGCTTTGAGCCGTCAGCCGGCAGGACGAGCTTGTTCCAGTCCTTCTCCAGCCCCTCAGCGGCGGCGCCCTGCTGACCGTCCAGCGCGCGGCGGACCGCCGAGTCGGCAGCCCGGCCGGCCTCGTCCAGAGTCTCGGCAGCGGCCCGCCAACGACGGCCCATGTCCCGCATCAGGTCTTCCTGGCCCTCGGGCCACCGCGTACCGGCGAGCAGGAGCAGGACCCACTGGAGGGGCTCGGGGAGTTCGACAGCCATGGTGGGTTCAGTGCCTTCCGTTGAGCTTGCCGTTGGCGATGTCCCGCAGCACCAGGTCCGGCTGACCTGTTCCGGGAAGCGGGAGTTCGGGCTTGCCGAGCCCGCCGAGGCTGAACTCCTCGGCGTTGTCGTAGCTGTCGCCAAGTCCCTTGAGGATCTTGCCGATCCGCTCGACGATCTCCGGGAGCAGCTTCAGGCCATCGAGAATGTCCTTCTCGTTGCCGAGGTAACCCGGCTCGCCGTCCTCGCCGTCGGCGAAGGTCTTGCCGTCGTCGTCGTTGCCCCAGGGCGCGGTGCCGTGCATGCCGCTCAAGTAGCCGCTCAGGCTGGTGTACGTCTCCTTGAGTTGGTCGGCCACCCCTAGCACCGGCCCGGCGGCCGCCCGGTACTGCTCGGGGATTGCGACGAACCCCGCCCCCGCACTGCCACTCGGCGAACTGGCCGACAGGGCCTGCTTGGAGACCATCTTGTCGGCGCCCGTCTTCAGCGCGGCAGTCACGCCCTCGCCCGCAGGGGCACCCATCTGCATCGCAGGGAAGGTCCCATCGGCGCCAACCTTCGGCACCGCCATCCCCGCCTCACCCGCAGGCACACCCATCTGCATCGCCGGGAAAGTCCCATCGGCACCGACCTTCGGCACCGCCATCCCCATCTCACCCGCAGGCACACCCATCTGCATCGCCGGGAAAGTCCCATCGGCACCGACCTTCGGCACCGCCATCCCCGCCTCACCCGCAGGCACACCCATCTGCATCGCCGGGACGGTCCCGTCAGGCGCGCCGGCCAGGCTCGACCGCGCCTCCGTGACCGTCCCGAACGGGTCCTCCCCCGCCATGGTGTGCATCTGCTGCTTGGGCATCATGCGCTCGGAGGCCTGCTCCACCGGCGTGTAGAACGGCTCCGCCGCCTCCTGCACGGGCATGATGCGCTCCGACGACCGCTCCACCGGCGTGAAGAGCGGCTCCGCCGCCTCCTGCACGGGCGTCAGCCGCTCGAACGACCGCTCCGCCGGGATCACGTCGTCCCCGCCGCCCCAGAGCGGCGCAGCCTGGGGTTCCATGACGGCTCGTCGTAGGGGCGTCCCCACCTGTTCGGCCGGTCGGAACTGCGGCTGTTCTTCCATGACGGTCCCTCATCGAGTCTGCGGGGTGCGGGTGCTGGGTACGGGTGCTGGGCAAAAAACGGAGGGCGGCGGAGGGCTGGAGGTCCTCCGCCGCCCGGTCTCAGGGGAACCGGAACCAGGTCACGGCCTGGGCGTTCCACCACCCTCGGCGCCGGCGCCGGCGGCGATCCGGGTCAGCGCCGCGCGCAGGAACGGGCTGGGCACGTCGTACCCGCCTTCCTGCCGGATCGGTGTGGGCTCCACGACGGCCGCAGGGGCCTCGGTCACCTGGCCCTCCTCGTCGGGGCGTCCGCGCCGTTCGGCCACCGAGCGCGCCCGGTCGAGGTACTCCTCCTCCGGTGCGGGCGCCGCCGGCGGGGCGGTGGTCGTCCCTTCCGGGGCCACCGTCCCACCGGTCGACGCGACCGGGGAGTCGGCGGAGGTCACAGCTCCGCCCGCCTCCGCCCCGGCCTCGGCCACAGTCGGCTCGGCGCCCAGCAGTGCGCCTGCCAACTGGGTCATCAGATCGCCACTCCCGCCCACCGCGGGCTGAGCGGCGGCAGCCGCCGCAGCCGCAGCAGCGGCTTCGCCGGACGAGCCCCCACGAGCTTCGTCCAGCCACTGACGCCGCATCCGTTCGAAGTGCGGGTCACCCGCCTCGTGGTCGACCTGTTCCCCGCCGACGACCCCACGATCGCGGCGGCGCTTCTCCTTCTCCTCCTCCGAGCCCAGCCGGGTCGGCCGCAGGAAACGGTTGCCGCCACCGGCACCACCGCCCTTGCCGCCACCCGCGCCACCGCCCATCGCGCCCGCACCGGGCGCACCGGCGGTGCCACGACCCGACGCGGCCCCGGCCGCACCGCCCGCCATGCCGCCACGGCCACCACCGGCCGCACCACCGGCGCCACGGGCCCCGGCACCACCCGCACCGGCCAGCCCACCACCGCGTCCGTACGCCCCAGCACCCGGGACACCGCCACCGCCGAAGGCACTGCCGCCGCCCGCGCCACCACCGACGCCACCACCGCCCGCGCCCGCGCCACCGCCGCCGGAGCCCGAGTACGGGGTGATCGACCCGTCGCCGAGGCCCTGGTAGCCGGGGTGACCGGCCAGGTTCAGGCCGGGCGGCTGGACCGCGGTCTTGAACAGCGGCTTCCCGTCCGGGCCGAGACCGTTGCCGCCGAGGTACGGGTTCTTGGTCGCCGGCGGCTTGTACGGCTGCACCTTCGGCGGCGTGTACGGCTTCGGCTTGGGAGCGCCGCCGCCACCACCCGCGCCACCACCGGCCCCGCCGCCACCGGCGCCTGAGCCCGCGCCACCGCCACCCGCACCCGCACCCGCACCGCCACCACCGGCACCGCCACCGGGCGGCGCCGAGTCGATCTTGGTCGGCGGCGGGGTGTCCCCACCGGGCGGGGGCACCTTGCCGCCGGCCAGGTTGGCGATCTGCGTCGCGGCTTCCGTCGCCGCTCCGTGGTCGGCACCGGCCTTCAGCATCGTGTCGACGCTGCCGGTGACGTCCTTGACGTACGTGTGGTAAGCCTCGACCGCCGACTTGACGCCCGCCGACTTGGCGATGTCGTCCTTCTTGCCGGCCGGGTTCTGCTCGATGTACTTCTTCGCGTACTCGAGCTGGTTGATCATCGTGGTCTTGGTGTCGGTGATCGCCGCGGCGGCACCCGTGAGATGCGCCTCGACCATCTTTCCGGCCGTCAGGATCGTCCCGGCGTGCGAGCCCTCACCGACGCCGTACTTCTCCAGATAGCGCTCGTAACTCTGCGCCGCCTCACCGGACATGTGCTCGCAGGCACGCTGGGCATGGGCCCAGATGGTCCGGATCCGGACGTCGGCGACTTCGTTGAACGTCTTCCAGGCCGCCGCCAGGTCGTTGATCCGTTCCTCGTTGCCGTCGGGGAACTGGACGTCCCCGCCCTGCTCGCTGCTGTGCAAGGTCTTGAGCACGTCCGCGAGCTCAGGAGGCAGCTCTTTCTTCACCGGTGGTCACTCGTTTCCTGGTCGACGCTGATGCACGGAGGGATGACGACGGGACGGGTTCACATCACCTGCGGGCGGCCGTAGGTGGGCGCGGGCTTCGGCTCGGGGCGGTCACCCGCGTGGTTGTAGTTGAGGTCCGGCCCCTTGGTCGGCGAGACGTACCCCGGTCCGGTGCCCGCCGACGGCGGGGGCGGCAGCGGGATGTCCGTTCCGTCACCGATCTTGTTGATCAGGTCGGCGTGCTCGGTGTCGGTCTCGCGGTGACTACCGCTCATCATCTTCAGGTTGCCCGCGACCTGGGCGGTGTTCGCGAGGAAGGCCTTGAAGCCCTCCAGGGTCTTCTTCTGCTGCTCGGCCAGCCCGATCACCGAGGCGGTCGCCCCGCCCAGCGACTTGCCCACCAGGTCGGTGCCGTAGATGTCGTCCTTGACCGTGGCGACCAGTGTGGAGAGCTTGATGTACGCCTCTTCGAGGTCGTCGTGCATCCGCTGGATCATCGTGGCGGCGGCCTCGACCTCATCCAGGTCGATATTGAAGGAATCCCCTGCCATGCTTCCCAACCCCTAGGCAATTCGGAACGATTGAACGGACGGCGGTGCTCAGAGGGTGAGGGCGCCACCCGGGCCGACCACGTACAGACCGGTCTCGCCGAAGGCGATCGCCAGCGGTGTGCGGTCCAGCGGCGCCTCGTTGACCAGCGCGCCGCTGGCCAGGTGCCAGAGCCGCAGTGTGGCGGTGGCGTCTCCGGCGGCCACCAGCACCTCGCCGTCCAGCTCCTGGCAGATCAGCGAACGGACCTCCGCGGTACCGCCGGGCAGATCGGCGATGCCGTGCCCGCCCATCACGTCCCAACCGAGGACGGAGCCGTCGGTGCAGCCGGCCAGCACCACGGCCCGGCCGTCCAGGGTGCCGACGGTCAGCTTCTCGGCCGACTCCCGAAGACCCGTCAGGACCGGTCCGGCCTGGCCGCCGTCGACGTCCCAGAGCCGGACGGTACGGTCCCGGCCCGCGGTGGCCAGCATCCGGCGCCCGCTCACCTCACCGATCGCCAGCGCGGTCACACCGTCCTGATGGGCCGCCAACTGCCGGAGCGGGGCGCCGTCCTGGGCGCTCCGGACCCGTACGGTGCCGTCCGCCCCGCCCGAGACCAGGATGGCCGCCGTACCGGGCACCGGCTCACCGAAGACCAGCGCGGTGACCGCTCCGGTGTGCGGCGTCGGCACCGAGAGCGGCACGCCGTCGCTCAGCCGGTGGCAGCGCACCGCGCCGGCCACCGTGCCGCAGACCAGCACCGGTTCGCCCTCGGCCGGCAGCACCGCCACCGAGCCGACCGGGCCGCCGTCGGAGTCCAGCACGTACAGCTCGGTCCTGGCCGCCACGTCCCAGAGCCGGACCCTGCCGTCGCCGTAGCCGGCCACCAGCACCGGGCGCCCGTACAGGTCGCCGACCGCCAGCGCGTTGACCGGCACCGGGCCGGTGCCGTCCGCCCGCTCGGGCTCGTAACTGCCCACCGGCTTACCGCCCTTGGTCTCCCAGAGGCGGATCCGGCCGTGCTCGTCGCCGCTGGCCAGCAGCTCCTGGCCGCCGACCGTGACGGTGACCAGCGCGGTCAGCCAGCTGCCGCCGGCCGGGCGGCCGCCGAGCGCGGTGGCCGCGTACACGTCCCAGGTGCGCAGCGTGTTGTCGAGAGCGCAGGAGGCCAGCACCGGGCGGCCGTCCAGCTCGGTGAAGGTCAGACCGGTGACGGTGGCCGAGTGGCCGGTGAACAGTGCGACCTGGCGCCCGGTGGCGAGGTCCCAGAGCCGGATGTCCTGGTCCTGGCCGCCGGTGGCGAGCAGTGCCTGTTCGCCGAGCGGGAGCACCGCGAGCGCGGTGACCGGCGCCGAGTGGCCGACCAGCAGGTGGAGTTGGGCCCCGGCGCCGGCGTCCCAGACCCGGACCGTGCCGTCGGGTGCGGCCGCCACCACCAGGTCGACCGCGGCACAGCGGGCGTGCAGCAACGCCCGGGCACCCTCGCCGCCGATCTCCAGCAGGCCGAGCCCCTTGCCGTCCTCGGCCCGCCAGGCCCGGACCTCGCCGCGCCGGCCGCCGGAGAACACCAGCGGGACGCCCTGCACCAGCCCGGCGGCCACCACCTGCGCGCCCTCACCGCCCGAAGTACCGTGCACCAGCGCGCCGCTGGCGGCGTCCCAGACCTGCACCGCACCGTCGGCCGCACCGACCGCGAACAGCTCCCGGTCGTCCACCACCCCGAGCGCGACCGCGCTCGGCAGCAGTCCCGCCTCGCCGTCGGAGCCGCCCAGCGAGCCGCCGTCCGGCAGCCGGCCGAGGTCGAAGCCCTGGCCGCCCTCGGCCAGCGCGTAGGCGGGCAGGCCGTCCACCGTGCCGATCGCGGCGGCCGGGAGCACCGTGTCGGCGGCGGCCTCAACGGCTGCCGACTCGACGACGGCGAGCGGGAGTTGGCCGTACTCCAGCGGCTGCAGCAACTGGACGGCGAGCGCCTCCAGCAGCCGGGCCACCGGGGGCACCGGGTGCTCGGTGCCGTCGGTCCAGGCGGTGTCACCGACCGTCAGCCGACGGGCGGCCGGGTCCGCGACCGGCTCCCCGGCCGGGGAGCCCGGGGTGGCCCGGAGCGCGGTGCGCAGCCGCTGCGGCACCGCCTGGTCCAGCCCGCCGTACCGCACCGTGTCACCCTCGGGCAGCTGCCGCTCGACCAGCAGCGAGCCGTCCTCGTCGATCGTCAACTCCATGCGGCCGACGGCCAGTTGACGCGATCCAGCGGTGAAGCGAATGGTGCCCGACACAATGCCCCCAAAAACGTCCGGGTTGGAAAATCAGCAGTCAGCAGGGGGCCCGCCAGCCGGGCCCGCGGGTGGTCAGCAGAGCTCGCCGGGCACCACGGTGGCGTACACGGCGTCGTGCAGCGTCTGGGTGCTGGAGCTGCGGAACAGCTGTGGGCGGAAGCCGGCCCGGCGGAAACCGATGAAGGCTCCGACCACCTGGACGGGCATGTTGTCCGCCGCCGCATAGGCGTCGATCCGCTCCAACTCCAGCTGCTCGAAGCCGAATCGGCAGACCAGCCGGAGCGCCGAGGCGGCCACCCGGAGACTGCGGGCGGCCGGCAGCAGCCAGACCGCGACCTCGGCCGCGCCTTCGTCCGGCCGCAGGTCCGTGAGTTCGGCCCAGCCGACCGCAGGCCCGGGGCCGTCCAGCACGGCGAAGTACGCGGCCCGGTCGGCGGCCCAGAGCCCGGGGGCGACCTCGGTGATCCAGCGCACCGCCGACGCCCGGTCCGGGTGCGCGAGGACGCCCTGCATGAACTCCCGGACCAGTGGATCGCGCGAACCTGCCAGCAGGGTGTCCGCGTCCTCCTCGATCGGGCGGCGCAGCTCCACCCGACCGTCCTGAAGTGCCGGAACGGTGCCCGACGAACTCAACCGGCGCACCTGACCCCCAGCCCTATTCGCGCGTGTGAGCCGTCATCGAAGCATTCCAAACCTCCGATGCTCAAGCCACGGTGGGCCTCCGCGGGGGTTCTGCGGAAACACTGCCCGTGCGTACATCGGGCAGGGAGCTGGAAGGGCAGAAAAAGGGATCCGGGCAGCCCGCAGGCCACCCGGATCCCCGGTGTTTCACAGCTTTCGGTGCGTCAGACCCGGTGCGTCAGAGCTTCCGCGTCATGGTCCGGTGCGGGATTCCGGCGTCGTCGTAGACCGGCCCCTCGGCGACGTAGCCGAGGCGCTCGTAGAAGCCCAGCGCCTGCACCTGCGCGTGCAGCTCCAGCTCGGTGCCACCGTGCTCGCGACCGGCCTGCTCCAGCGCCCGGACCAGCTCGGCGCCGAGGCCGGTGCCCCGGGCGGCCTTGCGGACGGCGAGGCGGCCGAGCAGCACCCGCCCGGCGACCCCGGTCTTGGCGAGTGCTTCGGCACCGTGGATCAGCCGACCGGTGCCCAGCGCCATCCCGTCGCCGAGCGCCAGCACGTGGACCGCGGTGGCGTCGTACTCGTCGTACTCCAGCTCGGGCGGGACACTCTGCTCGACCACGAAGACCTCGTGCCGGATCAGTTTGACCAGCGCCAGGTCGACGTCGCCGGTGGCGACCCGCAGCTCGGTCGCCATCAGCTCTCCGAGGAGATGATCTCGAGCGCCCGGCGCAGGTCCTCCGGGTACTCGCTGTCGAACTGCACCCACTCGCCGTCGCCGGGGTGCTCGAAGCCGAGCGAGACCGCGTGCAGCCACTGCCGGGTCAGGCCGAGCCGCTTGGACAGCGTCGGGTCGGCGCCGTAGGTGATGTCGCCGACGCAGGGGTGCCGCAGCGCGGACATGTGCACCCGGATCTGGTGGGTGCGGCCGGTCTCCAGCTTGATGTCGAGCAGCGAGGCGGCCCGGTAGGCCTCGATCAGGTCGTAGTGGGTGATCGAGTGCTTGCCGTCCTTGGTGACGGCCCACTTCCAGTCCGAGCTGGGGTGGCGGCCGATCGGCGCGTCCACGGTGCCGCTCATCGGGTCCGGGTGGCCCTGCACCAGGGTGTTGTACTTCTTCTCCACGATCCGGTCGTGGAACTGCCGCTTGAGGTCGGTGTACGCGCGCTCGGACTTGGCGACCACCATCAGCCCCGAGGTGCCGACGTCCAGGCGGTGCACGACGCCTTGCCGCTCAGCCGCGCCGGAGGTGGAGATCCGGTAGCCGGCCGCGGCCAGGCCGCCGATCACGGTCGGTCCGGTCCAGCCGGGGCTGGGGTGGGCGGCGACGCCGACCGGCTTGTCGACCAGCACGATGTGCTCGTCGTCGTGGACGATTCGCATGCCCTCGACGTGCTCGGCGACGATCTGGACGGGGGCGGCGGGGGCCGGGATCTCGACCTCCAGCCAGGCACCGGCCATCACCCGGTCCGACTTGCCGGCCGTCACGCCGTCGATGGTGACCTTCCCGTCGGCGGCCAGCTCGGCGGCCTTGGTCCGGGAGAAGCCGAACATCCGGGCCAGGGCGGCGTCGAGGCGCTCACCTTCCAGGCCGTCGGGAACGGGGAGGCTGCGGGTCTGCGCTGCGGTACTCACCCGTACGAGTATGCCGGACCCGGCGCCACTACCGGACCGCACGGCCTGCGCGCCCGGCGTGATCCAGGTGCTACGCGCTCTTGTCTTCCTTGGTCACCTGGTGCACGGTGCCGTCCGGGTTGCTGCCGCGGAAGGAGAGCAGCACGACCAGGATGCCGCCGCAGACGATGGCCGAGTCGGCCAGGTTGAAGACCGCGAAGTGCTGGACCGAGATGAAGTCCACCACGTGCCCGCGGAACACCTCGGGCGAGCGGAACAGCCGGTCCGTCAGGTTCCCCAGGGCCCCGCCGAGCAGCAGACCGAGCGCGATCGCCCACGGCAGGCTGTAGAGCTTGCGGGCGATCCGCCAGATCACCACGATCACCGAGGTGGCGATCGCGGTGAAGACCACCGTCATCGCCTGGCCCATCCCGAAGGCGGCCCCACCGTTCCTGATTACCTGGAAGGTGACCACGTCGCCGATCACGTCGATCGGCTGGTGCCCCTCCAGCCTGGCCACCACCAGCAGCTTGCTGCCCAGGTCGATCAGGTAGGCGAGCAGGGCCACCCCGAGCAGCAGCGCGATCCGTCGGCGGCGGAGCGCCTCCCGGCGGGCCGGCTCCTCAGGGGTGATCACCGCGTCCTCCACGGCCTCGGCAGAATCGGCCTCCGCCGGTGCAGCCTCGACCGCTGCGGGCTCGGCCGGTGCGAGGTCGGCCGAGGCGGGCTGGACGGAGTCGTCCTGGGTCTGGGGAGAGCCTGGAGTGCTGATGATCCGCTCCGCTGCCGAGAGTGAACGAGTACTGGGGTCGAGCGTACGGTACCGCCCGACCCCCGTGGCCGACTCGTTACCTGCGCTCCTGCTTGGCCTTGCAGGTGACGCACAGGGTCGCCCGCGGGAAGGCCTGCAGCCTGGCCTTGCCGACCGCCTGCCCGCAGGACTCGCAGACCCCGAAGCCCACGCCCTCCAGCCGGGCCAGCGCCCGCTCGGTCTGGGCCAGGCTGTCCCGGGCGTTGTTGGCGAGCGCGAGCTCACTCTCCCGGCTGATGTTCTTGGTGCCGGCGTCGACCTGGTCGTCGCCCGCGCCGTCGTTGGAGTCCCGCATCAGGCCGTCCAGCGCCTGCTCGGCGGCGGCGATCTCGCTGCGCAGCCGGTCCGCGTCGTCGTTCAGCTCCTGGTGCAGCTCGGCCACCTCGGCCGTGGTCCAGGACTCCTCGCCGGGGCGGACCGGCAGCTCCGCCGGGTCCACCGACTCGGCCCCGCGTGCTCCGCTCCCCGCCGGGGCGTGCTTGCGGCTGGTCGCGGCCACCCGTCCGGTGCTGGTGCTGGTCTTCCGCCGTGTAGTACTCACGGTCCCCTCCCCTGAGTCGCCTGCCACGGCCTTGCGCGTCCGCTTGGTGACGGTAGTGGCGGTAGCACCACTTGCCTTCTCAGCCATGGCTTCGACCTCATCTACGAACGAAACGGACCGCCGGTTCCCGGCGGCCTCCGGTGCCGGAACGATAATCCCCATCGAATCCACCCACAACGGGACATACCGATAAGGCCCTGGGTTCCCACCCGGGCAGCCGCCCGAGTGCTGACCGTGTTGTGCCCAGATCGTCATCCGCTAACCACGCGTGTGGGCGCGCATAACGCCTTGCCGGTCCCGATACACTGAGCCTGCAAGGCGCTGATGGGACGAGTACCGACGTACGCAGCCAGGAGCGACCCGGGGATGGTGTGAGCCCGGGGGTGTGCGCGGCGGGAAGATCACCCCGGAGCCACCGGAAGAACGGCCTGACGGCCCATTAGACCCGGTAGCAAGCCCAAACAAGARGGCCGCAGTCCCCATCCGCGGCCAAGGAGGGTGGTACCGCGGGACGGCCCGGCCGTCTCGTCCCTCCGTCGGAAGGCTGTCCACGCATCCGTCGGAGGTAGACCCCGCGATGACCACGTACAACTCCGTACCCGCTCAGGTGGACCTGCCGGTCCTGGAGCACCAGATCCTGTCCTTCTGGCAGGACCAGAAGATCTTCCAGCGCAGCCTGGAGCAGTCCGAGGGCCGCCCCGAGTGGGTGTTCTACGAGGGCCCGCCGACCGCCAACGGCATGCCGGGCGCCCACCACATCGAGGCCCGGGTCTTCAAGGACGTCTTCCCGCGCTACCGGACCATGAAGGGCTACCACGTCGCCCGCAAGGCCGGCTGGGACTGTCACGGCCTGCCGGTCGAGCTGGCCGTCGAGAAGGAACTCGGTTTCGCCGGCAAGCAGGACATCGAGAAGTACGGCATCGCCGAGTTCAACGCGAAGTGCCGCGACTCGGTGACCCGGCACACCGACGCCTTCACCGAGCTCACCACGCGCATGGGCTACTGGGTCGACCTCGACGAGGCCTACCGCACCATGGACCCGTCCTACATCGAGTCGGTCTGGTGGTCGCTCCAGCAGATCTTCGACAAGGGCCTGCTGGTCCAGGACCACCGGGTCGCCCCGTGGTGCCCGCGCTGCGGCACCGGCCTCTCCGACCACGAGCTGGCCCAGGGCTACGAGACCGTGGTCGACCCCTCGGTCTTCGTCCGCTTCCCGCTCACCTCGGGCCCGCTGGCCGGCACCGCCGCGCTGCTGGTGTGGACCACCACCCCGTGGACGCTGGTCTCCAACACCGCCGCCGCCGTGCACCCGGACGTCACCTACGTGGTGGCCACCGACGGCACCGAGCGCCTGGTGGTGGCCGAGCCGCTGCTGGCCAAGGCGCTGGGCGAGGGCTGGGAGGCCACCGGCGAGTCCTTCACCGGCGCCGAGATGGAGCGCTGGGCGTACCGGCGTCCGTTCGACCTGGTCGAGATCCCGGACGCGCACTACGTCCTGAACGCCGACTACGTCACCACCGAGGACGGCACCGGCATCGTCCACCAGTCCCCCGCCTTCGGCGCGGACGACCTCGCCACCTGCCGCAAGTACGGCCTGCCGGTGGTCAACCCGGTCGAGGCGGACGGCACCTTCGCGGCCGACGTCCCGCTGGTCGGCGGCGTCTTCTTCAAGAAGGCCGACGAGGCGCTGGTGGCCGACCTGCAGGCCCGCGGCCTGCTGTTCCGGCACCTGCCGTACGAGCACAGCTACCCGCACTGCTGGCGCTGCCACACGGCGCTGCTCTACTACGCGCAGCCGTCCTGGTACATCCGCACCACCGCCGTCAAGGACGCGCTGATCCGGGAGAACGAGGGCACCAACTGGTTCCCCGAGAACGTCAAGCACGGCCGCTTCGGCGACTGGCTGAACAACAACATCGACTGGGCGCTCTCCCGGAACCGCTACTGGGGCACCCCGCTGCCGATCTGGCGCTGCGAGGACAACCACCTCACCTGCGTCGGCTCGCTGGCCCAGCTCTCCGAGCTGACCGGCACCGACCAGAGCGGGCTGGACCCGCACCGCCCGTTCATCGACGACGTCACCTTCGCCTGCCCGACCTGCTCGGCCACCGCGACCCGGGTGCCCGAGGTGATCGACGCCTGGTACGACTCGGGCTCGATGCCGTTCGCCCAGTACGGCTACCCGTACCAGAACAAGGAGCTGTTCGAGAGCCGGTACCCGGCCCAGTTCATCTCCGAGGCGATCGACCAGACCCGCGGCTGGTTCTACACGCTGATGGCCGTCGGCACCCTGGTGTTCGACAAGAACAGCTACGAGAACGTGGTCTGCCTCGGCCACATCCTGGCCGAGGACGGCCGGAAGATGTCCAAGCACCTGGGCAACACCCTCGATCCCATCCCGCTGATGGACCAGCACGGCGCCGACGCGGTGCGCTGGTTCATGGCCGCGAGCGGCTCGCCGTGGTCGGCCCGCCGGGTCGGGCACGGGGCGATCCAGGAGGTGGTCCGCAAGACGCTGCTGACCTACTGGAACACCGTCGCCTTCCAGGCGCTGTACGCCCGCACCGCCGACTGGGCCCCGTCCGCCTCGGACCCGGCGCCGGCCGACCGGCCGCAGCTGGACAAGTGGGTGCTGTCCGAACTCAACACCCTGGTCCGCGACGTGGACGCGGCGCTGGAGCTGTACGACACCCACCGGGCCGGCAAGCTGCTCTCCGGCTTCGTCGACGACCTCTCCAACTGGTACGTCCGGCGCGGGCGTCGCCGCTTCTGGCAGGGTGACGCGGCCGCGCTGGCCACCCTGCACGAGGCGCTGGAGACCGTGACCCGGCTGATGGCCCCGCTCACCCCGTTCATCAGCGAGCGGGTCTGGCAGGACCTGGTGGTCCCGGTGGTCGCGGACGCTCCGGCCTCGGTGCACCTGGCCTCCTGGCCGGTCGCCGACGAGGCGCTGATCGACACCGAGCTGTCCCGGAACATGGCGCTGGTGCGCCGGCTGGTCGAGCTCGGCCGGGCCACCCGCGCCGAGTCGGGTGTGAAGACCCGTCAGCCGCTGTCCCGCGCGCTGATCGCGGCGCAGGGCTGGGACGAGCTGCCCGGTGACCTGCGGGCGCAGATCGCCGAGGAGCTGAACGTCTCGGTGCTGGAGTCGCTGGCGGAGGTCGGCGGTTCGCTGGTCGACACCTCGGCCAAGGCGAACTTCCGGGCGTTGGGCAAGCGGTTCGGCAAGGGCGTGCAGGACGTCGCCAAGGTGGTGGCCGCGGCCGATGCGGCTGCGCTGGCCGCTTCGCTCCGTGCCTCCGGCACCGCCTCGGTCGAGCTGAACGGTGAGACCGTCGAGCTCGGTCCGGACGAGGTGATCATCACCGAGACCCCGCGCGAGGGCTGGGCGGTCGCCAACGAGTCCGGCGCCACCGTGGCGCTGGATCTGCACATCACCCCGGAGCTCAAGCGGCTCGGCATCGCCCGGGACGCCATCCGGCAGATCCAGGAGGCCCGGAAGAACTCCGGCCTCGACGTCGCCGACCGGATCGTGCTGCGGTGGCGGGCCGCCACCGAGGAGACCGCCGAGGCGATCGCCGAGCACGGCCAGCTGGTCGCCGACGAGGTGCTCGCCACCGACTTCCTCGCGGGAGCGGCGGAGTGGACCTCGGAGACCTTCACCGACGAGGGGCTCGGCCTGAGCTTCCAGCTCCGCAAGGCGTAAGCCCCGACAGGGGCTCGGGGAACGGCGACGCTACCTGGCGTGCGGGTCAACAGCGAAAGTGCCTGACCATTTACGCACGGGTGACCTTTTACGAGGTCGGCGTCGCAGTTCCCCGAGCCCCTGATGTGCCCTACCGGGCCGTGTGCCAACACGAGGGCGCCCCCACGGTGACGGTTCGTCACGGCGGGGGCGCCCTCGATGGTTACTGCTTAGTTGTCGCCGTCCTCGTCGATCAGGAAGCCACGCATCGGAGCGGGCGCCTGCTGCATCGGCTGCGGAGGCTGCGGCCGGACGGCCGCCATCGGCTGGGTCATCCCGGCGGGAGCCATCTGCGCGGCGCCGCTGGGGGCACCGTTCGGCTGGCCACCGAAGGAGGGCTGACCGTTGCCGCCACCGAAGGAGGACTGACCGCCGAAGGACGGCTGGCCCGCACCGGCGAAGGAGGACTGGCCGCCGAAGGACGGCTGACTGCTCATCGCCGAGGCACCGGCCGGCGGCAGCGAGGCGGTGGCCGGGATCCGCGGCGGGGCGAGCGAGTCGTCCGCCTGCGACTCCAGCTGGCGCAGCTGGGTCTCCAGGTAGGACTTCAGGCGGGTGCGGTACTCACGCTCGAAGGCACGCAGGTCCTCGACCTTGCGCTCCAGGGTGGCGCGGGCGGACTCCAGCGAGCCCATCGCGACCCGGTGCTTCTCCTGCGCGTCCCGCTCCAGGGCGTCGGCCTTGGCGCGGGCGTCCCGCTCCAGGCCCTCGGCCCGGCTGCGCGCCTCGCCGACGATCTTGTTGGCCTCGGAACGGGCCTCGGAGATCGCCTGGTCGGCGGTCTGCTGGGCGAGCGCGAGCACCCGGGCGGCACTGTCGCCACCGGGGGCCTGCTGCTGCTGCATCGGGGCACCCATCGGGCCGCCGAGCTGCTGGCCCATCGGGCCGCCCATCGGCTGCAGCTGCTGGCCGCCCATGGTCTGGCCCATCTGCTGCTGGCCCATCGGCTGCAGCATCTGACCACCCATCGGCTGCACCAGCTGCTGCTGGCCGCCCATGGTCTGGCCCATCTGCTGCTGCATCGGCTGCATCTGCTGCTGCTGGCCCATCGGCTGCAGCTGCTGCTGGTTGGGCTGGCCCATCGGGCCGCCCTGGCCGGACGGGAGCTGCGGCGCACCGGACGGCAGGCCGAGCGGCTGGTTGCCCATCTGCTGCTGCATCTGCTGCTGCTGGCCGGGACCCTGCTGCATCTGACCCTGGCCGGGCACCGGCGGGCCGGATATGGCGGCGGGGACGGGAGCACCCTGGCGGCCGTCCTGCGGCTGCTGCTCCTTGCGCATGTTGGCCTGGTTCTGCGCAGCGGCACGAGTGGCCGCGGCGAGCTTGGCCCGCAGGTCCTCGTTCTCGCGGAGCAGTCGGGTCAGCTCAGCTTCGACCTCGTCGAGGAAGGCATCGACCTCGTCCTCGTCATAGCCTTCACGCAGCCGGACGGTCGTGAACTGCTTGTTCCGAACGTCCTCGGGGGACAGTGACATCTCTTCACCTCAACGTGATCGTCGGCACACCGGCATCCTGTCGCAGCGCTCAAGACGGCAGAGTCAGCACGAGCGATCTCAGGACAAACACAATGATCATCAGTACGAAGAAGGACAGGTCGAGCGCCACGCCCCCGAAACGCAACGGCGGAATGAATCGCCGAAGAAGCTTGAGCGGCGGATCGGTGACAGTGTACGTGGCCTCCAGCACCACGACCATGGCCTTCCCAGGACGCCACGAGCGGGCGAACTGGAAGACCCAGTCCATGACAAGACGGAAGAGCAGGACCAGGAGGAAAGCACTCAGCGCGTAGAAGAGCACTCCCCGCACGATCCCCATCGCGTCTCCCTGTTCATATCCGGCATACCGGACGATCCGTCAGTCACGTACCACTGCCACGAGATCCACCGAGAAGTCGTGGTCGGGTCAGCTCTGGTTGAAGAACCCACCCTCGGCGATCCGAGCCTTGTCCTCCGCCGTTACATCGACGTTAGCAGGAGACAGGAGGAACACCTTCTGTGTCACTCGCTCGATACTGCCGTGCAGACCGAAGACGAGTCCAGCGGCGAAGTCTACGAGCCGCTTCGCGTCCGTGTCGTCCATCTCGGTCAAATTCATGATCACCGGGGTGCCGCCACGGAACTGTTCCCCGATGGTACGGGCCTCGTTGTAGGTCCTCGGGTGCAGCGTGGTGATGCGGTACGGCTCTCGTTCGTTGACGACCTTGGGCATGATCACCGGGGTGCTCTTCTCCAGGTTTTGGCGGCGGTCGGGTGTGATGGACGACACTGGGGCCATCCGCGGCTGCTCCTGCCGGATCGGCACGGCAGCCGGGACGGGCTGAGGCGCGATGTGGGCGACGGGCGCCGGCGCGGCGGGTGCCGCGGCGGGGCGCTCCAGGCCCTCGGTCCGTCCGGTTCGGATCGGCTCGGGGTCCGTGTCGTAGTCGTCGTCGGGGTCGTAACCCTGGCCGTCGTACGTCTCGTCCTCCACGAGGCCGAGGTAGACCGCCATCTTGCGCATTGCGCCGGCCATACTCCTGTCTCCTCCGCTCTGTGGTGGATCGTCACCGGCGGCCTTCGCCTGCGGGATTCCGCACACCACCCGACGCTCCGTCATAGAGTGGGAGTGGCTGCGGGTTTGCGATCGATCCACGGTTCACTAGCGCTGTAGCCAGCTGCTAGGTTCTGTCCTGTTTTGTCCTGCAGTCTGATCTACTACCCGGTGACGTTACCGGAGCGTCGACCGCACTCCGAGCACCGCCGTACCGACGCGCACATGTGTCGCTCCGGCTGCCACCGCCTGCTCCAGGTCACCGCTCATACCCGCCGAGACCATCGTGGCAGCCGGATGGCTCGACCGTAGGGCAGTTGAGATTTCCGCCAGCCGCTCGAAAGCCTTCGCCGGATCGCCCTTCAGCGGCCCGGCCAGCGGAGCGACGGTCATCACACCGGACAGTCGCAGCCCGGGCGTGTCGGCGATCGCGTCGGCCAGTGCGGCGACCTCCTCGGGGGCCGCCCCGGCCCGGCCCTCGCCCTCGCCGGCCTCCTTGTCGAGTGCCACCTGGACCAGGCAACCTACCGGCGGACGCCCGGCGTTGGCCACCGCGGCGGCCAGTGACCGCACCAGCCGGAGCCGGTCCACCGAGTGCACGTGGTTGGCGTAGCGGACCACCGAGCGGACCTTGTTGGTCTGCAGTTGGCCCACGAAGTGCCAGTCCAGCGGCAGTTCACGGCAGAGCTCGGCCTTGGGGGCCGCGTCCTGGTCGCGGTTCTCCGCCACGTCGGTGACGCCCAGGGCGGCCAGCAGGGCGGTGTCCTCGGCCGGATAGGTCTTGGTGACCACCACCAGCCTGACCGCGTCCCGGGCCCGCCCCGCCGCCGTACAGGCGTCCGCGATCCGGCGCTGCACCACCTCGAGGTTGGCACCCAGCTCCTCGTACCTGGCGCGCTGACCCGCGCGCTGACCCNGCCCGGTTCCGGTCCGTACAAGTCAGTCACAGTCGCCCCACACAGCTCGCCCTGGGCCCGCCGTCAGTTGGTAGGTGGCGTCGCGACGCCGGGGCACGCACCTCGACGGCTTGTCGTCGGTCGCCGATGCTCCGCATGGACTCCCTCCTCCGCACCGCCGAGGCACGCACCCCAACGCCGCTCCTTCTCCCACCCACCAACTGACGGCGGGCCTAAACACAGCAGATGATCGCACTCCGGACCGCACGATGCCCACCGTGTTCCCGTCGGGAACACGGTGGGCATCGGGTGCCTCGGTTACTTCAGGAAGTCCGGTACGTCGAGCTCCTCGGCCGGGTTCTCCAGCAGCGGCTGCCGGACCGGCTGCACCTGCGGGGGGACCGGCGAGGCCGTGGTGGTGGTGCCCTGCTCGTCCTTCGGACGGTCCGTCACCGAACCGATGCTGCCGTAGGACGGGCGGCCCGCCGGGCGCTCCGGGGTCGAACCACCGGCGGCCGGGGTGGACTTGACCACCGGGTCGCGGACGATGGCGGGCGGCTGGCCGCCGTCGAACCCGGCCGCGATCACGGTGACCCGGACCTCGTCGCCGAGCGCGTCGTCGATCACCGCGCCGAAGATGATGTTCGCCTCGGGGTGCGCCGCCTCGCTGACCAGCTGGGCCGACTCGTTGATCTCGAAGAGACCGAGGTCGGAACCGCCGGAGATGGAGAGCAGCACGCCGCGGGCGCCGTCGATGGAGGCTTCCAGCAACGGGGAGGAGATCGCCATGATGGCGGCCGCCTTGGCCCGGTCCTCGCCGCGCGCCGAGCCGATCCCCATCAGGGCCGAACCGGCGTCCGACATGACCGACTTGACGTCGGCGAAGTCGAGGTTGATCAGGCCGGGGGTGGTGATCAGATCGGTGATGCCCTGCACGCCGGAGAGCAGCACCTGGTCGGCCGAGCGGAACGCGTCCAGCACGCTGACCTG
Source organism: Kitasatospora sp. P5_F3 (assembly GCF_054049135.1). NCBI lineage: Bacteria > Bacillati > Actinomycetota > Actinomycetes > Kitasatosporales > Streptomycetaceae > Kitasatospora > Kitasatospora sp. P5_F3. The sequence continues at coordinate 11,741 of NZ_JBFUMY010000086.1, read as the reverse complement.
GCGGTCGGAGATGGAGAGCAGCCGGTCGTTCGGGATCACGATGAGGGTGTCGACCTCCTCGCGCAGCCCGGCGATGCCGTCCTCGGCCTGGTTCGCCCGGCGGCGGCCCTCGAAGGTGAACGGCCGGGTGACCACGCCGATGGTGAGCGCGCCGAGCGAGCGGGCGATGTTCGCCACCACGGGGGCGCCACCGGTGCCGGTGCCGCCGCCCTCGCCGGCCGTCACGAAGACCATGTCGGCCCCCTTGAGGACCTCCTCGATCTCCTCGCGGTGGTCCTCGGCGGCCTTCCGGCCGACCTCGGGGTTGGCCCCGGCGCCGAGGCCCCGGGTGAGTTCACGGCCCACGTCGAGCTTGACGTCGGCGTCGCTCATCAGGAGGGCCTGCGCATCGGTGTTGATCGCGATGAACTCGACGCCCTTGAGACCGACCTCGATCATCCGGTTGATGGCGTTCACACCACCGCCGCCGATACCGACGACCTTGATGACTGCGAGGTAGTTCTGCGGTGCTGCCACGTCGAAGGCCTCTCGCCTCGAGATTCCGGGTCGGCTTCCCCCCGTTTGTGAGGGCCGACGGATGTCGATGGGTGGGGAGCCCGGGGTATTTCCTGACTGTATGTCCGAAATTCCGACCACCGACCCGAACCCTAAACTTGACCTTTAGGGTTGTGGCTGTGCCTGCGTCACATCACCGTGGGACACAGCCTGGTGACACAGGACACTAGGTGGCAACTCATCCGTGTTCAACGAACACGCCGAGCTTCCCGTTTTTCTTTTGAGCCTATGTGATCATCCATCACCCGGTGAAACCGGGGTGACCACCTAGAGTCGGGGCGGAGCCGTTACTCCGTCAACACCGCCCTTGGGAAGAGAACTTACCGGATCTTCCCGACACGCCGGGCCATCATCCGCCGATACCGGGGGCCTCGGGCGCACTCACGTCGTAGATCTTCGCCTTCCGGGGCAGCAGCGCGGCCAGCACCTGGGCCTTGCGCACGGTCCGCTCCGCACTCCCCCAGCGCACCACCGCGCCGTCGGCGAGCTGCAGTTGGATGTCGTCGTAACTGTGTACCCGAACGGCTCCGGCCAGCTTGGCCACCTCCGGCGGCAGCCCCGCCGCCACCGTCACCGCGGCCCGCACCAGCTCGGACTTCCCGAACACCGCCAGGGCGTCGTTCGCCTGCTGACTGAGCGCCAGCTCCACCACCGGCACCCCGGCCGGCGGCGCGTCCTCGGTGGCGAAGCCGAAGCCGGACGCGTCGACCTGGGTGAACTTCCCGTCCTCGGTCCGCACCGCGGCCACCGGGCGCCGCTCCACCACCTTGATCCGCAAGGTGTGCGGCCAGCCGCGCCAGACCTCGACCCTGGCCACCCGCGGCAGCCCGGCCACCCGTCGCTCGGCCTCGGCCAGGTCGACCCGGGCCAGCGGGCCGTGCTGCCCGCTGCCCAGCACCTCGCGCACCTGGTGCGCCGTCAACTTGTCGCCGGTCAGCCCCTGGACGGCGACCACCCGGACGTCCAGCACCGAGGAGAAGAACACCAGCCAGCCGAGCGCGCCCAGGAACACTGCCCCGAGCGCACTCAGCACCACGATCCCGCGGCGGGAGAGCCGGAGCCGGGGAGCGTACTCCTCCTCGTCCTCCACCTCGTCCTCCACCGGATCGTTGAGGACCGGCGTCTCAGCCACGGCGGCGACCACCTCTGGCCGCTTCGATCGCCTCGTACACCATCCCGACCAGCAGGTCGTCGGCGTCCCGGCGGCCGAACTCGGCGGCGGCCCGGCTCATGTCCCAGAGCTTCTGCGGGTTGGTGAGCACCGGCAGCACGTTCTGCAGCACCCAGTCCGTGGTCAGCTCGGCGTCGTCCACCAGCAGACCGCCGCCGGCCTTGACCATCGGCTGGGCGTTCAGCCGCTGCTCGCCGTTGCCGATCGGCAGCGGTACGAAGGCGGCGGGCAGGCCGACGGCCGCCAGCTCGGCCACCGTCATCGCGCCGGCCCGGCAGAGCATCAGGTCGGCGGCGGCGTACGCGAGGTCCATCCGGTCCACGTACGGCACCGCGCGGTACGGCGGCATCCCGGGGATGTCGTCGATCACCGGCAGCTCGTTCTTCGGCCCGACCGCGTGCAGGATCTGCACGCCGTACTGCTGGAGCCGGGGCGCGATGGCCTGGACGACCTCGTTGAGCCGCCGGGCGCCCTGCGAGCCGCCGGAGACCAGCAGGGTGGGCAGCCGCTGGTCGAGCCCGAAGTAGTGCCGGGCCTCCGGGCGGACCGCGTTCCGGTCCAGGGTGGCGATGGTCCGGCGCAGCGGGATGCCGATGTACCGGGAGTCGCGCAGCTTGGAGTCGGGCGTGGAGACCGCGACGAAGTCGCTGTACCGGGCACCGATCTTGTTGGCCAGCCCGGGGCGGGCGTTCGCCTCGTGCACCACGATCGGCACCCCGGCGCGCTTGGCGGCCAGGTACGCGGGCATCGCGACATAGCCGCCGAAGCCGACCACGGCGTCCGCCTTGACCCGCTCGATGATCTCCTGGGCGGCCCGGACGGTGCCGCGCAGCCGGCCCGGCACCGTGATCAGTTCCGGGGTGGGCTTACGGGGCAACGGCACCGCCGGGATCAGCTCCAGCTGATAGCCGCGCTCGGGCACCAGCCGGGTCTCCAGACCCCGCTCGGTGCCGAGTGCGGTGATCCCGATGGACGGGTCGTGCCTGCGGAGGGCATCCGCGAGCGCCATGGCCGGCTCGATGTGCCCGGCGGTTCCGCCGCCTGCGAGTACGACATGCACCGAAATTCACCGCTCCCTGCGCTTCGGCTTCGCAGCCTCGCGCGCTGTGGTTCGTCGTGGCAGCACCCGGGTCAGGACAGATCTGAACCGGCTGTTAGAGCTCCTGGCGGCCAGCGCCGCCTTCGCCCCCGGCGAGCTGCGTGCGAAGCACAGCAGCACCCCGACGGCGGACATGGCCGACAGCATCGCCGACCCCCCGTAGGAGAACAGCGGGAGCGGGACGCCCGCGATCGGCAGAAGTCCCAGTGCCGACCCCAGGTTGACCATGGCCTGCGCCATGATCCAGGTGGTGGCAGCTCCCGCGGCGTACCTGACGAAGGGGTCCTTCGTACTGCTGGCCACACGGATACCCGCGTAGCCTAGTGCCGCGAAGAGACCGAGCACCGACAGCGTCCCCACCAGACCGAGTTCCTCGCCCAGTGCGGCGAAGATGAAGTCGGTGTGCGCCTCCGGAAGTTGGCCCCACTTCTCGACGCCCGCGCCGAAGCCGGAACCGAAAGGACCGCCCGCCGCGAAGGCGTAGAGGCCGTGCAGCGCCTGGAAGCAGTTGACGTTCGGGTCCGGTCTGGTGACGCCGATGCAGGCCAGCCGGTCCAGCCGGTGCGGCACCGTGATGATCAGCGCCGTACAGGCCACCACCGCGATGCCGAGCGTCGCGGCGAACAGCCGGAGCGGGGCGCCGACCAGCCAGAGCAGGCCGAACAGCATCGCGATCAGGATCATCGTGGTGCCCATGTCGCCGCCGGCCATGATCAGCAGCACCAGCAGCAGGGTGCCTGGCACCAGCGGCACCAGCAGGTGCTTCCACTGGTCCAGGGTCCTGGTCTTCTGCTTCCTGGCCAGCAGGTCGGCCGCCCAGAGCACCAGCGCCAGCTTGGCGAACTCGGACGGCTGGACCTGGAAGAAGCCCMGGTCCAGCCAGTTCTGGTTGCCGCCGACGTTCTTGCCGATCCCCGGCACGGCGACCAGCACCAGGGCGCCCAGCACCCCGAACAGCACCGGGTAGACCATCGCCCGCATCAGCCTGAGCGGCGTCCGGGCGAACAGCACCATCAGGCCGAGCCCGAGCAGCACGGCGATCAGCTGCTTGCGGAAGAAGAAGGTCATCGGCAGTTCCCAGCGCTTGGCCAGGATCTGCGAGGAGGAGAAGACCATGCCGAGGCCGAGCACCAGCAGCAGCAGCGCGGAGCCGAGGATCAGGTAGTAGGGCGTCAGCGGACGGTCCAGCAGATACCGGACCCGGCCCCGGAACGCCCGCAGCCGGGTGACCGGGTCGGCCGCCTTGAAGGTGGCGGTACTCGCCGAGATCACCTGGAACTTGGAGGAGCTGCGCTCCGGCCCAGCCGTTCCCTGACCGGCCATCAGACAGCTCCCCCGTAGTCGTACCTAACCCCTTGGGCCCCGCTCAGAGCGCCCGGACCGCCTCGGCGAAGAAGTCGCCGCGCTGGCCGTAGTTGACGAACATGTCCATCGAGGCACAGGCCGGCGCCAGCAGGACCGTGTCACCCGGTCGGGCGAGTCCGGCGGCTACGCGGACCACCTCGGCCATCGCCACCGCGCCAGTCTCACCCTGGGCGGCCTCGATCACCGGAACATCCGGCGCGTGTCGCGCCAGCGCCTCCCGGATCAGCTCCCGGTCGGCACCGATCAGCACGGCGGCCCGCAGCCGCGGCGCCGCGCCCTGCACCAGCTCGTCGAAGGTCGCGCCCTTGGCCAGGCCGCCGGCGATCCAGACGATCGGCTCGTACGCGGCCAACGAGGCCGCCGCCGCATGGGTGTTGGTGGCCTTGGAGTCGTCGATGTACGTGACCTCGCCGACCACCGCGACCTCGGAGATCCGGTGCGCGTCCGGACGGAAGGCCCGCAGGCCCTCCCGGACGGCCTTGGTGTCCACCCCGTACGCCCGGGCCAGCGCCGCCGCCGCCAGGGCGTTGGCGATGTTGTGCGGGGCGGGCGGGTTGACGTCCTCGACCGCGCCGATCTCGGCGGCGTTCTGCTGCCGGTCCGGGACGAACGCGCGGTCCACCAACAGGCCGTCCACCACGCCGAACTGGGACAGGCCGGGAGCGCCGAGGCCGAAGCCGATCGCCCGGCAGCCCTCCTCGACGTCGGCCTCGATCACCAGTTCCTCGGTGGCCGGGTCGGCCAGGTTGTACACGCAGGCCACCTGGTTGCCCTGGTAGATCCGGCCCTTGTCGGCGGCGTACGCCGCCATCGAGCCGTGCCAGTCCAGGTGGTCCGGCGCCAGGTTGAGCACGGCGGCCGAGTGCGGGCGCAGCGAGGGCGCCCAGTGCAGCTGGTAGCTGGACAGCTCGACCGCGAGCACGTCGTAGGGCTGCTCGGCGAGCACCGCGTCCAGCACCGAGACGCCGACGTTGCCGACGGCGGCGGTGCGCTTGCCGGCCGCGGTCAGGATCGAGGCCAGCATCTGGACGGTGGTGGTCTTGCCGTTGGTGCCGGTGACGGCCAGCCAGGGGGCGGGTTCGCCGGTCTCCGGCAGCGGCTTGCGGAGCTGCCAGGCGAGTTCGACGTCGCCCCAGACCGGCACCCCGGCCTGCTCGGCGGCCAGGAACAGCGCGCTGTTCGGCGGCCAGCCGGGCGAGGTGACGATCAGTCGGGTGCCCTCGGGCAGGGTGGCGCCGTCGCCGAGCCGGACGGTCACGCCGTCCAGTTCGGCGGCCCGGGCCCGCAGGCCCTCGCCGTCGCCGCCGTCCACCACGGTGACCAGCGCGCCGAGGTCACGGAGCACCCGGGCGGCCGAGATGCCGGAGATGCCCAGGCCCGCGACGACGACCGGAAGGTCCTCGAAGTCGACGGAGGTCACCCGGTCACCCAGCCCGCGTAGAACAGGCCGAGGCCGACCGCGACGCACAGGCCCTGGATGATCCAGAACCGGACCACGATCAGCACTTCGCTCCAGCCCTTGAGCTCGAAGTGGTGCTGCAGTGGCGCCATCTTGAAGACCCGCTTGCCGGTCATCCGGAACGAGCCGACCTGGATGACCACCGACAGGGTGATGATCACGAACAGACCGCCGAGCAGCGCGAGCAGCAGCTCGGTCTGCGAGCAGATCGCCAGACCGGCCAGTGCGCCGCCGAGCGCGAGCGATCCGGTGTCGCCCATGAAGATCTTGGCGGGCGAGGTGTTCCACCACAGGAAGCCGAAGCAGGAGCCCATCAGCGCCGAGGCGACCACCGCCAGGTCCAGCGGATCTCGGACGTCGTAGCAGCTGGCGGTGGCGGTGACCTGGACCGCGCAGGTCTGGCCGTACTGCCAGACGCCGATGAAGACGTAGGCGCCGAAGACCATCACCGAGGCGCCGGTGGCCAGGCCGTCCAGGCCGTCGGTGAGGTTCACGCCGTTCGACATCGCGGCGATCATGAAGTACGCCCAGATCACGAACAGCACCGGGCCGATCGACCAGCTGAAGTCCTGGACGAAGGAGAGACTGGTGGAGGCCGGAGTACGCCCGGCCTCGTCCTTGAACTGGAGCGACAGGATCGCGAAGGTCAGACCGACCAGCGACTGGCCGAGCAGCTTGGCCTTGGCCCGCAGGCCGAGCGACCGCTGCTTGACCACCTTGATGTAGTCGTCCAGGAAGCCGACCAGGCCGAGGCCGGTGGTCAGGAAGAGCACCAACAGACCTGAGGCGGTGGGCTTCTCACCTGTTATCACCTTGGTCGCCGCATAGGCGATCAGGGTGGCCAGGATGAAGGCGATGCCACCCATGGTGGGCGTACCGCGCTTGCTGGCGTGCGCCTTGGGGCCGTCGTCGCGGATCATCTGGCCGTAGCCGTGCTTGGCCAACAGCCGGATCAGCGCCGGGGTGCCGAGCAGCGTGAGCACCAGCCCGATCATCCCGGAGAAGAGAATCTGCTTCACTTCGCGGCTCCATCAGCCAGCAGGGCCTCGGCCACCCGCTCCAGACCCACCGAACGGGACGCCTTCACCAACACCACGTCCCCTGGCCGCAGCTGACCCCGCAGCAGCTCGACCGCCGCGTCCGCGTCGGACACCAGCACCGACTCCTCACCCCACGAACCTTCGTTCCTCGCGCCCAGTTCCATACAGGCCGCGTCGCGTCCACCGACCGCCACCAGCCTGGTGACGTCCAGTCGGACCGCGAGCCGCCCGATGGCGTCGTGCTCGGTGAGGCTGTCCTCGCCGAGCTCCCGCATCTCACCGAGCACCGCGAAGGTGCGGCGGCGCTCCGGGCCCCGGCCCCCCATCGACACCAGCGCCCGCAGCGCGGCCCGCATGGACTCCGGGTTCGCGTTGTAGGCGTCGTTGACCACGGTGACACCGTCGGCCCGTTCGACGACCTCCATGCGCCAGCGGGACAGCGCTTCCGCCTCGCCGAGCGCGGCGGCGGTGTCATCGACGGACATACCGAGCGCCACCGCCACCGCAGCGGCGGCGAGGGCGTTCGAAACGTGGTGCTCACCGTACAGGCGCAGTCGTACCGGTGCGGAACCGGCCGGGGTGGTGAGAGTGAACTGTGGCCGTCCGGCGTCGTCCAGGCGAACTCCGGTGGCCCGCACGTCGGCGTTCGGGCTCTCGCCGAAGTACAGCACCCGGGCCTTGGTACGCGAGGCCATCGCCCGCACCAGCGGGTCGTCGGCGTTCAGGATCGCGATCCCGTCGCTGGTCAGCGCCTCCACCAACTCACCCTTGGCCTCGGCGATCCCGGCCTTGGAGCCGAACTCGCCGACGTGCGCGGTGCCGATGTTGAGCACCACACCGACGGTGGGCGGGGTGATCACGGTCAGGTAGTCGATGTCGCCCTTGTGCCGGGCGCCCATCTCCAGCACCAGGTGCTTCGTGGTCGGCTCGACCCGCAGCGCGGTCATCGGGTGGCCGATCTCGTTGTTCATCGAGCCGGGCGGGAAGACCGTCTCGCCTCGGCGGGCCAGCAGTTGGGCGATCAGGTCCTTGGTGCTGGTCTTGCCGGCCGAGCCGGTGAGCGCCACCACCTCGGCGTCGGCCCGCTGGACCACGGCCCGGGCCAGCCGGCCCAGCGCCAGCTGCACGTCGTCCACCAGCACGGTGGGCACGTCCAGCTGACGGGTCGCCAGCACCGCGACCGAACCGGCCGCGACGGCCTGCTCGGCGTAGTCGTGCCCGTCCACCCGCTCACCGACGATCGCGACGAACAGGCTCCCCTCGGTGAGCTTGCGGGAGTCGTGCTCCACCGAGCCGGTGACCAGCGCGGCCGGGTCGGCGTTGTGCAGGGTGCCGCCGACGGCCTCGGCCACCTCGGCAAGGGTCAGTGCGATCACGGCTGCTCCACTACTCCTCGGCTGCCACGGTGCTCGATGGCCTCGCGCAGTACCTGCCGGTCGTCGAAGGGGCGGACCTCACCCCGGACGTACTGGCCCAACTCATGGCCCTTGCCCGCGACCAGCACGGTGTCCCCGGCGTGCGCGTGCTTCACGGCGTCGGCGATCGCCTCGGCCCGGTCCGGCACCACCAGCACCTCGCCGCGCTCGTCCTCCGGCACCTCGGTGGCGCCGTTCAGCATGGTGGCGAGGATCGCCAGGGCGTCCTCGGAGCGCGGGTTGTCACTGGTCAGCACCGCGGTGTCGGCCAGCCGGGCGGCGATCGCGCCCATCGGTCCGCGCTTGTACGGGTCGCGGTCGCCGCCGCAGCCGACCACCACGTGCAGCCGGCCCTTGGTGACCTCGCGCAGCGACTCCAGCACGGCCTGCAGGGCGTCCGGCTTGTGCGCGTAGTCCACCACGGCCACGTACGGCTGCCCGGCGTCCACCCGCTCCAGCCGGCCCGGCACGCCGGGGACGGCGGCCAGCCCGGCCACCGCCTGCTCCAGCGGCACTCCGGCGGTGGCCAGGGCGGTCAGCGCGCCGAGCGCGTTGGCCACGTTGAACGGGCCCGGCAGCGGCACGCTCGCCTCGGCCGACTGCCCGTCAGGTCCGACCACGGTGAAGGTCGAGCCGAGCGGGCCGAGCTGGACGTCCAGCGCCCGCCACTGCGCGGCCGGGTCGCCCTTGGCGGAGAACCCGGTCATCGGGATCGGCGCCTCGGCGGCCAGTCGGCGGCCGTACGCGTCGTCCAGGTTGACCACGCCGAGCCTGGCCTTGTCGGGCTGGAACAGCCTGGCCTTGGCCCGGAAGTAGTCCTCCATGTCCGGGTGGAAGTCCAGGTGCTCCGGCGTCAGGTTGTTGAACAGCGCGACGTCGTAGACCACGCCGTCCACCCGGCCGTAGCTGAGCGCGTGGCTGGAGACCTCCATCACCACGGCCTCGGCGCCGCGCTCGCGCATCACCGCGAGGATCGCGTGCAGGTCGGTGGACTCGGGGGTGGTCCGCTCGCTCTTGATCCGGTCGGTGCCGACCCGCATCTCCACGGTGCCGATCACCCCGGGGGTGTGGCCCGCGCCCTTGAGGCCGCCCTCGACCAGGTACGCGGTGGTGGTCTTCCCGTTGGTGCCGGTCAGACCGATCATCCGCAGGCCCGCACTGGGACGGCCGTAGACCTCGGCGGCCAGCTCGCCCATCCGGGCCCGCGGGCTCGGCACCACCAGCAGCGGGGCGCCGCAGTCGGCGGCCTGCGCGGCGCCGTCCGGGTCGGTCAGCACCGCCACCGCGCCCTGCCGCACCGCCTGGGCGGCGAACTTGGCGCCGTGGTGGTTGGCTCCCGGGAACGCGACGTACACGTCGCCCGGCCGGACCGCCCTGGAGTCGTGGGTGACGCCGCTGACCGGCGCCCCCTCGACCGGCGGCAGGCCGAGCAGACGGGCCACCTCGGCCAGCGGGGTGGGGCGCACGCCGGTGGGCCGGGGCGGGCTCGCGGAGATTTGATCGGGTTTCGGCACGGCCGGAAGGCTATCCGCCGCACCCCCCGAAGAGCCAAACGCGGCCCCCGACCCGGTATCTGCACCGGACCCGTCCGGAATCTCCCCCGAATCACCACGTGAGCTGGCGCCGGGCACGGGCTGGGACGGGGTCTGGCTGTTCATCAGGGCTTCCAGTCGACGGGGAGGTTGGGCGCCTCGCTGCCGCTGGGGGCGACGCGCAGGGTCTTCAGGGTGAACTCCATCACCTGCTTGAACACCGGACCGCAGAGCTGGCCGCCGAAGTGGCCGTTCTTCGGGTCCTGGATCACACAGGAGACGGTGACCCGGGGCTGCTCGGCCGGGGCGAAGCCGATGAAGGAGGCGGTGTAGCCGTTGTACTTGCCGGTCTTCGGGTCCACCCGGTTGGCCGTGCCGGTCTTCCCGGCCACCCGGTAGCCCTCGATCTTGGCCTTGGCGCCGGTGCCCTGCTCGTCCGAGACCACCGACTCCAGCATCTCGGTCAGGGTCTTCGCGGTCTCCGGCTTGACCACCCGGGTCTCCTGGCCCGGCCCGGCCGGCAGGTACCGGCCGTCGGGCCCGGTGGTGCCCGCCAGCAGACTGGGCGTCACCCGGACTCCCCCGTTGGCGATGGTGGAGAACACCGAGGCGGCCTGCAGCGCGTTCACCGACAGGCCCTGGCCGAACGGGATGGTGAACTGCTGCGAGCCGCTCCAGTCCTCAGGCTTGGCCAGGATGCCCTTGGTCTCGCCGGGGAAGCCGAGACCGGTCGGCTTCCCGATGCCGAACCGGCCGAGGTAGTCGGCCAGCACCTTGTTGGACTCCGGCTGGCTCTTGCCGAGCTGCTCGGCCGCCAGGATGGTGCCGATGTTGGAGGACTTGGCCAGCACCCCCGCCAGGGTCAGGTACCAGGTCGGGTGGTCGATGTCGTCGTGGAAGACCCGGTCCGAGCGCTGCAGCGTGTTGGGCACCGTGACGTGGGTGTCCCAGGCGGCCGTACCGGTGTCCAGCACCGCCGCCATGGTCATCAGCTTCGCGGTCGAGCCCGGCTCGAAGGCATCGCCGACCGCGGCGTTGCCGAGCTGCTCGGACTTGGCCGAGCTCAGGTCGTTCGGGTTGAAGCCCGGGGAGGCGGCCATCGCCAGGATCTGACCGGTCTTCACATCCTGGACGACCACATAGCCCTTCTCCGCCCCGGCGTTGGCCACCTGGTCGGTGATCGCCCGCTGGGCCGCCCACTGGATGTCCCGGTTGACGGTCAACCGCAGGTCGGTGCCCTCCACCGGGGACTGCTGGCTGCCGCCCGCGGTCGGCACCATCCGGCCGTTCACCTGGGCGTACGTGCTCTTGCCCGGCTTGCCCGCGAGCTCGTCCTGGAACTGCTTCTCCAGGCCGCCGGTGCCGATCCCGTCCACGTTCACATAGCCGAGCAGGTTGGCCGCCAGGCCGCCCGCCGGGTAGACCCGGCGCTTGCTCTCCTGGTTGATCACCCCGGCCAGCGGGTTGGCGCAGACGTTGTCCACGTACTGGCGGCCGCCCTGGTCGGCGGGCTTGCCGACCAGCTTGCGCTGGGCCCGGCAGGCGGCGGTGTCGGCCTGCTTGGCCAGCGTCGCCTTCAGGTCGGTGATCTGCTTCTTGGTCTCCGGGCTCTGCCGGGGCGCCAGCATCACCCACTTGGTCTTCGGGGTGCGCAGTGCGGCGGTGAGCTGCTCCTTGGTCCGGCCCAGGATCGGGGCCAGCAGCGCGGCCGCCTGCTCGGGCGCGTCCGGTACGAAGGACTTCTCGGCCGGGTACAGCGAGGGGTCGGCGGTGATGTCGTACGCGTCCACCGTGGTGGCCAGCGCGACGCCGTCGGAGGACGTTATCGAGCCCCGGTCGGCGGAGAGGGTGGCCTCCACGTAGTTGTTGGCCCCGGCGGAGGCGGCCAGCGCGTCTGAGTCGAGCAGCTGAAGCTGGATCAGGCGGCCCGCGAAGACCGAGAACACCAGCGCCAGCGCGACGGTCACCAGCCGCAGCCGGCGGCGGTGTTCTCGGTCTTCGCGGGCCGCCTGATCCAGCTTCAGCTGCTCGACTCAGACGCGCTGGCCGCCTCCGCCGGGGCCAACAACTACGTGGAGGCCACCCTCTCCGCCACCCTCTCCGCC
>NZ_JBFUMY010000085.1:0-23525 GCF_054049135.1 Kitasatospora sp. P5_F3 | reverse complement strand
GACGCCGAGGAGGGGCTGCGCGAGTCGGCCCAGCGGGCGTTCGTGAACATCGCCCGCCGGGTGCAGGCGATCGTGCACCGGCAGGCCCAGGACCTGCGCGAGATGGAGGACCGGCACGGCACCGACCCGGCCGTCTTCGACGACCTGCTGCGGCTGGACCACGGCAACGCGCTGGTCGGCCGGCTGGCCGACTCGATCGCTGTCCTCGGCGGCGCCCGCCCCGGCCGCCAGTGGAGCAGGGCGGTGCCGCTGTACAGCGTGCTGCGCGGCGGCATCTCGCGAATCCTGGACTACCAGCGGGTCGAGCTGCACCCGGTCTCCGAGGTCGCGGTGGTCGGCCCCGCCGCCGAGCCGCTGATCCACGCGCTGGCCGAGCTGCTGGACAACGCCACCCGCTACTCCCCGCCGCACACCAACGTGCACCTGACCGCGGTCGAGGTGCAGACCGGCATCGCGATCGAGATCGAGGACGGCGGCCTGAGCCTGAGCGAGGAGGGCCGGGCCCGGGCCGAGCGGATGCTCCGCGAGGCGCAGGAGGGCATCGACCTCAACGACCTCGGCGAGACCCCCAGGCTCGGCCTCGCCGTGGTCGGGCGACTTGCACAGGAGTACGGCTTCCAGGTCTCCCTGCGCCCGTCCGCCTACGGCGGCGTGCGCGCGGTGCTGATCGTGCCGCAGGAACTGATCACCACGGCGCCCGCCGTCGGCCGGGCCCACGGCATCGGTATCGCCTCCGGCGCCCGGCCCGGTTCGGCCGCCGTGCTCCGGTCGGCGGGCGGACCGCAGCCGTGGGGGTCGAGGACGATAGCCGGCTTCAACGCGGAGTCGCCCCTCCGGTCCTCGGCGGCCGGCGGGCCTGCGGCGGTGGGCGAGCTGACCCCGGACGGGCTGCCGCAGCGCCGCCGGCACGCCGCGTCCTCCTGGACCGGCACTCCCGAGGGCGCGGGTGTGCCCGGGCCCACCCCGGCGCCGGTACAGCCCGGTATGTGGCTGGCCGCGTTCCACGAAGGGGTGAACGGCAACACGCCGTCCGGCGGCGGGGCCGGCCACACCAGTGAAGAGTCGGCAGAGAGGGGCGAGGAGTGACCAACATGGACTGGATGCTCAAGGACCTGGCGGACGGTGTTCCGCACGCCCGCCACGTCGTCGTGCTCTCCGCCGACGGCCTGCGGATGGCCCAGTACGGCACCGACACCGACACCGCCGACCGCCTGTCCGCCGCCTGTGCGGGCCTGCAGAGCCTGGCCGCCGCGGTGGGACACGAATTCCCGGACGGCGACGGTCGGATGCGGCTGGTCGTGATCGAGATGGGCGGCGGTTTCTTCTACCTGATGGCGGCCGGCGCCCGGGCCTACCTCGCGGTGCTCGCCGACCAGGGCGTCGACGCCGGGCTGATGGGCCAGCGGATGCGCGACCTGGTCGCCCGGATCGGCGAGCACCTCAGCACTCCGCCGCGCAAGAGCGAGCAGGTCGTATGAGCGAGCGAAACACCGGCAGGTACGTAGGTCGCGAGCCGACCGACGAGCGCAGCGAGGACGGCGGATGAGCGCAGCCGGCCAGGACTGGGAGGAGGACAGCCCCGAGCGGCTCTACGTGATCACGCGCGGTCGCAGCGGCCTGGCCGAGCAGAGCACGTTCGACCTGGTCACCCTGATCGTCGCGCGCTCGGAGCCGACACCCACGATGCAGCCGGAGCACGCGGCGATCCTGCGGATCTGCGGCGCGCCGCTGTCCGTGGCCGAGATCTCCGCCCATCTGCGGCTGCCGATGAGCGTGGTCACCGTGCTGCTGGCGGACCTCCTCACCGAGAAGCGGATCGAGGCGCGGGCCCGCGTCCCGAAGGCAATCCTTCCCGACCATGCCCTGTTGGAGGCGGTGATACATGGACTTCAGAGGCTCTGAGACGGCGCTGGGGCCGGAGAGCGCTGATCTGCTCCCGGCCTCGGCCGCCATGGCGGTCAAGGTGGTGATCGTGGGCGGCTTCGGCGTCGGCAAGACGACCCTGGTCGGCTCCGTGAGCGAGATCCGCCCGCTGAGCACCGAGGAGACGATGACGCAGGCCGGAGCCGGTGTCGACGACACTGCCGGGGTCGAGCGCAAGACCTCCACCACGGTGGCGATGGACTTCGGCCGGATCAGCATCAACGACGAACTGGTGCTGTACGTCTTCGGCACCCCCGGGCAGGAGCGGTTCTGGTTCCTCTGGAACGGCCTGTTCGAGGGCGCCCTCGGCGCGGTCGTGATGGTCGACACCCGCCGCCTCGAGGTCAGCTTCGACGTGATCGGGCGGCTGGAGGACAGCGGCGTGCCCTTCGTGGTCGCGGCCAACGTCTTCCCCGAGTCGCCGACCTACCCGACCGAGGCACTGCGGGCCGCCCTCGACCTGCCCCCTGAGGTGCCGATCGTCACGTGCGACGCCCGGACCCGCGAATCGAGCCGTGACGTCCTGATGGCCCTGATGCGCTACCTGTACAACCTCTCGGCCCCCACCGCCTCATGACACTCCCTCATGACACCCCCGGAGATACCGTGACCTCCCCGTTCCGTGACGCCTCCTCCTCCACCCCGCCGCCCGGCTGTCCCGCCCACGGGACCGGCGTCGACGGGATCGCCGCCGGCGGCCKCCGGCGGCTCTACGGGCCGGAGGCCGAGGCCGACCCGGCGGGCCTGTACGAGAAGCTGCGGGCCGAGCACGGCGAGGTGGCGCCCGTGCTGCTGCACGGCGACCTCCCGGCCTGGCTGATCCTCGGCCACTCCGCGAACCTCACTGCGATGCGGACACCCTCCCGGTTCTCCCGGGACTCCCGCCGCTGGACGGCGTTCCAGGAGGGCCTGGTGACCCCGGACTCCCCGCTGATGCCGGTGATCGCCTGGCAGCCGCTGTGCGTGTTCGCGGACGGCGCGGAGCACCGGCGCCTGCGCGGGGCGGTCACCGACGGTCTGAACCGCTTCGACCGACGGGGGATCCGCCGCTACATCACCCGCTTCGCCGACCAGCTGATCCAGGACTTCGGACCGGCCGGCCAGGCCGAGCTGGTGGCGCAGTTCGCCGAGCACCTGCCGATGCTCGTGATGACCCACGTGGTCGGGATGCCCGAGGAGTACGGGCCCCGACTCGTCGATGCCGCACGGGACTTGATGAAGGGCACCGAGACGGCCATCGCGAGCAACGACTACGTCGTGGCGACGCTGCGCCGGATGATGGAGCGCAAGCGGGAGACGCCCGGCGCCGATCTCGTGTCGTGGCTGATGCAGCACGAAGCGGGGCTCACCGACGACGAGGTGCTGGAGCACCTGCGGGTGGTGCTGCTCGCCGCGAACGAGACGACCGTCAACCTGATCGCGGACACGCTGAAGATGGTCCTCACCGACCGCCGGTTCCGCGCCCACCTGTCCGGCGGCCACATGACGCTGCCCGACGCTCTGGACCAGGTCCTCTGGGACTCCGCGCCGATGTCGCTGGTCGCGGGCCGCTGGGCCACCGGCGACACCGAGCTCGGCGGACAGCAGATCAAGGCAGGCGACATGCTCCTGCTCGGTCTCGCGGCCGGCAACGTCGACCCGGTCGTCCGCCCCGACCTGTCGAAGCCGCTGCACGGCAACCGCGCCCACCTGGCCTTCGGCGGCGGCCCGCACGAGTGTCCTGGCCAGGACATGGGCCGGGCCATCGCCGAGACCGGTATCGACATCCTGCTGACCCGCCTGCCCGACCTCCAACTCGCCATCCCTGAGGATGAGTTGACCTGGACCTCGGCCTGGCTGTCGCGACACCTGGTCGAGCTGCCGGTGCGTTTCACCCCGCGGGCCAAGCCCGCCCGGGAGGCGGCGGCCGCCGTAGGTACTGTGCCCACGACGCGACCCCCGACACCGCCGGTGGTGGTGCCCGCCCCGCCCAGCACCCCGCCCGTCGGCCCGGCCGCCGTGGCCACCGTCCCCCGGCAGCGGAGCGGCTGGTGGGGCGTCCTGACCGGGTGGTTCCGGAACTGACGAGGGCGGCGGGCCGGACGGTCTCCCGGCAGGGCCGGCCGTCCGGGGCGGCGCGCATGCGGGGGCCGGTCCGGGCTCGCAGGATGGAGGCATGGCTGTCATCCCACCGTCACGCACCCGCTCCGCGGCTGTCGCAGCCCTCCTGGCAGCTGCGCTGAGTATCGTGCCGGGCGGCCCCGTCCATGCCTTCACCGGCGACAACCACGAGGACATCACCCGGGCCGCACTGCCCTGGGAGCCCGTCACGCTGACCGCGATGGCCGACGCCCGCGACGGGGCGATCAACGCCGATGACCACCGCCCCTATTTCGACGTCGGACCACTGCACTGCGACAACGCCGACTACCTCGACCTCCGTTACGCCGTCGGCTACCCGCGCACCCGGGACGAGGCCAGCACCGAGCTCCTCGCCTGCATCCGTACCTCCGTGGCCCGCTTCCGCAACGCGGTCCGGGCCGCCGATGGCCTCGTCGACGCCGACGGCACGGTACGCGCCGACCAGAGCGACCTCTCCTCCCCCTGCACGTGGGACGAGAAGCCCGGGCGGGCCAAATGCGCCGTCCTGGAACAGCTCGGCCGCGGCTGGCACCCGATCGAGGACTTCTACTCGCACTCCAACTGGAGCGACCGGGCCGCCGATGGCCCGATCGGCCTCGCCAACCCGCCCGGCCTGGAGCGTACAGAACTCGTGCCGTTCCTCGACATCCGCCGCTACAGCGCCATGAACGACGCCGACTGGACCCGTGAGGCGCGGGAGCGGATCCCCGTGGACCTCACCACCGGCTGCTACCCCGACATCGACTCCACCGGCGTCAAACCCGCCGACTGTGACGGCCGCGTCGCCCACACCCGCACCCTGAACAAGGACACGGTCGCCTCCCCGCGCGGGAAGACGGGCGACAACTTCCACCGAGCGAAGGCCGGGGCCAGCGCCGAGCTCACCCGTCAGTGGAACGACTTCAAGGCCGAGCTGCTCACGGTGTACCCCGATCACCGGCGTGGCGCACAGATGATCTGCGCGCTCGCCCACGACGACCCGGCCGCCGCCTGCCACTGACCTGCCCGGGAGCTCAGGCGGTGAGCTCGTAGAGGCTCCTGCCCACGGTCCACAGGCCGAGGATCAGGCAGGTGACGACGATCGCCTGTTCCTTGTGACGGTCCAGCCATGCGCGCAGGTCCGTCAGGGCCTGCTGCGCCCGCTGCGGCGCGAACACCATGTACAGCTCCATGGTCAGCAGGCTGGAAGTGGCCAGGACGCAGAAGGCCAGGAGCGCCAGGAACGATTCAGCGTGGGCGAGGTCGGCCGCCACCACCGTGGTGGCGGCGACGCCGACCATTCCCCAGGGCTGGAGGAGCACGGCGAGCGAGGCCGCGGACCAGACCGTGATGTTGTCCATCCTGGAGGTCTTCGGGCTCTTGGATGCCACCGGCTTCTCATCGCCCGCGCTGTTGCGGGCACCAGCTGTACGTCGCCGACGGCGCTTGCGCTCGCTGTACACGATCAGTCCCAGCCCGAGCGCCAGCTTGACCACGAGTGCGGCGGTGGAGGCAGGGGAGCGCGGAGGGGGCGGCTGCCCGTCGGTGAGGAGCAGCACGATGGCGATCACCGCCAGCAGGCACGCGAGCCAGGCGAGGATGAACGCCAGCCCCTTCCGCACTCCGAGGGGGGCCGACACGACCACGACGAATGCCGCGATCGGCAACGGGTACAGCGTGATGACCAGGCCGGTGAAGAGCAGGTCGAGCACCATGGCCTATGCAGCGAGAACCTTGGCCTTGGCCTGCTCGAACTCGGCAGCCGTGATGTCGCCCTTGTTCTTGAGCTCGGCGAGCCGGGCCAGCTCCTCCGCCGGACTGCCGCCTCCGGCGGTCTGCTGCACGTAGGTGCGGAACTCCCGCTCGTTGCGCTGGGCCCGGGCCAGCTCGCGTTCACCCATCCCACGCCCGCGGGCGATCAGGTACACGAACACCCCGAGGAACGGCAGGATGATGACGAAGATGCTCCACCCCGCCTTGCCCCAGCCGCCCAGGTCATCGTCGCGGAAGATGTCGCCGATGATCCGGAAGAGCAACATGAACCAGAGCACCCACAGGAAGAGCATCATCATGGTCCAGAACATGTTCAGGAGCGGGTAGTCCACCGCCAGGGCCGCACCCGGGCCCCCCCCCCCACCCGCCGGTGGTGCGGAAGGCGGGGTTCAGCAGGTGCCGTTGTCGGCCCAGACGCCCCACTGGCCGCTGAGGGTCGGGTCCTCGTTCAGGGTCCACCACTTGTTGGTCCAGTAGTGGCCCTTCCAGGAGACCTTGGTGCCCGCGGTGGCGTAGGTGGTGGTCGCGCTCCAGCTCGGCGCGGCCGAGCAGGTGCCGCCGGACGGGCTCGGGCTGGAGCTGGTGCTGGGCGAGGCGCTGGGGGTGGTGGTGGGCGGGGTGGCCCCGGCGAACTTCACCGTGAACTTGGTGAAGTCCCAGTCGTTCTGCACCACGCTGGAGCAGGCGCCGGACAGGCCCGGGTCCACGGTGCCGGCGCACTGGCGGTCGCGGTTGACGGACCAGTAGGTGTAGCGGGCCAGCTTGTGTGCGGTCGCGAAGTCCAGCACGGTCTGGAAGTCGGCCTGCCGGAAGTACTCGGCGGCGTCGGTGCGGCCGTTCATCAGCGAGACGCCCTCGTGGGCGTACGCGGTGGCCTCGTTCCAGCCGAAGGTGCTCTGCAGGATGCCGTTGAACTTCACCAGTGCGTCGGTCTGCGCCGCCGCACCGTTGAAGCCGCCGTCGAACGGCATGATCGAGTAGTTGTCGGGAGTGAAGCCCTGGGACTTCGCCTCCAGCAGCATCTGGGTGCCGAACCAACCGGTGCCGGCGTTGGTGCCCGCAGTGGTGATGGAGATGTAGATGCCCGGGTTGTTCTGCTGCAGGATCCGGGCCGCGCCGATCTCGTTGTGGATCGCGGCGGTGTTCTCGTACTCCGGCTCCTCGAGGTCGAAGTCGATCGCCTTGAGGCCGTACTTGGTCACCACCTTCTGGTACGCGGCGGCGGTCGCCTCCGGGGTGCCGCAGGTCTGGCCGAGTTTGGTGCCGCCGTAGCCGCCCACCGACACCGAGACGTCGCCGCCCTTGTTGCGGATGGTCTGGATCACGGACGGCATGGTGGTGTCGGAGTCGATCGAGGACGTCCCGCCCCAGGCCGGACTGCAGCTGCTGCCCTGGGCCAGGATGAACGCCAGCTGGAACGCCTTCTGGCCGGTCGCGTCCATCACGGCGGCGGCGTTCGGCGGGCTGTTGTCCTCGGGCATCAGGTACGGCGCGGAGGCGTACCAGTTGGAGCCGATCCCGGCGGCGGCGTTCGCCGTACCGGTCGCGGTGACGGCGGCGATCCCGCCGGCCAACAGGCCGAACACGGACAGGGCGACCGCGACGGTCCGGCGCGGACGGCGGCGGAGCGCGGGGGAGTCGGCCGGGCCGGAAGCAGGGGTGTGTGGGGGAAGTGCGCGTTCCATCGGGAACCTCTCCAGGAGGCGGCGAGGACGGCGGCCCGGATGCGCGGAACTGACGTGGGGGTGCGCGGCCGGGTCAACGGTCGGGTACCAAGCCGAAGTTGACGTGACTGCCACTGGTATAGACCTATGTCGGGATGCCGTCAACCCTTGCTGCGCGATCACGGCCGGGGCGGCGGCCGGGCGGTACCCGAGTCGATAAAGGGCAGGTCAATCGGGGGTCAAGGGGTGGCCGTACGCCCCGAATTGACGGCCCGTCGGCCTACCGGGGCGCTGCCGCCGGAAGCGTGATGCGGACCAGGGCTCCCTCGGACATCGGGACCGCCTCGACGCCGCCTCCGTGGGCCTCGGCGATCTGCTTGACGATCGCCAGGCCGAGCCCGGAGCCGGGCAGCGAGCGGGCGGTGGGTGAGCGGTGGAACCGGTCGAAGACGTACGGCAGGTCGGCGGCGGGGATACCGGGGCCGTGGTCGCGGACCTCGACTGTCGCGGAGGTGTCGTGGAGCCGGACGGTGACCAGGACGGGTGGCGGGGCCGCCACGCCCGTGCGGGTGTCGGAACGAGCGGTGGGGGTGAACTTCAGCGCGTTGTCGACGAGGTTCGCGACGGCCCGGTCCAGGGCGTCCGGATCCCCGTGCACCACCACCGGATCCGCTGCGGCGACGGCCACGCCCCGGCGTTCGGCGACCTGGGCGGCCACGATGTCCAGCCGTACGTCCTCGGGGTGCGCAGTTCGTGCGAGGCGTCCGCGACGAGTCGCCGCTGTGCGCCCACCGAACCGTCCAGCGCCACGGTCATCGCGCTGAACGCCGTTGCCAGGCGGCTCACTTCGTCGCGGCCGCCGACCGCCACCCGGGTCGCCAGGTCACGGGTCGAGGTGATGTGCTCGACAGCCGCCGTGAGCGCGCCGACCGGGCGCAGGACCCGGCCGGCCAGGAGTCGCGCGACGAGGGCGGCGAGGAGACCGGCGGCCGGGGTGAGGAGGATCAGCTTCTTACGAAGTGTCATTTCTGGTTCCTCCTCGTGGACTGTCGGGACGGTGGTCGTCGCCGTCCCGATGAGCAGGAGACCAGGCCACCTTCTCGCGCACTGTGGCCGAACCTTCGGATTCCCTCAGGAAGGCCCGGTCGCTGGCCAAGGGACACCCGAGCGACCGATTCTGACGTGGCGTCAGCCCCGGCTGGTGAAAAACCGAGACCGTGGGCGGGGTGGCCTGAAGTACCGTGATTCCCGGAGGCGATCGGCCTCCCGAGGACGGTACGAGACAGAAGTGGATGTCATGGTCACTACCTCAAAGGTGGGCGAACTCCCCCTTGCCGTGCGGGACTACGGTGGGAGCGGTCAGGACGTGCTCCTGATCCACGGCGGAGGGCGGTCCGGGAGCGACTGGGACCCGTTCGCCAAGGTGTTGCTGGAGCAGGGTTTACGGCCCGTCGCCATGGACCTTCGCAGCCACGGGGATTCGGGGTCGGCGCCGTGGTCCTGGTCGGCCGCGGCGGACGACGTGACCGCCGTGGTGGCGGCGCTGGGACTCACCGAGCCGGTGGTGATCGGGCATTCGCTGGGCGGGATGACGGCGGCCGTCTGGGCCACCCGGCACCCGGAGTGCCGGCTGGCGGTCAACCTGGACGGCCACGGCAACCCGAGCAGGCCCGACCAGTTGCTGAACATGGACCAGGTGACGGCCGACTGGGCGTTCGGGCACCTGGCCGAGGAGCTGGAGGACATGGCGAAGGGCATGGACCCGCAACTGCGGCAGATCATGCGGGAGATCGACGCCCTGGACCTGTTCGCCACCTACCGGGCGGTGCAGTGTCCGCTGTTGGTGGTCACCGGTGATCTCGGCGGTGAGTACGCCATGCTGTTCAACGAGCCGGCGGGGCAGGCCTGGGCGGCCGGGTTCGCCTGGCTGAAGGACCAGCTCCACCGGGTCGACGCGGAGTCGCCCCTGGTCACCTGCGCGACGATGCGGACAGGGCACGACCCGCACCGGGAGGACCCGGACGGACTGGTGCTGCTGATCGCCGAGCACTACGAGGGCTTCGCGAACCTGAGCTGAACCGCGCGGCCCCGTCGGGGCCCGACGGTGGCGGGGGTCGGTGCCGTACCGGCCCCCGTCGTCGGCCCTGGTGTCCTGACGGTCCCTCAGATGCCGTTCACGATCAGGAGATCCAGGTCGGTGTGCCCCTGCCGCAGGGCCGCGGCGTCCTGGTAGGCGGCGGACTCGTACCAGTCGCGGGCCCGGTCCACCGTCGGGAACTCGATCAGCACCAGCCAGGTCCCGTCCCAGGAGCCCTCGCGGACGTCGATCTCCCCACCCCGGACCACGAAGCGTCCGCCGTACTCGGCCAGCGTGGCGGGGAAGGTCTCGGAGTAGCGCGCCATGTCGGCGGAGCCGTCCGACCGGCGGACGGTGACGAGTACGTAGGCGGCCATCGGTCAGCCCTCCGGGAGCGGGAAGTCGGCGACCACCCAGGTGGCGATCGTCCGCCACCGGTCGACGCCGGCCCGGTGGTCGGGGTGGTCGAGGTAGCGGGCCACCGCGTCGAGGTCGGCGAACGTGCCGATGAGTGCGAAGTCGTAGCCGATCGCACGGGAGTTGAGGCTGCGGCCGTACTCCCAGCCCAGGATCTCCGGGATGTGGGCGGGATGGGCGGCCGTCGCGGCCTCCGCCTCGGCCGCCCGCGGATCCGACCAGTCCAGGCCGTCGCGGAAGCGGAACAGCACCACGTGGCGGATCACGGCAGCACCAGCTCCGTTCCCCGGCCGGACTCGGCTGCCGCGCGCAGCGCCGTGAAGCCGGCCACCAGGTCCTGGACGGCGGTGCCGACCGACTTGAACAAGGTCCGCTCCCGTGGGTCCGTCCGCCCGGGGCGGTGGCCGAGCAGCACCTCGCCGAGTTCGGCCCGGACGTGGTCCGGGCCGATCAGCCCTTCGTCCAGGGCCAGCCGCAGGTCGCCGGCCTCGGCCCAGGCCGCCTCGCGGCTGTCCACGAACACCGCCGCGTCCCGGACCACGGCACCGGCCAGTTCCCGGTGGTCGGGGAAGGAGGAGCCGACCGCGTTGAGGTGGGTCCCGGGCGCGACCGGGGACGGCCCGACCAGGGGCTCGCGGGCGGAGGTGGTCGTGCAGACCAGGTCGGCGCCGTCCAGCGCCGCCGCCACCCGGTCGGTGACCTCCACGGGCTGCCCGAGCCGGTCCGTCGCCCACCGGCGGAAGGACTCGGCGTTCTCCCGGTTCCGGCTCCAGACCCGCACGCTGCGCAGTTTCCGCACCTCGGCCATCGCCCGCAGGTGGCTGCGGGCCTGGGTGCCGGAACCGAGCACGGCCAGGTCCCCGGCGTCCGGCCGGGCCAGCAGGTCGGTGGCCACCGCCGAGACGGCCGCAGTGCGGATCGCGGTCACCGCAGCAGCGTCCAGCAGGCCCACGCACTCGCCGCTGTCCGGGGCGAAGAGCAGCAGCACCCCGGTGACTGCGGGCCGCCCGCGGGCGGTGTTCCCCGGCACGTGCAGGACCGTCTTGACGGCGAAACCGCCTTCCTCGCCCGCCAGGTGACAGGGCATCGCGGCCATCGCGGCGGCGGCCCGCTCCGGTCGCAGGACCGTCCGCACGGGCTGGGTCGCCAGGCCCTGCGCGTGCAGGCCGAGCGCCGTTCGCATCGCGGAGATCGCCCGCTCCATCGGGAGCAGCTCCTCGATCAGGTCGTGGTCCAGGCAGCGCATGGTCATGATCCCTTCCGGGCTGGTGCGGCTGGTCGGCCCGTCGCTTCGGTGGACGGGTCCGGGAAGGTCGATACGGCGGCGAACACCGACCAGAGCATCCGGATCGCCCGGGTGCGGGAGACGAAGGCGAGTCCGCAGCCCTCGGCGGCGAGTTCGGTGGTCAGCGCCAGGTCCACCTCGTCGCGGTCGGCCATCATGGCGGCCTGGCTGGTGGAGGGGGCGGCCACCACCTCGCCCGCCCAGGCCCCGGCGGGCATGAGCTCCTCGATCAGTGGCTCGGGGGCAGGGTGGGTGGCGACGGTGACCGAGCCGCGCGGCCGGCGGCCCGGCCGGGTGGCGAGGCCGTACTGCGGGGTGTCCAGCACGAAGGCGCCGGCCAGGCGCAGTCGCGGGTCCATGTAGAAGGTGGAGATCCGGGCGTAGGCGTTGGCGACCAGGAGCAGGTCGGCCTCCTCCTTGAGCACCAGGTGGTACGCCTCCTCGTAGCTGTCGCGCAGCGCGATCCTCGGGCCGCCCCGGCCCTTCCCGGGGCCGGCGCCGTCCGCCAGCAGACGGTCCAGCAGGAAGCCGGCGGCGGCCTCGCTGCTGGTGCCGCTGGGGCCCAACGTGCTGACGGTGACGGGGCCGTACGACAGCGGGGTCAGGGCGATGTCCACCACCGGTGGGCCGAACCGTCCGCTGGCAGCCGGGGTCCTGTATCGATAGCCGGTCATCGTAGTTCTGGTCCATCCATGGCCAGGGGAGCGGGAGTCGGGAGGCATCGGGTACTCCGGTCAGCCGTCCAGGCGGACGGCGGTCAGCCACGGCCGGTAGCGCGGCTCGCCGCCGCGGACCAGTCGGTCGTAGCAGGAGCGGAGCTTCTCGGTGAGCGGGCCGGGCGCACCGCGGCCGACGGGGTGTCCGTCGATCTCGGTCACCGGGGCGATCTGGCAGCCGGTGCCGACCAGGAAGACCTCGTCGGCGGTGTAGAGCTCCGAACGTGCCACCGCGCGCTGTTCCACCGGCACCCCGAACTCGGCGGGCAGCAGGTCCAGGACGGCGGCCCGGGTGATGCCGGGAAGGATGTCCGCGTCGGTGCCGGGGGTGGCGGCCCGGCCGTCCCGGACCAGGAAGAGGTTGGCCGTCGAGGCCTCGGCGACGTCCCCGCGCTGGTTGAGGAAGATCACGTCGTCGTAGCCGCCGGAAGCGGCCTCGTCCATCGCCAGGGCGTTGTTGACGTACCCTCCGGTCACTTTGGCCCGGGACGGTACCGAGCTGTCCGGGATCCGCCGCCAGGAGGTCACCGTGCACCGCAGGCCGTGGTCCGGTGTGTAGTCACCCATCGGCAGGGCCTGCACC
This sequence comes from Kitasatospora sp. P5_F3, assembly GCF_054049135.1. Taxonomy (NCBI): domain Bacteria; kingdom Bacillati; phylum Actinomycetota; class Actinomycetes; order Kitasatosporales; family Streptomycetaceae; genus Kitasatospora; species Kitasatospora sp. P5_F3. Next base: position 10,987 of record NZ_JBFUMY010000085.1, on the reverse strand, counting down.
GTCAGGCCGCTGGTCACGCCGCGCAGTCGCACGCCGAAGCGGGTGCCGGGCTCCAGCGCCCGCTTGGTGGCCAGCGGACGCAGGTAGACGTCCCCCCGGTGGCCGGTGCGCCGCAGCAACTCGACTGTCAGCTCGACCAGTTCGTCCACGCTGTGCCCGAGGTCGATCCGCAGCAGGCGGGCCGAGTCGGCCATCCGTTGGTAGTGGTCGGCGGCCTTGAGCAGCCACAGCTGGTCGTGCTCCGGACTCCAGTACGCCCGGATGCCCTCGAAGACCCCGGTGCCGTAGTGCAGGGCCTGGGTGCTGACGGGCAGTCGGACGTCGCCCTCACGGCGGAACTCGCCGTCGTGGTAGACGATCCGGTCCTCGGGATTCGGCGTGCTCATCGGGACTCCCTGCGTTCGGCGATGGCGAGTGCGGCGCGGCGTTCGCCGTCCGCCGCCCGGCGTCGGTCGTGCAGTCGGGCGGCCTTCCAACTGACCATCGCGCCGGTGCTGGTGATGGCGCCGAGCCGGTCGTGGACCACTCGGGCCCGGCAGGTCCAGCGGTCCTCGACGGCCCGGCGGACCCGGCCGGCGACCGCCTCGTCCAGCCGGGCCCCGGCCGCCGGTTCGAGCGTCACCGTCAGGGTGTCGACACCGTCGGCGGTGTCGATGGCCAGCGAGTAGTCGACGCAGCCGACCGCGTGCTCCAGGACCGTCTCCTCCAGCTCGTAGGCGCTGACCAGCTCGCCCGAGAGCTCGACCCGGTCGCGCACCCGGCCCATCGGCAGCAGGATCGGCGACGGGTAGCGGCTGCCTGCGGTGGCCGGGGTGATCCGGACCAGGTCGCCGGTGCGGTAGCGCACCAGCGGCTTGCTCCCCTGGTAGAGGTGGGTGACCACCAGCTCGCCCTGGCGCGAGCCGCCGGTTTCGGGGACCGGGAGCCCACTCTGCGGGTCCACCACCTCGTACAGGACGTTGAGCGGGACGGTGCGCAGTCGGCCGTCGCTGTGCACCGCACCGAGCACGGAGGCCTCCTGGGAGGCGTAGAGGCAGTTGTGGGCGGTGGCGCCCCACAGGTCGCCGATCCGGCGCAGCAGCCCCGGTGTGGTCAGTTCACCGGTGAGCATCAGCAGGCGGACCGCGAAGTCCCGGGACGGGACCAGACCGGCCTCCGCCGCCTCCTTGGCCAGGGACAGCGCCATGCCCGGGGTGCAGAACAGGGCGGTGACCCGAAGGTCCCGCATCACCTCCAGGGCCCGGGGGAACCCGACCACGGGGGAGTGCGGCCACATCTTGACCACCGACCGGCCGAGGTTGCGGCAGACGTCGCCGAAAGTGTCGCCGGTGGAGTGCAGTTCGGTGGGGCCGAGCACCGCGACCACGTGGTCGTCCCCGTGCGCGCGGAACACCTCGTCGTAACAGACGGTCAGGGCGGTGTTGTTGACCAGACTGTCGACGTTGTCGCGGGGGCAGGGGGTCGAGACGCCGGTGGTCCCGGTGGTCTCGTAGAAGATCCATGCCTCGGAGACCGGCCGGGAGAGCAGGTCGAAGCCGTGGTCGCGGAGGTCGTCCTTGGTGGTGAAGGGGAGCCGGGCCAGCTCCGCCGGGGTGAGCCGGTCGAGGTGTTCGGCGGGCAGCGCCGACAGGTGGCGGGCGTAGAAGGGCGAGTGGTCGGCGACGTAGCGCACGGTGCGGCGGACGGCGTCGGTTCGGTACCGCTCGAGCCGGTCGTTGCTCCAGTCGCCGGCCGCGAAGCCGCGGTGGTCCGCGACCGTTCGCCGGGCGAACGCGTCGAGACTGTCGTCGAAGATGGTGAACATGCTTTCTCCCTCCAGCTGTTCGGGCTTACCGCGGGGTGGGGGTGCGCACGCGGGTGCGCACGTGGGGTGGGTGCCGCCGGTCAGCAGTCGCTGAGCAGACGCAGCGGTCGCTCCACGAGACCCGCGATGTCGTTCAGGAACGCTGCCGCCGCCACGCCGTCGCAGACCCGGTGGTCGAAGGTGACGGCGAGTCGAACGGTGCTGCGCAGGGCGAGGACGCCCTGGTGGGCCCACGGTCGTTCGGTGATCCGGGCGACGCCGAGCATCGCGGCCTGCGGGTGGTTCAGAATCGGGTCGGCGCCGTCCACGGCGAGTGGCCCGTAGTTGTTCAGGGTGAAGGTGCCACCGGTCAGTTCGGCCGCTGAGAGGCCACCCTCGCCGGCGGCCCGCACCACCCGGGTGGTGGCGGCAGCCAGCTCGGCCAGGGACTTCCGGCCGGCCTCGTGCACCACTGGCACCACCAGGCCGTGCGGGCCCTGAACGGCGATTCCCAGGCCGATCGCCCGGTGCCTGGTGATCAGACCGGCCTCGCCGTCGACCGTGGCGTTGAGGGCCGGGTGCCGGCCCAGTGCCGTGGTGCAGATCCTGGCCAGCAGGGCGACCATCGGCATCGGCCGATCGGAGCCTCCGGCCAACTCGCGCCGGGCCGTGAGCAGTTCGGTGGCATCCGCCTCCACCCAGCAGGAGGCGTGCGGTGTCTCGGCCCGGCCCCGCAGGTACTTGCGGGCGGCGGCCCGGTTCACGGCGATCACCTGGTCGCCGTCGACCGGTCCGGCCGGCGCCGGGTGGCGGGACGCGATCGCCCGCTCGACGTCGGCCCGCTCGATCCGTCCGCCGGGGCCGGTACCGGTCAGGGTGGTGAGGTCGACACCGTGGTCCCGGGCGGTCTTGCGGACCACCGGTGACACCACCGCGACCGGTGGCACCGGCGCGACCGGCCCGGCCGCGCGTGGCACCGGCCCGGCTCCGGCCGGTCCCCAGACCGGTCCGGTCCGTTCCGGCCGGACGGTCAGCAGGGGCCGGCCGACCGGCACCGTGTCGCCGGCGGCCGCGTGCAGTTCGGCGACCACGCCCTCGTACGGGCAGGGCAGTTCGACCACGGCCTTGGCCGTCTCGACCTCCGCCACCGGTTGGTCGGTCGCGACGGTGTCGCCGACGGCCACCAGCCACCGGACCAGCTGGGCGTCGGACAGGCCCTCGCCCAGATCGGGAAGTGCGAACTCATGCACGGGGACCACCGGTTCCTCCCACCGGGTCGAGGTGCGGCCGACGGTCCCAGCGGAGGGCGGCCACCGCTGCCAGGACCCGTTCCGGATCGGGCAGGTGGTACGACTCCAGCCGGGGCGGCGGGTACGGGATGTCGAGCCCCGTGACGCGCAGCACCGGGGCCTCCAGGTACGAGAAGCACTCCTCGGTGACCCGGGCGGCGATCTCCGCGCCGGCGCCGCCGAAGCCGCTCGCCTCGTGCACCACGACGGCCCGCCCGGCCGATCTGACGGCCTCGCAGACGGTCTCCTCGTCGAGCGGCACCAGGCTGCGCAGGTCGACCACGGCGAGCTCCAGGCCGTCCCGGCGCCGGGCGGTGTCCGCCGCTGCCAGACAGATCGGCAGGCAGGCGCCCCAGGTGATCAGCACCGCGTCGGTGCCCGGCCGGCGGACCACCGCGCGCCCGATCGGCGGGGCCGTCCCCGGCTCCTGGGGTGACCACGGGGCCTTGGTCCAGTAGCTCCGTTTGGGCTCCAGGAAGACCACCGGGTCGGGCGACTCGATGGACCTGCGCAGCAGGTGGTAGGCGTCCGCCACGGTGCCGGGGGTGACCACCTGCAGCCCGGGGACGTTCAGGTACTGGGCCTCGGAGGAGTCGCTGTGGTGCTCCACCGCACCGATGCCGCCGCCGTACGGGATCCGGATGGTCAGCGGCATCGGGAGCCGCCCCCGGGTGCGGTTGCGCATCTTGGCGACGTGGCTCGCCAGCTGTTCGAAGGCAGGGTAGGCGAAGGCGTCGAACTGCAGCTCGACCACGGGCCGCAGCCCGTACATCGCCATCCCGACGGCGGCGCCCAGGAAGCCGGCCTCGGCGGCCGGCATGTCCGCGCAGCGTTCGGCGCCGAAGCGCTCCGCCAGCCCGGCGGTGATCCGGAACACCCCGCCGAGCGTCCCGACGTCCTCGCCGAGCAGGTGGACCGTCGGGTCCTCGGCGAGGGCGTCGCCGAGGGCCGCGTTGAGGGCTTGGGCCATGGTCGTCGTCGCGGTCATCGGACCAGGCCCTCCGTACGGCCGGGCCCGGCCCACTCGGCCGCCTGCCGGAGCAGATGGGCCGGCGGCGCGGCGTACACGTGCCGGAACAGCTCGGCCGGGTCGGGGTCGGGCGCCTGGGTGATCCGGGCGCGCAGCTCGCGTATCCGGTGGTCGGCGTCCTCCCGGGCCGCCCGGGCGACGGCGTCGTCGACCAGTCCGCGGTCCCGGAGGTGACGCTCCGTCAGGACCAGTGGGTCCCGTCGGCGGGCCTGCTCGACCTCGGCCGCGTCGCGGTAGCGCAGCGGGTCGTCGGTCGTGGTGTGGCCGTCCAGTCGGTAGGTGAGCGCCTCGACCAGCACCGGGCCGCCGCCGGCCCTGGCCGTGGCCAGCGCCTCGGCCAGCACGGTGTGCACGGCGAGCACGTCGTTGCCGTCCACCCGGACCGCCCGGACGCCGTAGCCCGCGCCCTTGTCGGACAGCGCCGCCGCAGCGCACTGCTTGGCGAGCGGGACCGAGATGGCGTAGCCGTTGTTCTGTACCAGGAACACCACGGGCGCGCGGAGCACCCCGGCGAGCGTCAGGGCCTCGTGGAAGTCGCCCTCGCTGGTGGCACCGTCACCGACCAGGGCGAGGGCCGCGACCTGGTCGCCCGCCAGGCGGGCGGCGTGGGCCAGCCCGACGGCGTGCGCGCAGTGGGTGGCCAGCGGGGTGCAGAGCGGCGCCACCCGCGAGCGCACCGGGTCGAAGCCGCTGTGCCAGTCGCCGCGCATCAGGGTGAGCGCCTCGACCGGGTCCACGCCCCGGGCCACCACCGCGAGGATGTCGCGGTAGGTGGGGAACAGCCAGTCCTGCTCGGCGAGTGCCAGCGCGGCCCCGACCTGACAGGCCTCCTGGCCGGTGGTGGACGGGTACACCACCAGGGCCCCTTGCAGGGCAAGGGCGTTGGCGACTTCGTTGAAGCGGCGGCCGGCGACCAGCTCGCGGTACAGCCGCAGTGCAAGGTGGTCGGGCACGCTGTCGGCGGCCCCTGCTCCGAGTGCGGTCACGGTCTCGGGCGCGCCCACGGTTGGCGCCACGGTCATCCTCGGCCCCCTCTGCTGTCGGATCGGACGTGGTACCGGATTCACGCCCGCAGGCGGACCGGCAGGGCTTCCAGACCTCGGACCAGCGTGCTGTGCCGCCACACCAGCTCGTCGAAGTCGCCGGCGAGGCTCAGGTCGGGGAACCGGGTCACCAGCTGACGGAACGCCACCTCGGCCTCCAGCCGGGCCAGCGGAGCACCCACGCAGTAGTGGATGCCGTGGCCGAAGGCGATGTGCCCGCCGGCGTTGCGGGTCACGTCCAGCTGGTCCGGAGCCTCGAAGTGGGCCGGGTCCCGGTTGGCGGCGCTCAGCGCCACGATCACGAACTCGCCCTCGGGAATGGTGGTTCGGCCGACCGTCACCGGCGCGGTGGTGAACCGCAGGGTGGTGAGGTTGACCGGCCCCTCGTACCGCAGCAGCTCCTCCACCGCGCCCGGGAACAGGCTCGGATCACGCAGCAGCAGGGCGCGCTGCTCGGGGTGCTGGAGCAGCGAGAGCACGCCGTTGCTGATCAGGTTGACGGTCGTCTCGTGACCCGCCACCAGCAACAGGAAGGCCATCGAGACCAGCTCGACCTCGGTGAGCTGGTCGTCCTCGTCGGTGGCCTGGACCAGCGCCGTGAGCATGTCGTCGGCGGGGTTGGCCCGCTTGGCGGCGAGCAGTTTGCCGAGGTAGCCCGCCATCGCGGCGGAATCCTCCTGGACCTTCTGCGGGTCGTTGGTGCTCGCCACCGAAACGATGGTGTGGGACCAGGAACGGAAATCGTCGCGGTCCGGCTCCGGAATTCCCAGCAATTCGCAGATCACCGTGGTCGGGAGCGGGAAGGCGAAAGCGTCGATCAGGTCGACGGTCTCGTGCTCCGCCATCCGGTCGATCAGCTCCGCACCGATTTCCTCGATCCGCGGCCGCAGCGCCGCGACCCGGCGGGTGGTGAACGCCTTGCCGACCAGCCGACGCAGCCGGGTGTGGTCCGGCGGGTCGCTGTTGAGCATGTGCTCGACCACCGAGTTGTCGTACTTCCAGCGCTTCGCCGGATCGGCGAAGTGTTGCTCGAAGAGGTGCTCGGCGGCGGTCAGTCGCTTGCTCAGCCGGGGGTCGGCCAGGACCGCCCGCCCCTCCTCCTGGCCCGCCACGATCCAGACCTTCTGGCCGTTCGGCAGTCGGGCCTCGCTGGCCCCGCCGGCGGCGCGCAGTCTGTCGTACACGGGATAGGGATCCTGAAAGAATCCGTCGTCGAGAATCAGCGGACCGATATCACCGGTGTCCACGGGAATCCGAACCCTCCTTCGCGGAGCGCTGCGCGGGCCGATTGCCCGAGGGTGCAACGCTTGCTTTCAAGAGGATTATCCGCCCGCCCGACCGGGCTGCCGAGAACCGTGGCAACTTGCTGCCCCGGTACCGTTCGGCACCGAATCAGCCGCGTTCCCGGAGGGAATTCCGCAGCAGTTTCCCGGACGGCGACTTGGGAATCACGTCCAGGAACTCCACCAGCCGCACCCGCTGGTAAGGGGCGACGCGCTCGGCGACGTACGCCATCACCTCGTCGGCGCCCAACCCCTGGTGGTCGCCGGCCCGGACCACGAAGGCCTTCGGCAGCTCGCCGGCCAGCGGGTCGGGCACCCCGATCACCGCCGCGTCGGCGATGCCGGCGTGGCCGAGCAACACCGACTCCAGCTCGGCCGGCGGGACCTGGTGGCCCTTGTACTTGATCAGTTCCTTCAGCCGGTCCACCACGGTGAAGACGCCCCGGTCGTCGTAGCTGACCACGTCCCCGGTGTGCAGGAAGCCCTCGGCGTCGACGGTCCGCGCGGTCGCCTCCGGGTCGTGGAGGTACCCCTTCATCACATTCGGCCCACGGCACCAGAGTTCGCCCCACTCGCCCGGGCCGACGTCGCGACCGGTGTCAGGGTCGACCACCCGGCACTCCATGTTCGGCACCGCATAGCCGACCGCGGCGGCGTCGACGTCCGTCCGGTGGTCGGGCACCGCGTGCGCGGCCGGGCTGAGTTCGGTCATGCCGTAGCCCTGCCGGACGTGGCAGCCCAGCCGCCGCTGCACCTGGGAGACCACCTCGTCGTCCAGTGGCGCGGCGCCGGAGGAGAGGTACCGGACGCTGGACAGGTCGTAGTCCTCGACCACCGGGTCCTTGGCCAGCATCACCAGCAGCGGCGGAGCGACGGGCAGCCGGTCGATCCGGTACTTGCCGATCATCCCGAGGAACTCGGTGAACTCGAACTGCGGCACGGTGACCACGCCGGCCCCGGCCTGCAGGCTCTGGTTCAGCACGATCTGGATGCCGTAGATGTGGAAGAACGGCATCAGGGCGAGCGTCCGCGACTCTGGCCCCAGCCTGGTCATGAACTTCTGGGTCTGCAGCATGTTCGCCACCAGGTTGCGGTGGGTCAGCATGACTGCCTTGGCGGGCCCGCTGGTCCCGGAGGACCACGGCAGCAGGGCGACGTCCTGGTCGGGCACCACCCCGACCGCGTCGGGCGCCACGCCCAGCGCCACCAGGTCGGCCAGCGCCGGGTACGGGGAGGACGCCGCAGCCGGCCCGTCCAGGACCACCACGTCCCGCTCCGACCAGCCCTGCCGGCACAGCTCCGGCACCGAGCCGAGCAGGGCGGACTCGGTGAACAGCAGCCGTGCCCCGGAGAGCTTCAGCTGCCGGGTCGTCTCGGCCTCGGTCGCCAGCGGGCTCAGCAGGGTCACCGTGGCGCCCGCCCGTAAGGCGCCGTGCACGGCGGCGGCGTACTGCCAGTTGTTGCGGGAGCGGATCGCCAGCACGTCGCCCCGGCGGATGCCCCGCCGTTGCAACGCTCCCGCCAGGGCGGCCACCAGATCGTCGAGTTGACGGTACGTCAGCTCGAATCCGCTCGGTCCGTCGATCAGTGCGATACGGTCCGCGCGACTGCCCAGCTCCCCGAGGACGAAGTCGGTGAGCGGGAGGTCGGGTATCTCGATGTCGGGCCAGGGGCTCCGCAGGGTCAAGGGGTCAGCTCCTCATCCGGATCCGGGCCGTCGGCCCGGACAGCAGAACGGGGCCGGGGCGGCGTGACGTCGCCCCGGCCCCGCCGGGGTTTACGGCAGCGTGCTCTCGAACTCCAGGTTGTCGAGCTCGTGCATGTCGTCGTCGGTCAGCCGCACGTCGGCCGCCGCGATGTTGTCCTCCAGGTGTGCCAGGGAGGAGGTGCCGGGGATCGGCAGGATGGCCGGCGAGTGCTGCAGCAGCCAGGCGATCGCCACCTGCTGCACGGTCACGCCGTGGCGCCCGGCCACCGCGTCCACGCTCGGGTGCTCCTGGATCATCGGGTGGCCCTTGGCGAACGTCCCCGCGCCCAGCGGGAAGTACGGCACGAAGGCGATGCCCTGGCGCTCGCACTCGGCCAGCACGCCACCGCCGCGGCGGTCCAGGATGTTGAACCGGTTCTCCACCGCCGCCACCGGGGCGATCTGCTGGGCCTGCGCCAGCTGCTCGCTGTCCACGGTGCTCAGACCGAGGTGGCGGATCAGCCCCTTGTCCCGCAGGTCGGCGAGGGCCTGGAAGGACTCCAGCACCGGGGTGCCGTCCGAGGGGAGCAGGAAATCGCCACCGACCCGCAGGTAGACGATGTCCAGGTAGTCGCGGCCGAGCCGCCTGAGGTTCTCCTCGACCTGCTCGCGCAGCTGGGCCGGGGAAGCGGCGGCGGGCCAGCTCATGTCCTCGCCCCGGACCACGCCGACCTTGGTGCCGATCACCAGGTGGTCGGCATACGGGTACAGCGCCTCGTGGATCAACTCGTTGGCCACGTGCGGGCCGTAGTAGTCCGCGGTGTCGATGTGGTCGACCCCGAGTTCGACCGCCCGGCGGACCACCGCCAGTGCGGCCTCCCGGTCGGTCGGCGGCCCCCAGACCCCGAGGCCCGGGAGCTGCATCGCGCCGAACCCGAGCCGGTTCACCGTTAAGCCGGCGGCGTTGCTCCACTGGCCGGAACGCGCCGCGTCGGGCGTGGAGTTGGCTGCTTCGCTCATCTGCGTCATTTCCAATTCGATACGGGAGCCCAGCCGTTGGGGCTCCGTGTTTCGTCGTGCACCAAGCAGTCTTCCAGAACGGCATCAGCCGGAGTCACGCTTTGCCCGATCTGCACTGGATGGTCCGGACCGCCCGCGACACGGTGCGTGCGGCGAGCGCGGTGACCGTCAGGGCCGGGGTGACCGCACCGGTCGAACCCGGTATCAGCGAACCGTCCACCACGAACAGGCCGGGGTGGCCGAACACCTCCCCGTCCGGGCCGCAGACCTTGCCGAGCACCGCACCGCCCAGTGGGTGGGAGGTGAAGGCGGCCGTGGTGTTGTACGTCCGGGTGCCGGGATTGGCGGCGTTGAGGCGTTGCAGTACGCCGTCGAGTACGCCGTCGAGTCGCGCGTCGTCGTTCGGATAGGTCAGGCCCACCAGGTCGGTGGCGGCGTCGTAGGCGAACCGGCCCACCGGGTCGGCGACCTGCATGGCGAAGGTTCCCGACACACCCTCACCGGGCACCGGTGAGGCACCACCGGGGAACTCGGCGAGGCTGATCGCGGTCGCCGGGGTGCTCCAGTCGGTGGCCACGATGTGGGCCGGCCCCCCGGTGCTGGGCGGGCCCGGCAGGCCGACCCGGATCGCCAGCCGGTCCGCGTTGTCGCCCCAGTGACTGCCGACCTCCTCCGGCAGCCCGGGCAGGCTGCCCCGGCCCTTGGCGCGGACCAGCAGCTCCGTGGTGCCCATCGAACCGGCGGCCAGGAACACCTGGTCGGCCTCGAAGACCGGGCGGCCGACGACCGTCCCGTACTCGTCGATGCGCTCGCAGGTCACCTGGTAGCGGCCGTTCGGCAGCCGGGTCAGGTCGGTGACCCGGTGCAGCGCCTTCACCGTCACCAGCCCGGTGCGCTCGGCCGCGGCCAGCACCGTCCGGTCGACGCTGAGCTTGGCACCGCTGTTCATGCCGACCTCGGCCTCGCCGGCGATGGCGGAGGCGGGCACCCGGCCCGCGATCTCGTCCCGGACCACGTCCCAGTCGACCTGGATGGCGGGGCGGACGATCCGCAGCCCGGCCGCCGTGGCCTGCCGGACGAACTCCCGGGCGCTGCTGTAGTGCGCGTCGGCGAGCACGTCGTCGGGGATCGGCGTCGCACCCAGCATCCGCAGCGCCGCCGGGTACCAGGTCCGTGCCATCTCGTCGTGGTCGAGCGCACTGCCGAAGCTCCGGTGGAACAGCTCGGCGCCGGGCTGCATGATCAGGCCGTGGTTGACCAGTGAACTGCCGCCCACACCCGCACCGGTGGCCACCGTGATCCCGGTGGCCCGGGTGGTCTCCAGCACTCCGGCGTACTTCGGCACCGGCAGCGTGGTGCTCATCCAGGAGGACCGCTGGTCGGGCGCGGCCAGGGTGCAGAACGTGTCGTGGGCGGCGGTGATCGGCCAGCGCCGGCCGCGTTCCAGGACCACCGACCTGATACCGGCCGAGGCCAGCAGGCGCGCGGCCACCGCGCCCGCGTAGCCGGAGCCGATGACCAGTGCCCCGACCCGCTCCGGCCCGTCGGCCGCCGCCGCGCGGGTCGCCCCGGCGCCGGCCAGTGCCGCGCCGGACACCGCCGCGCCCATCCCGGCCAGCACGCTCCGACGGCTGACGCCCGGTGTGTTCCGGGTGGCTTCCGTTGTTCTCATCCGTCTTCTTCCCTCCATGCCTTCGGCCGCACCGCCCTCGGGCCCGGGCGGTCCGCCGTCGGCAACAGGCTTCCGTGCGGCGACGCCGACCGGCTTCCGGTGGCACGAAGTTGTCAATTCCGCCCGGGCCGCCGGTCAGCCGCAGCCCCCGGCGTGCCCGGGGTCGGCCAGCTCGCCCGG
>NZ_JBFUMY010000084.1:0-23084 GCF_054049135.1 Kitasatospora sp. P5_F3 | reverse complement strand
CCGCTCGCCCTGCTGGCGGCGCTCGGCCTCGCTGCCGCCCTGCTTCCCGCGGCCACCCTGCCCGCACCCCTGCGCGCCGCCTGGCCGCGCTCCGCGTCGGCCGCCCTCGCCGGAGCCGCCCTGCTGACCGGGCTCGGCGGCAGCCTGCGGTTCGCTCTCCCGGCCGACTGGGCCCCAGCGGCCTACGCCGCCTCCGGGGCACTGCTCGCCGTGGCGGCGGTCATCGCGCTGACCAGGACCGACCCTCAGCACTCCCCCGCCTGGCGCGGCCTGCTCGGCATCGCGGGCACCACCCTCGTCCTGTCCCAACTGCCCGTCCTACCAGCCCTGTTGTACGCCTTCTTCGCCCCGGCCGCCCAGTGGGGCAACACCTGGCTCGGCTTCGGCACCCACTCGGCGTGGCAGCTCGGCGCAGCTCCCTTCGCCCTGCCCTGGCTGCTCGTCGCGGCCCTCGGTGCGGCGGCGGCCCGCTGCGCGAGCACCGGCCACCGGCCGCTCGCCCGGCAGCTGCTCCGCTGGGCGGTGGCGGTCACGACCCCGGTCGTCGTCCTGCTGCCCGCGGTGCTGCACCTGCCGCTCCGGACCGGCGCCACCTGGGCCCTGCTGCTCACCGTCGGCGCCACGGCCGCACTGGTCCGCCGCCCGGCCGACCCGGCCGCCGCGCTCTGGCTGCTCGCCCCGACCACCGTCGCCGCAGTGCTCTGGGCCGGGGCCGACCGGCCGACCACCATCGCCGTCTGGTCCGTACTCGCCGTCCTGGCCGCCCTGTTGGCGGCCACCCTGCCGGCCCCGTGGGCACCGGCTCCCGCCGCCGCCGCCGTCCTGTCCCTCGGGGTGGTCGCCGTCACCGCCGGTGCGACGGCCGGGCTCGCCCCGTACGAGTACGCCTTCGCCGTCCTCGCCGTCACCGCGCTGTCCGTCCCGGTGGCCGCCCGCCGGGGTGGGCCGGTCGGCCTCGCCGTCGAGCTCGCGGGGTACGCGCTGACGCCGGTCGCGCTGGTGCTGACGGCCGGTCACCCGACCGCGCTGAGCCTGCTGCTGGCGGTGGCCGGTGTGCTGGCCCTCGGCGTCGCCGCCCTGCGTCCGGACCGCCGCCGCTGGGCCGGATCGGCCGCCACGGCGCTGCTGATCCTCTCCTCCTGGGTCCGCCTCGTCCTCGCCGACGTGACCGCACCCGAGCCGTACACGCTGAGCGTCGCGGCGGCCGCCCTGACGATCGGTCACCTGCACCGCCGCCGCACCCCGTCGGCCCCGTCCTGGACCAGCTACGGACCGGGTCTCGGCGCGGCCCTGCTGCCCAGCCTGCTCGCCACCTGGACCGACCCGCACTGGCTGCGCCCGCTGCTGCTCGGCGCCTTCGCCCTGGCCCTGACGGTCTTCGGCGCCCGCCGGCTGCTCCAGGCCCCGCTGGTCCTCGGCGCCGCCGCGCTGCTGCTGGTGGCCGTCCACGAACTGGCCCCGCTGCTGGTGCAGTTCCTGGACGTGCTGCCCCGCTGGCTTCCGCTGGCCGCCGCCGGTCTGCTCCTGCTGGTCCTCGGCGCCACCTACGAGCAGCGGCTGCGCGACGCCCGCCGGGCGCGCGACGGGCTGCGCCGGATGGCCTGAGGCCGTACGACCTGACGCTCAGAGGCCGTGCGACGGCAGCAGGCTGACCCGGTCCGGGTCGTACGGCAGCCAGCGGGCCGCCGAGCCGTCGCCCATCACCCGGAGTCTGCACCAGAGTTGACCGTCCCCGGCCTGCCACCAGGCGTTGATCCGGCCGACCGCCCACCGGCCGTCCTCGAACCGGACCTCGACGGGCTGGAAGACCGGCCGGGTCTCCTGCTCCGGAGGTGACCACGCCGTCGCGTCGGAGTGCCCGGCCGGACCGGGTTGTTCCTGGGGAGCGTGCACCGCTGTCCTTTCGGGCACCTGCGGGCGGCCGCCCCGGCTCTCGCGCGGTCGGCGCGCGAGCCGGGGTGACCGGCCGGACGGTGGAGGGGTCAGACGTTGACGCCGAAGTCCTGGGCGATGCCGCGCAGTCCGGAGGCGTAACCCTGGCCGATCGCCCGGAACTTCCACTCCTCGCCGTTGCGGTAGAGCTCGCCGAAGATCATGGCCGTCTCGGTGGAGGCGTCCTCGGTGAGGTCGTAGCGGGCGATCTCCGTACCGTCGGCCTGGTTGACCACCCGGATGAAGGCGTTGCGGACCTGGCCGAAGCTCTGCTGCCGGTTGTCGGCGTCGTAGATCGACACCGGGAAGGCGACCTTGGCCACGTCGGCCGGGACGGCCGCGAGGTCGACCTTGATCTGCTCGTCGTCGCCGTCACCACCACCGGTGAGGTTGTCACCGCTGTGCTCGACCGAACCGTCGGGGCTCTTCAGGTTGTTGAAGAAGACGAAGTGCTGGTCGGTCAGCACCCGGCCGCTCGCGTTGCACAGCAGCGCGCTGGCGTCGAGGTCGTGGGCCGCACCGGTCGTCGTGCGGACGTCCCAGCCGAGACCCACGATGACGGCGGTGAGGCCGGGCGCCTCCTTGGTCAGCGATACGTTGCCACCCTTGGCGAGCGAGACTCCCACGGTGCCCCTCCTGAAGTTCCCGGCCGGGTTCCGGAAGCCCCGGCGGCTGAGCTGTGAAATCTACAGCACTGTAGAACCTGGGCCGAAGCCGAGCCCCTCGCCACAGCACTGACGTCCGGTCAGCCCAGCGGGTTCATCGGCACCACGTGCAGCACCAGCAGCAGCGCCACGCATGCGTTCAGCGAGGACACCGCGGACACCGTGGTCCCCACCGCCGCGACCAGGGCGGCCAGGCCGGTACGGCTGTGCGCCGGCGGCCAGCCGCGCAGGCCGGGCCCGGGGGCCAGCAGGGCGGCGATCCGGCGCGGGACCGGTCCGGGCGCGGCGAATCCGGCCAGCCCGACAGGTACGGCCGACGGCCCGGCGAGCGCCGCCCGGCCCACCGCACGGGCCGTCAGGCGGCGGTCGCCCACGGCCTGGGCGGCCTCCTCGTCGGCCCAGCGCTCCGCGCTGAAGGAGACCGCCTCACGCAGCGGGCGCAGGAACGGATTGACGGCGGCGGCCAGCCGGACCACCAGCAGGTAGCGGTGGTGACGACCGCTCAGGTGGGCCCGCTCGTGCGCGATCAGCGCGCCCTGTTCGTCCGCGTCCAGGCAGGCCAGCATCCCGGTCGAGACGGCGATCCGGCCCGGGCGGCCGGGGACGGCGTACGCGTAGGGCGCGTCGTCGGGCAGCACCACCACGTCCGCGCTGCCGGGCMGCGCGGCCAGGGCGCGTCGGGCACCGGACACGACCCGCCGGTGCCGCCACCCGGCGACGGCCACCGCGAGGACCACCGCGAGCAGGGCGGCGATCGAGGCCGTCCCCACCGCCTCGTCGTAGGGCACCACCTCCCGGACCTCCGGGTCGGCCCACGCGTCGGGCAGCGGGTTGCCGGGGATCTGCGCGGTGCCCACCACACCGAGCAGCACCAGGCAGAGCGTGCTGCAGAGTCCGAGGATCGCCGCCAGACCGGTGAGCAGGCGCGCCGCGGTGCGCGGATGCAGGTGCTGCTCGGCCAGCCGGGCGATCGGCAGCGCCGTCAGCGGCAGGATCAGCGGCAGGAACACGAAGACCCCCACCGCTCAGCCCTCCCGCCCAGCCGGGTCGGCCTCGGCCCGGTCGGTCCCGGCGGGCTCGGTCCCGGCCAGCAGCGAGCGGATCAGCTGCTCGTCGTGCGGCGACAGGGCGGTGACGAAGCTGGCCAGCACCGCGTCGCGGTCGGCCTCGCGGTCGAGCACCCGGCGCATCCGCAGCGCGGCCAGACCGGCGCCGTCGGCGGCCGGTGTCCACAGGTAGGAGCGGCCGTCCCGGACCCGGGTCACGGCGCCCTTCTCGTGCAGCCGGGACAGGATGGTGATCACCGTCGAGTACGCCAGCTCGCCGTCGAAGTTCTCCTGCACCCAGGCCGCGGTGACCGGTGCACCGGCCCGGCCCAGCACCCGGAACAGCGCGGCTTCGAGCTCGCCCTGCCCGCGCCTGCGGCCCTGGTCGGCGCCCTCCACGCCCTGCGTCATGACGTCTCCCTCGGTCCGGTACCGCGCGGCACGGCGGCCGTTCATCCTAACGGCCGGGTCCGGATCTACACTGCTGTAGATCCGACGCGCCATCAGCGCACTGGACCACCCGATCGCCCCGGCTGCAACGGATTGCGCCCGTCGGGAGTTGACAGGGTGGAGTACTCGGCGGGGTCGCGCCCCGGACATGTCCGCAAAGGAGAGAGTCACCGTGAGTGTGAACCTGGGCAAGGGCGAAGGAATCAGCCTGCGCAAGTCCGACGGCGGTGCCCTCAGCGTGGTGCGGATGGGTCTGGGCTGGCAGGCGGCGGCCCGCAAGGGGTTCCTCGCCAAGCTGATGGCCCGTGAGATCGACCTGGACGCCTCGGCGGTGCTGTTCGCCGCCGGCCACCAGCTGGTGGACACGGTCTACTTCAACAACCTCACCAGCAAGGACGGCTCGGTCCGCCACACCGGCGACAACCTGGTCGGCGGCGCGGTCAAGGGCGGCGACGACGAGTCGATCCTGGTGGACCTCCAGCGGGTCCCCACGCAGGTCGAGCAGATCGTCTTCACGGTGAACTCCTTCACCGGCCAGACCTTCGAGGCCGTCCAGGACGCCTTCTGCCGCCTGGTGGACGAGAGCAACGGGCAGGAGCTCGCCCGCTACACCCTCACCGGCGGCGGCCCGTACACCGCCCAGATCATGGCCAAGGTCCAACGCACCGCCACCGGTTGGCAGATGACCGCCATCGGCGCCCCCGCCACCGGCCGCACCTTCAAGGACCTGCTGCCCGCCATCACCCCGCACCTGTAGCCGACGACGTCCGGGCCCGGCCGCTACCGCCCGGCGGCCAGGAACGCCGTCACCTCGGCGACGAACCGCTCCGGCTCCTCCACCCACGGCCGGTGCCCGGACTCCGTCATGACCTCCAGCCGGCTGCCGGGGTGGCACTCCGCCACCTGCCGCGCCGGTACCGTCCCGATCAGGCCGTCCGCCGCACCGGCCAGTACCAGCACCGGAGTCGACCCGGCCGACAGCCGGGCCAGCCGACCCGCCAGCTCCCCGGGTCCTGGGGTTCCCGCGTAGAAGGCGTCCCGCAGCCACGGCACCGAACTCGCGTGCCCGTGGCGGTACTCCGCCAGCCGCTCCCGGCTCCACCGGTACCAGGAGAACGGCAGGGCCCAGACCTGGAGGACGGCGAGTTCGGCGTCGACGGCCACCCCCTCGGCCAGCCGGCGGTCCGCCTCCGCCGCCTTCTCGTACCAGGGCTCGCCCGAGCGCGACGCCTTCAGCTCCGCCAGCTCCACCGGGTCGGGTTCACGCCCGACCCGGCCCACCGGGGTGACCAGCACCGCACGCCGCACCCGGCCCGGGTACGCGGCCAGGTACTCCTGCGCGGTCAGGCAGCCCGCCGAGTGGGCGAGCAGGTCGAACTGCTCCAACCCCAGGTGGAGCCGCAGCTCCTCCACGTCCCGCGCCTGCGCGACGAACGACACCGTGCTCCGGTCCGGGGGCACCTCGGACCGCCCGGCGGCCCGCCCGTCCATGAAGATCAGCCGGCGCTGCCCGTCCAGCCCGCCGAGGTCGCCCAGGTACCGCGAGTCCGTCCCCGGCCCGCCGCCCAGGACCACCAACGGGTCACCTGCACCGGCCGGTTCGTACCAGATTCCGACATGGTCGTACGAGGAGAAGATCGGCATGCGGGCAACGATCACACACTGGACCCGCCCCCGGGGCCGTTTTTCGCACCCGAGGGGCCCGGACCGCCCGGGGTGACCAGGCCGGACTCGTACGCGAACACCACCGCCTGGGCCCGGTCGCGCAGGCCGAGCTTGGCCAGGATGCGGCTGACATGAGTCTTGACGGTCTGTTCGACCACCACCAGGGCCTGCGCGATCTCGGCGTTCGACAGCCCCTGGGCGATCAGCTCCAGCACCTCGGTCTCCCGCGGCGTCAGGCCGGCCGCCCTCCGGGCCTGCTCGCCGGGCGGCGGGGCCGGGCGCCCGGCGGCGAAGTCCGCGATCAGACGGCGGGTCACCGAGGGGGCGAGCAGCGCGTCACCGGCGGCCACCACCCGGACGGCGTGCACCAGTTCCTCGCCCGGCGCGTCCTTGAGCAGGAAGCCACTGGCACCGGCCCGCAGCGCCTCGTAGACGTACTCGTCCAGGTCGAAGGTGGTCAGCATCAGCACCTTCGGCCGGTCGCCGGGCCCCTGGAGCAGGCGGCGGGTGGCCTCCAGACCGTCCATCACCGGCATCCGGACATCCATCACCACCACGTCCGGGTCCAGCCGCGCGACCGCCTCCAGCGCGGCGGCGCCGTCGGCCGCGTCGCCCACCACGTGCAGGCCCTCGTGCGCGTCGAGCAGGGCCCCGAAGCCCTGCCGGACCATGGCCTGGTCGTCGACGATCAGGATGCTGGTGCTCACTGTTCCGTTCCCCCTGTCCGTGCTCACTTCACCGGCAGAGGCAGGTCGGCCGTCACGGTGAACCCACCGTCAGGTCCGGCCCCGGCCGAGAACTCACCGTCGAGCACGGCCACCCGCTCCCGCATACCCATCAGACCATGACCGTCCCCGCCGCCCGCAGCGGCCTGGCGCTCGGCGCCGGGGCCGTTCCGGACGGTGATCCGCAGCAACGCGGCGGTGCGGTGCACCCGGACCTCCACCGCAGCGCCCAGGGCGTGGCGCCGGGCGTTGGACAGCGACTCCTGGACGATCCGGTAGGCGCAGACCCCGACCGTCGCGGGGACGGTCTCCAGCTCGCCGACCACCTCCAGGGTCACCCCGGCCCCGGACTCCCGTACCAGAGCGGCGAGTTGGCCCAGCTCCGGCTGCGGCACCCGGGCCGCCGCCTCCTCGCCGCGCAGCAGGCCGAGCAGGCGGCGCATGTCGGTCAGGGCGTCCCGGGCGGCGCCGCTGACGGCCCGGAACTCGTCGCGGACCTCGGGGCTGCACTCCGGCAGCCGGTAGGGGGCGGTCTCCGCCCGGACGGCAATCAGCGACATGTGATGGGCCACCACGTCGTGCAGCTCGCGGCCGATCCTGGCGCGCTCCTCCAGCAGGGCCCGCCTGGTCCGCTCCAGCTCGCTGATCTGCTCCTGCTCCGCGAGTCTGACCCGGGTCAGCGCCCGGTCGCGCAGCACCTCGGCCGCGATCAGTGCCAGCCCGGTCGCGATCACCACGGGCAGCAGACCGGACCAGGTGCCGCGTCCGGGCAGCGCCGCCAGCAGGGCTGCCGTACCGGCCGGCAGGGCCAGGCCCATCACGGTGCAGACCCGCCGGGAGACCCGGCTGCCGGACAGCACCAGCACGGCGGTCAGCGCGGCCAGGCTGGTCACCGCCATCGGCCAGGGCTCGGCCGCCGAGGTCGGCCGGGTGAGCACGGCGGTGAGCACGACCGCCGCCGCCGACAGCGCGAAGGCGAGCACCGGACGGGTCCGGCTCCAGAGCAGCGGCAGCGCCCGGGCGAGGCTGAGTGCCAGGGCCGATCCGGCGTCGAGGGCGTAGTGCTGGTCCAGGTCGGCCCAGCCCACGCAGGTCAGGGCGAGGGCGGCGGCCGGCAGCGCGGCGGCCCGCAGCCGTCGGCGGGTGGGTTCGCTGCTCATCGTCGGCCCTGAAACAGTCACGGCTCAGGCCTCCGAACCGGTGCCCAGCAGGCGGACGGCGAGGCGGCTCTGACCGGTGGTCAGCAGCCGGACCACCGGCAGCAGGACCGCCAGCGTGAGCACACCCACCGCGAAGTGCGCGGCCCACGCACCCGCCATGGTCGGGCCGCCCCAGGCCTTGGACACGTCGTTGCCCCACTCGGCCAGGGGGTAGCAGAGCCCGCGGACCAGGACATCCGCCCACAGCACCCCGGTCAGCCCGGCGGCGAGCAGCTGCAACGGCAGGGCGAGCACGCTGTGGGCCACCGTACGCACCAGGCTGCCCCGGACCGGCTCGCCGATCGGGGCGTCCAGCAGCCGTACGGCCAGGCCGCGTTGCAGCCGATGCGCGGTGGCGGACCGCCCGACCAGAGCCGGCGGCAGCGACACCAGGCCCACCGGCAGGGCGGCCAGCGCGTACGCCGACCGGCGCCAGGTGTAGCTGCCGAGCAGCCAGTTGAGCTTCGCGGAACCGGGCGCGGTGGTGGTGATCGAGGGTGCGGTGGTCATCGGAACTGCTCCTCCTACGGGCTTGGCCTGTTGAGGAAGACGCTAGTTTTCGAACCGCCCACGGACGTCACGCCATGGAGCGAACCTTCTCCCCCCTACCCGGGTAGGGGGTTCGCGGGGCGTGGACAGGATTGGCGGTGCGAACAACCAGGTCACCCGCTAGGGTCAGCCGGTGATCGAATCGACGGAGCAGCCCCGCAGGACCGGTTGGGCACTCGCAGCGGAGAGACTGACGGCCTGCTGGTGGCAGCTGCTGCTGGTGGAGTTCCTGTTCGCCGGGGCCGGCTGGATCGTGCTCACCCTCTGCCTGGTGTTCACCGGAACCGACCTGCTGACTGCCCGCGACGCGCTGTTGCTCGCTGCGGGTGGGCTCGGTGCCGCCTGGAGCTGGTCGGCCAAACTGCGGATCCTGGACGGCGGCCACGGCATCCTGTCCGCGCTCCGGCCCGACCTGCGGCGGATCGGGTGGCTGGCGGCCTGGCTGGCCGCACTGGACGTCACCGGTCTGCTGGATCTCCTGTCCAGCGTCGACCTCGCGACCTATGCCGACCTCGTCCAATCGCCCGCGATAGGCGCGGTTCATCTGGGCGGCCTCTACCTGCAGTTCGCGGGCGCGCTGCTGCCGATGGCGATCCTGCTGGAGGGACGAGGCGTCCGCCGGGCCTGGCAGCTGACCCACGGTGGCCGGCGCACGGTCCTGTGGGTGCTGCCCGTGGTGGTGCTGGGCGCCATCGCGTCTGCGGTCTCGCGGCAGGTGCAGGTCGGCACGCTGCTCCAGCACCCCATGCCGTCCTATCTCCCCCTGGTCCTGGCAGGAACACTGCTGACCGGAGTTCTGCTGGGCGCGCTCAGCGCGGTGTTCCTGTACGTGGCCTACCGGCAGTGCCCGCCCGGTACCGCCGCCGGCCTGGAGCAGGACAGGCCTGCCGCGACGGTGCCGAGCGCGGCCTGAACCGTTGTGGCCCAGGCCGTACTCGGGCCGGCTACTGGTCGGTGTAGCTGAGGTCGCCGACCGTCCAGCTGCTGATGTCGGCGATCGCGATCCGGTACATCCCGCCGGTGTGCGGCAGGCCGTAACTGCCCTGCAGGATCCGGGCGAGGTGCAGGTGCAGATGGGTGGGCGGGGCGGCGGCGCTGTCAGGACCGGGGGTCGTGAAGAGGCTGGCGAAGGGTTTGAGGTGGTCCGAAGCCGCGAGGACTTCGGCGATCCGTTCCCGCCAGAGGCTCTGCGGGGCGAGCCGTCCGGTGATGACGGCGCCGGGGACGACCACGGTCAGGGGCATCTGATTGCTGTGCTCGGACTCCACCATCGCGGCGATGTCGACGAGCAGCCCATCGGGGTTCGACATGTATGGATTCTAGCCGGGACCGACCCTGAGACCGGCCCGCCGTGCCCCCGGCAACCCGGGAGCACGGCGTGACCCCGCGTCAGACCGAGCCCAGCGCCTCGCCGACCAGCGCCCGGGCCTCCTCCTGCACCTGGGCCAGGTGCTCCGCCCCGTGGAAGCTCTCGGCGTAGATCTTGTACACGTCCTCGGTGCCGGACGGCCGGGCCGCGAACCAGGCGTTCTCGGTGCAGACCTTGAGCCCGCCGATCGCCGCGCCGTTGCCGGGTGCCTCGGTGAGCACGGCGGTGATCGGCTCACCGGCCAGCTCGGCGGCCTTCACCTGCTCGGCCGACAGCTTGGCCAGCGCCGCCTTCTGCACCCGGTCGGCCGGGGCGTCCACCCGGGCGTAGGCCGGGGCGCCGAAACGGTCCGTCAGTTCGCCGTAGTGCTGGGACGGCGTGCGGCCGGTGACGGCGGTGATCTCGGCGGCCAGCAACGCGAGCAGGATGCCGTCCTTGTCGGTGGTCCACACCCCGCCGTCGCGCCGCAGGAACGAGGCCCCGGCCGACTCCTCCCCGCCGAACGCGACCGATCCGCCCAGCAGCCCGTCGACGAACCACTTGAACCCGACCGGCACCTCGACCAGTTCGCGCTTCAGCTCGCCGGCCACCCGGTCGATCATCGACGAGGACACCAGGGTCTTGCCGACCGCTGCCCCGGCCGGCCAGTCCTTGCGGTTCCGGTAGAGGTAGTCGATCGCCACCGCGAGGTAGTGGTTGGGGTTCATCAGACCGCCGTCCGGCGTGACGATGCCGTGCCGGTCGGCGTCCGCGTCGTTGCCGGTGGCGATGGTGTACTCGTCCCGACGGCCGATCAGCGAGGCCATCGCGTACGGGGAGGAGCAGTCCATCCGGATCTTGCCGTCCCAGTCCAGCGACATGAAGCGCCAGGCCGGATCGGTCAGCGGGTTGACCACCGTCAGGTCGAGCCGGTGCGTCTCGGCGATCCGGCCCCAGTACGCCACCGACGCCCCACCGAGCGGGTCCGCCCCGATCCGGACCCCGGCGGACCGGATCGCGTCCAGGTCCAGCACCGAGGGCAGGTCCTCGGTGTACGTGCCGAGGAAGTCGTAGCGCCCGGTGGTGTCCGCCGCCAGCGCGCGGGTGTACGGCATCCGCCGGACGTCCGCGAGCCCGCCCCGGATCAGCTCGTTGGCCCGGTCCTGGATCCACCCGGTGGCGTCCGAACCGGCCGGACCGCCGTGCGGCGGGTTGTACTTGAAGCCGCCGTCGGCGGGCGGGTTGTGCGAGGGCGTGACCACGATGCCGTCGGCCCGCCCGGCCGGGTTGCTCCGGTTGTGGGTGAGGATCGCGTGCGACACGGCGGGGGTCGGCGTGTAGCCGTCGGCGCTGTCGAGCAGCACGGTCACGCCGTTGGCGGCCAGCACCTCGATGGTGGTGACCCGGGCGGGCTCGGAGAGCGCATGGGTGTCGATGCCGAGGAAGAGCGGCCCGGTGATGCCCTGGGCCGCCCGGTACTCGCAGATCGCCTGGGTGGTCGCGGCGATGTGGTCCTCGTTGAAGGCGGTGTCCAGCGAGGACCCGCGGTGCCCGGAGGTGCCGAAGGCGACCTGCTGCCCGACCTCCGCCGGGTCCGGGCGCAGCGCGTAATAGGCCGTCACCAGCCGGGCCACGTCGACCAGATCCTGCGGCTCGGCCTGCCGGCCTGCCCGTGCGTGCACCATCATGTCCTCTTTCGTCCGTCCGCGCTGCCCGCCTGCGGGGCGGACCTCCCGGCAGGCAGCCTAACCGGGCTTCGGCCGCCCGCTGTCCGGCATCGAAGCAGCTGCGGCCGACGCGCCGCTGAGCAGCCGGACAACGTCAGGTCAAGCCTCGGCGCCGCCCGGTGGCTACCACTTGCTCCACTCGATGTTCCAGCCGCTCATACCGTTGGCCGGGTCCACCGGCTGGCCGACCGAGTTCTTCACCGTCACCACGTCGCCCACCATGGCCGCGTCGTAGAACTTGCCGCCCGGCAGGTCGGACCGGCCGTCACCGGCGCCGTCCAGCAGACCGATGCAGCCGTGGCTGATGTTCTGCCGGCCGAAGATGCTCGGGGCGGCGTTCTTCCCGTGCACGTAGGTGCCGGTCGGGGTGAGCCGCAGGGCGTGCGGCATCTCCACTCGGTAGTCCGCGCCCTCGTGGTTCACCACCGTGCTGGAGTCCATCACGGCGGTGCCTTCCTTCGCCATCACCACCATGGTGCCGTTGAAGGTGTTCTGTGAGGCCGGGGAGCTGGCGCCGGCGCTGATCGGTACCGTCTCGTCGGGCTTGCCGTCCTCCTGCACCAGCATCTGCTTGCTGCTCGCGTCGGCGGTGCTGATCCGCGAGCGGCCGACCGTGAAGGTCTGGTCCTTGTCCACCTCGCCGTAGACACCCGGTGCGGTCTCCACGCTCTTCAACCGGTACTTGACGGCCACCTTGCTCTGCGGCTTCCAGTACTTCTCGGGGCGGAAGTCGACCCGCTGCGCGCTGAACCAGTGCGGCTTGACCACCGTGCCGTCGCCGGTCTCGATGACCACCGCCTGCTCCACCGCCGCCCGGTCCTTGACCGGCACCTTGAACTCCAGCGAGACGATCATGCCGACCCCGTACGTCCCGCCGTCGGCGATGTTGTCGACCGGCCCGGCGCCCTTGGCGGGCGTCAGCGTGCTGAAGCCGCCCTGGAGAGCGGCCGCCACCCCGTTCGCGTCCACGGCGTGCGCGTTCACCTGGTACTCGGTGGACACCGCGAGGTTTCCGGTCGGCGTCCAGCCGGAGCCGTCCACCGTGAAGGTCCCGGGCACCGCAGCGCCGCCCTTCGCCGCGACCTGCACCTCCGTCAGTTTCCCGCCCTGCACCGAGACCTTGAGCGCCCCGGCCGGCTTGACGCCGGTACTGCCGTTGCCCGGCTCGATGCTGATCACCGCCGAGGAGGTCTTCGACGCGGACGGACTCGCCGACACCGTCTGCCCCGCCTTCGGTGCGCCGCCTCCCGAGCACGCCGCCGTCAGCGCCAGTACGCCGCCGAGCGCGCCGGTGGTGAGTGCCCTGCCAAATCGCTTCATGCGTCCCTCTCCCAAGGTGTCGTTCCCTCAACACCACGCGCGAAGCATACGAAGAGGTTCTGCCGCTCTCCCAACAGTTCGGCCACGGAACCGCCGCTCACCCGGGGTGCGGCGGCATGACGACCCAGTGAACGATCTTGAGGAACCGTCACCGGCCGCTCCCCGGGCCCGGCGCCCTGACCCACTCGTGCGGGTGAGATCTCGTGTCATTGCCCCGAGTTCGTCGGCCCGGCCGGGAGACTGGCCGGGCCAAGTAGCCCGCACACCGAAGGATCGTCATGGCGGAAGAGCTGTACGCGACGTTGAAGACCAGTCAGGGCGACATCGAGGTCCGGCTGTTCCCGGACCACGCCCCGAAGACGGTGCGCAACTTCGTCGAGCTGGCGAAGGGCGACCGCGAGTGGGTCGACCCGCAGACCGGGAAGCCGAGCACCGACCCGCTGTACGACGGGACGGTGTTCCACCGGGTCATCGAGGGCTTCATGATCCAGGGCGGCGACCCCCTGGGCAACGGCACGGGCGGGCCCGGCTACAAGTTCGCCGACGAGTTCCACCCTGACCTCGCCTTCACCAAGCCCTACCTGCTGGCCATGGCCAACGCGGGCCCGGGCACCAACGGATCCCAGTTCTTCATCACCCTCTCGCCCACCACCTGGCTCACCGGCAAGCACACCATCTTCGGCGAAGTCACCAACGACGCCGGCAAGAAGGTCGTCGACACCATCGGTACCACCGACACCAACCCCCGCACCGACCGCCCGATGAACGACATGATCATCGAAAAGGTCGTCATCGAGACCCGCTGACCCCGGCACCGTCGCGCAGCGGAGTCCATCTCCTGCGCGCTGAGCACTTTCTCCCGTCCGCCGACACGCCGAGGTCGGCGGGCCCACCGCCTGGGCGGCCCGGCCCTGGAAAACTCGGGGGATGATCGCCAAGGCCCGCAGTGAAGCCCTGCAGTGGACCACCCTCGCTCCCGCACTCGCCTTCGTCCTGCTCGCCCTGACCTGGGGCAGATCGCTGCCCACCGCACTGGTGGTGCTGGTCGCGCTGTTCCTGGCGGCGGCCGTACTCGCGGCAGTGCACCACGCGGAAGTGATCGCGCACCGGGTCGGCGAACCGTTCGGCTCGCTGGTGCTGGCGGTCGCGGTGACCATCATCGAGGTCGCGCTGATCGTGACGCTGATGGCCGACGGCAGCGAGAAGAACGCCACCCTGGCGCG
This sequence comes from Kitasatospora sp. P5_F3, assembly GCF_054049135.1. Lineage (NCBI taxonomy): Bacteria > Bacillati > Actinomycetota > Actinomycetes > Kitasatosporales > Streptomycetaceae > Kitasatospora > Kitasatospora sp. P5_F3. The sequence continues at coordinate 9,235 of NZ_JBFUMY010000084.1, read as the reverse complement.
GGACACGGTGTTCGCGGCGGTGATGATCACCTGCAACGGCATCGTCGGGCTGTGCATCCTGGTCGGCGCGCTCCGGCACCGGGTGGCGGTCTTCAACCCGGAGGGCACCGGGGCCGCCTTCAGCGCGATCGCCACCCTGGCCACGCTCAGCCTGGTGCTGCCGACCTTCACCACCAGCAAGCCGGGCCCGCAGTTCTCCACCACCCAACTGGTCTTCGCGGCAACCGCCTCGCTGATCGTCTACGGGCTCTTCGTCTCCACCCTGACCGTCCGTCACCGCAACTACTTCCTGCCGTTGACCGCCGAAGGCAAGGTCCTGGACGCCGACGACCACGCCGAACCCCCCACCGCCCGGGCTGCCTGGTCCAGCCTCGCCCTGCTGGGCGTCGCCCTGGTCGCGGTGGTCGGGCTGGCCAAGGGCGTCTCCCCCACCATCGAACGGGTGGTCGCCGACGCCGGCCTGCCCGCCTCGGTGGTCGGCGTGGTGATCGCCATGCTGGTCCTGGCCCCCGAGACCATCGCCGCCGTCCGCTCCGCCGCCCGGGACCGGATGCAGACCAGCCTCAACCTCGCCCMCGGCTCGGCCCTCGCCAGCATCGGCCTGACCATCCCCGCCGTCGCGGTCGCCTCCGCCTGGCTCAGCGGTCCCCTGGTCCTCGGCCTCGACGCAACCCACATGATCCTGCTCGCCCTCACCATCGCCGTCGGCACCCTCACCGTCATGCCCGGCCGAGCCACCCCCCTCCAGGGCGGCGTCCACCTCACCATCATGGCCGCCTTCCTGGTCCTAGCCGTCAGCCCCTGAGTCTCACCCGCCCGCCCTGGGGCGGTGCCGTCAAAGAGAGTTGGGCGCCGACACCGTCCACGAGCTGCAATGGCGGGTGCGCGAGGCGGAGGACGGGCTCCTCGCCGCGAGCGACGAGGACGACCGCGAGCTGTTCCGGACCCTGCTACGACGAGTCGCCTGCAGCCTCGGCCACCCGAGCCGTGCGACGTCGGCACCGACCCCTGAGACGGCGCCGAGCCCGGCCGACCGGCCCGGTGAGGACCAACCGAGACCAGGTCGCTTCCGGGTGCGGGGGTGCGCTGGTGGCAGCGGGCACGACCGCCACCCTCACCAGGGGCCCGTACGTCTGCTAGCGGCCCAGTACCGCGCCGCCGTTGAGGCCGATCACCTGTCCTGTGAGGTAGCCGGCCGCGGGGGAGGTCAGATAGCTGACGGCGGTGGCGACGTCCTCGGGGGTGCCGGCCCGGCCGACCAGGGTGTCGGCGATCTTGCCGGCGTGGAACTCCGGGGTCCAGTCCGCGCCGAAGATCTCGGTATCCGACACGTAGCCGGGTGCCAGCACGTTGACCGTGATGCCGTCCGGCCCCAGCTGTCGAGCCAACCCGAACGCCCAGCCGTGCAGCGCGGCCTTGGCGGCCGCGTAGGAGCCGGCCGAGTGCGGGCCGGCACCGCCGCGTTGGGCGGCGGCCGAGCTGATCACGACCAGCCGTCCGCCTGGGCGGCGCAGCTGGTCGAGCAGCGCGGTGGTGAGCAGTACAGCGGTCAGCAGGTTGGTGTCCAGGTCCCGTCGCCAGGCGTTGGCCAGCGCGTCGAGGCTCCCGTCGGCGGGCTGGGTGATCACCGCTCCCGCGTTGTTGACCAGGGCGTCGACCGGGCCGATGTCCGCGATCGCGCGTGCGGCGTCGTTCACCTGGGCTGGGACGGTCAGATCGGCCGCGATCGGCACCACACGGGGAACACCCACAGCGTGGTCGATCTCGACTCGGGCTCGTTCCAGTACGTCGATGCGCCTGCCGAGAATGACCACCCGGTTCCCGGCTGCGGCGAGCTCGCGGGCGATCGCCTTCCCGATTCCCGTCCCACCACCAGACACCACCGCGACTCGCTGCTGCATCGCCTACCCCGCCCTCGTCCATGATCGCCTTCGGCCTGTCAGCCTAGTGCTGCACCGCGTCAGATCACTGAGGGTGCGCCTGTCCAGGCGGTCGGGGCGTTGAAGTCGGCTACGTCGGTGACAACTGAGCGGCCAGGCCGCTTGCGGCCAGGCGTCCTCTTGGCCGCGGCCAGTCCCGTGGTCCTCTTCGGCCCCCGGCCGCCGCACGCAGCGACTGGGTGTCGACGATCGCCAGGCACGGATCCTCTGATCGGCGGGCCCGCTCGCGCACCTGACACCACAGCAGTGCCTGAATCCGCTGGTCCAGCCCGTGTTCACGTCACAGAGCGGTTCTGGTAGAACAGCGCGTTCACGACCTCCCGCAGGTCGGACGAACTCGCATCCCCGGTCGCCTCCGCCTGACTCAGCGGTCCCCTGGTCCTGGGCCTCGACTCCACCAGCAGGGGTACGTCGCCGGCACGTACGCCTACGCCGCCTCCTCGGCGGCCGCGATAGCCCGCGCCGCCCAGCAGGGCGCCCCGGACATGCCGGCCGCCCTCTGGTACGCGCAGTACGACGGCCAGGCCGACACCTCTGCCGGCTTCCCCTTCGGCAGCCAGTGGAACGGCCACCGGCGTGGCCACCAGTACCTGGTCAACCAGAAGGAGACCCACGGCGGAGCCGCCGTCACGGTCGACCGCATCGCCTGGGACGCACCCGTGGCGGTCATCGGCTGACCGCTGCTTCGTCGAGCTGCGCCGCGGTGACCTCGCGGCCCGCAGGACCTCCGCCGTGCCCAGAACCATCAGCCAGTCGTCCTCCATGGTCCCCCATCCCCCGAGCGATTGTTAGCGCTAACAACCGTTGCGTCAAGCCGACGGCACGAGACGAAACGGTGACCCGCAGAGCCCTTGACGGGGTTTCTGTGAGCGTTAACACTCAGAGTCCGCCGCCCCACCCGAGCGGCGCAGCCACCTTGGAGGAACAGTGCGGAAGCTCTCGATCGGACTCGCTGCGGCGGGCCTCTCGCTCACCCTGGCGGCCTGCGGCCAGAGTGCCAACGGCGTCGGCGACGCGGCGGCCAAGGGCGGCGGGGACGCCAAGGGCGCACTGATCGGAATCGCGATGCCGACCAAGTCGTCGGAGCGCTGGATCAACGACGGCAACAACATCGCCAAGGAGTTCCAGGCGAAGGGCTACAAGACCGACCTCCAGTACGGCGACAACGTGGTGGAGAACCAGGTCTCGCAGCTCGAGAACATGATCACCAAGGGCGCCAAGCTGCTGGTGATCGGCGCCATCGACGGCTCCTCGCTCACCAACGTGCTGCAGAAGGCCGCCGACGCCAAGATCCCGGTGATCTCCTACGACCGCCTGATCCGCGGCACCAAGAACGTCGACTACTACGCCACCTTCGACAACTTCAAGGTCGGTGTGCTGCAGGGCAGTTACATCGTCGACAAGCTCGGCCTCAAGGACGGCAAGGGCCCGTTCAACCTCGAGCTGTTCGCCGGCTCCCCGGACGACAACAACGCCAACTTCTTCTTCAACGGTGCGATGAGCGTGCTCAAGCCGTACATCGACGACAAGAAGCTGGTCGTGCAGAGCGGCCAGAGCGCCTTCAACCAGGTCGCCACCCTCCGCTGGGACGGCGGGCTCGCGCAGTCGCGGATGGACAACCTGCTGAGCAAGTCCTACACCTCGGCCTCGGTGGACGCGGTGCTCTCGCCGTACGACGGCATCTCGATCGGCATCATCTCCTCGCTCAAGGGCGTCGGCTACGGCTCGGGCAAGAAGCTGCCGATCGTCACCGGGCAGGACGGCGAGCTGGCCTCGGTCAAGTCCATCATCGCCGGCGAGCAGACCCAGACCGTCTACAAGGACACCCGCGAACTCGCCAAGGTGGCCGTCCAGATGGGCGACGCGCTGCTCACCGGTGGCAAGCCGGAGGTCAACGACACCAGCCAGTACGAGAACGGCGCCAAGACGGTGCCCGGGGCCCCCCGGCGAACGGAAGCACCATCATGGCCGGACCCATCCTGGAGATGCGTTCGATCACCAAGACCTTCCCCGGCGTCAAGGCGCTCTCGGACGTCAACCTGAGCGTCGCGCCCGCCGAGGTGCACGCGATCTGCGGCGAGAACGGCGCGGGCAAGTCCACCCTGATGAAGGTGCTCAGCGGGGTCTACCCGCACGGCTCCTACCAGGGAGAGATCGAATTCCAGGGCGAGCCCTGCGAGTTCAAGGACATCCGGGCCAGCGAGCGCCGCGGCATCGTGATCATCCATCAGGAACTCGCCCTGGTGCCGTACCTCTCCATCGCGGAGAACATCTTCCTCGGCAACGAGCACGCGGGCCGCGGCTTCATCAACTGGAACCGCACCCTGACCCACGCCCAGCAACTGCTCAAGCGGGTCGGCCTGGACGAGAGCCCGCACACCCGGGTCACCGACATCGGCGTGGGCAAGCAGCAGCTGGTCGAGATCGCCAAGGCCCTGGCCAAGGAGGTCAAGCTGCTGATCCTGGACGAGCCGACCGCCGCGCTGAACGACGAGGACAGCCGCAAGCTGCTCGACCTGATCCTGGAGCTCAAGGCCCAGGGCATCGCCTGCATCGTCATCTCGCACAAGCTGAACGAGATCGCCCGGGTCGCCGACTCGGTCACCATCCTCCGGGACGGACAGACCATCGAGACCATCCCGGTCGAGGGCATCACCGAGGACCGGATCATCCGGGGCATGGTCGGCCGCGACCTCGAGCACCGCTACCCCGAGCGGACCCCCGAGATCGGCGAGATCGCGCTGGCCATCGAGGACTGGACGGTGCAGCACCCGCTCGACCACCAGCGCAAGGTGGTCGACGGCGCCTCGGTCAACGTCCGGCACGGCGAGATCGTCGGCATCGCGGGACTGATGGGCGCCGGGCGTACCGAGCTGGCGATGAGCGTCTTCGGCCGCTCCTACGGTCGGTACACCGGCGGCCGCGTGCTGCTGGACGGCAAGGAGATCCGCACCCGTACGGTGCCGGAGGCGATCGGCCACGGCATCGCGTACGTGACCGAGGACCGCAAGCAGCTCGGGCTCAACCTGATGGACGACATCAGCCGCAACATCTCGCTGAGCGCGCTCGGCAAGGTGGCCCGGCGCGGCTGGGTGAACCGGCACGAGGAGACCAAGGTCGCCGAGTCGTTCCGGAAGTCCATGAACATCAAGGCCCCCTCGGTGTTCGCGGAGACCGGCAAGCTCAGCGGTGGCAACCAGCAGAAGGTCGTCCTCAGCAAGTGGATCTTCACCGAACCCGAGGTGCTGATCCTGGACGAGCCGACCCGGGGCATCGACATCGGCGCCAAGGCCGAGATCTACACGGTGATCGCCGATCTCGCCGCCCAGGGCAGGGCGGTGCTGGTGATCTCCTCCGAACTGCCCGAGCTGCTCGGTCTCTGCGACCGGATCTACACCATGGCCGAGGGCCGGATCACCGGTGAGGTGGACCGCTCCGAGGCGACCCAGGAATCCCTGATGCGGCTGATGACCCAGACCGCGGACCAACGACACGAGCAGGTGTAAGGCAATGGCCCAGACGACCGAGTCCCCCAAGGCGCCGGTGCTACCGAAGACCGAACGCGCCTCCACCGGAGCGCTGTTGGTCCGAGCCCTGCGGGGCAACGTCCGGCAGTACGGCATGCTGGTGGCACTGGCTCTGATCGTGCTGCTGTTCCAGTTCTGGACCGACGGCATCCTGCTCCAGCCGCTCAACATCACCAACCTGATCCAGCAGAACGGCTACATCCTGATCCTGGCGATCGGCATGATGATCGTCATCATCGCCGGCCACATCGACCTCTCGGTCGGATCGCTGGCCGCCTTCGTCGGGGCCGCCTCGGCGGTGATGATGGTCAAGCACGACATGCCCTGGCCCGTCGCGCTGGTGGCGGCCCTGCTGATCGGCGGACTCGCCGGTGCCTGGCAGGGCTTCTGGATCGCCTACATCGGCATCCCGTCCTTCATCGTCACGCTCGCGGGCATGCTGCTGTTCCGCGGCGGCACCCAGATCCTGCTCCAGGGCCAGTCGATCGCCCCGTTCCCGACCGGCTTCCAGAAGATCGGCAGCGGCTTCCTCCCCCAGGTCGGGCCGAGCACCAACTACCACAACCTGACCCTGCTGATCGGCGCGGCGGTGCTCGCGATCGCCGTGCTCCAGGAGGTCCGGGGGCGTCGCCAAGCCGCCTCGTACGGGCTGGAGTTGCTGCCCGTCGGGCTGTTCGCGGCCAAGCTCGCGGCGATCACCGCGGCCGTCGCGGTCTTCACCATGCTGCTCGCCAGCTACCACGGCGTGCCGATCGTGCTGCTGATCCTGGGCGGCCTGCTGGTCGGCTTCGGGTACCTGATGCGCAACTCGATCCTCGGCCGGCACACCTACGCGATCGGCGGCAACGAGGCGGCGGCGAAGCTGTCCGGCGTCAAGAGCAAGCGCGTGGTCTTCCTCGCCTTCGTCAACATGGGCGTGCTCGCCGCACTGGCCGGCCTGGTCTTCGCCGCCCGCCTCAACGCCGGCACCCCGCAGGCCGGCATCAACTTCGAACTGGAGGCGATCGCCGCCGCCTTCATCGGCGGCGCGTCCGCCACCGGCGGCGTCGGTACCGTGCTCGGCGCCATCATCGGTGGCCTGGTGCTCGGCGTCCTCAACAACGGCATGTCACTGGTGGGCATCGGTACCGACTACCAACAGGTCATCAAGGGACTGGTCCTGCTCGCCGCCGTCGGCTTCGACGTCTACAACAAGCGCAAGGTCGGCTCCTGACCCGAGGTCAGGCAGCCTCCGGTACCCGGCGAGGTCACTGCGCTGACCAGCCCTCAGCCCAACGTGATCACCGTGCGGGTGCCGGCCGCGAGGGCCTGCAGGTAGCTGGCGAACGCGGCCCGGTCCACGTTGCCCTTCTCCGCGAGGGTGGCGCCGCTCATGGTCAGCCCGGTCACCTCGAAGGTGGTCCACCTGGCCTGCGGGAACGCGGCCTCCACCTCCGGGGTCCGCTCGGCGAACTTGAACCTGCCGCCGTCCTCGATCACCTGGACGATCTGCTGCTGCACCCACCCGCGGGCGGCCCGCTGGTTCGCCGTGTCGAGCTCGTCCCAGTACGTCTTGAACAGGTCCTCGGCCTCGTCACTCGACTCGCTCGACTCCGACACCGAGTCTGCGGCGTCCGTCCCGGCCACGGGCACATCCGACCCCGCCGACTGCGCGGCCTGCCGCAGGCGCTCCCGGTACTTCGCCACCCAGGCCGCCAGCGGGTCGGCCGGATCGCCGGGCCGCCCCGGCACCTTCCAGTCCGCCAGGGTCTCGTTGGTCACGGTGCTCAGCATCCGCTGGGCGTCCTGATTACCTTCGAGCCGCGCCCAGAGCGCCAGCCTGGCCGCCGGAGACGCCGAGACGCCGAAGTCCATGCAGGCGTTGATGGCGTCCCGGTAGGCATCGACCGTCTGGGCCTCGACCTCGCCGTACTCGGAGAGGTCGGTCCTCAGGGCCGCACCCTCGAACCAGCCGACCGGCTGGTCGGCGGAGTCGGCCAGCTGCCGGTACCGCCGCACCACCGGGACGACCCCGGCCGCCCAGAACCCGATCAGCCGGTTGTCGGCGGCCTGCCGCTGCTCCTCCGGAGAGAGGGCCGCCCAGGCGTCGCAGCGCTGCTGCGTGGTGGCGGCGAAGAAGGAGTCGACGAACCGGTCCAGCGCGGTCACGGGGTCCTGCCGAAGCTCCGCCACGATCGTCCCGCGGGACTTCTCCGGCACTCCGTACAGGTAGTTGAGGAAACTCCCGGCCGTCAGCTTCCTGCGCTGTTCCCGAGCGTCGTGGAGCATCAGCAGCTCGTCCAGCGACTTGGACGAGGCCACGATGAACGCGGCCTCGCGGGCACCGGGGACGCTGGTCGCGAGCCGGTGGAACGCGGGGATCTCCTCGTCCGGGTCGGCCGTGATCCGCTCGTACCAGTCCTTGGCCTTCTTGAGGTACTCCTCCAGGTGGGCGTTCGCACCCGTGTACGCCAGGGTCGACGGGAAGACCGTCGTCATCGGGGCCAGCCCGGACCGCCGCTCACTGCCCAGGCAGAAGGCCAGCCGGATGTCGTTGTCGGCATCGGTGATCCGGCCCAGCAGGCCGTCGCACCGGTGCTGTCCGGCCCCGTGCTGTCCGGCCCCGCAGCCCGCCACGTCGGTGCAGAGCTGGGTCTCCGTCATGAACCGCTCGTCGTAGCCGACGTAGATGATCTTGTTCTTCACCGAGTCGACGGTCCGCATCCGCTGGAACTCGGGATGCGTGAGCGGGCCGACCCGGTAGTTGTGGATCGCCGCGATCCGACCGCCCGTCGAGTCGTACGTCGTCACCGACTCGTAGCCGCCGGGCTGGGCCAGCACCGCCATGCCGATCGTGATGGCGAGCACCGTGTCGACGCCCGCGTAGATCCCCACCTTCCCGCCGGCGGGAACGAAGGTGTCCGGCTCGCTGTAGTTTCCGTGGCCCATGATGAAAGTCGTCAACTGCTGCTCCCGGCTGGTGGTCCACCGGCCCGTCGGAACGGGCCCCCCGCACAGCAATGTAGGGGAAATGCCAGCTGCTGTAAGGGTTTTGTGTGCACCGGCCCGAGCCTGGCGCCCGGTCCGTCCCGCCCGCGACACCCGGGCCTCCCCGGCTGCCTCAGGCTGATGGCCCAGTCCGCTGTGCGGTGCGGCCGACACCCTGGTGGGGTGGGAGGCGGAGCCAGCGAGACCAGCGCAGCGTCGGGCCACGGTGCCCGTCGGCCTGCCGTACCCCAGGGAGACCCTGCCGATGTCGGAGCCAGTCGCGTCCTACGGTGACCTGCGTGCCTTGGTGATCAACTGCACGCTCAAGCGGTCCCCCGAGCGGAGCCACACCCAGGGGCTGATCGACGTCAGCACCGGCATCCTGGAGCGCCAGGGCGTCCAGGTCGACGTCATCAGGGCGGTGGACCTCGACATCGCGACCGGCGTCTGGCCCGACATGACCGAGCACGGCTGGGAGACCGACCACTGGCCGGTCCTCTACTCCCAGGTGATGGCCGCCGACATCCTCACCCTGGCCGGGCCGGTCTGGCTGGGCGACAACTCCTCCGTCATGAAGAAGGTCGTCGAGCGGCTCTACGCCTGCTCGTCGGTCCTCAACTCCCAGGGGCAGTACGCCTATTACGGCCGGGTCGGCGGCTGCCTGATCACCGGCAACGAGGACGGCGCCAAGCACTGCGCGATGAACGTCCTGTACAGCCTCCAGCACCTCGGGTACACCGTCCCGCCGCAGGCCGACGCCGGCTGGGTCGGCCCGGCCGGGCCCGGCCCCTCCTACCTCGA
>NZ_JBFUMY010000083.1:0-32075 GCF_054049135.1 Kitasatospora sp. P5_F3 | reverse complement strand
GAGCAGCCGGACCGCCCAGGGAGCACCGCGGCACCCTGTCGCGGGGGCTGTAGCGGCCCGGCCAGCCACGGGGATCCGGGCTCCTGCGCACGTCACCGGACGCGACAGCACCCCTGGCGCGACAACCCCTGCGACAGCACCCGCCTGACACCGGAGCGACCGGGACGACCAGGCGCAGCAGACCGGGCGGCACCCGGCAGGCGCGGACCGGCAGCTCCTGGCGGCCGGGCCCGGGGAGCAGCCCGACGACCGCCACCCGGGACGGCGCCGAGCCGGGGACGACCGCCGCCACCATCACCCCGGGCCGCCGAAACCGCACCCGCGCAATCCGCACGGCCGCCCGCAGAAATCCCAAGGCCCGCCAACCGGCCTCAACCGGCAGAAATACGGGCCGAATCGACAAGGAAAACCAGCGCGGAAACCGGCAGCATTTCCGACATGCCGTCAATTCGCGGGAGCACCCCGGAACGGACCGAACGGCCCCCGACCCCCGGAAGCCCCGCCCCGGCCCCTGACCGCCGGAACGACGACCACCCCCAGTCACCGAAACCGAAGCGCCCCGCAGCGGCCCGAGCCGCCGGACCGGGCCCCGCGCAGCAGCCCGGATTGGTCTACCAAAAGCCGATCCGGACGCCCGAAATGCCGTGAGGTCACGGACCGGAACGATGCCGGGCAGCCCCGCGCAGTTCCGTCACACCCGGCATGTGATGCAACCACCCACCCGGAGGCAGGCAGGCAGGCAGGCAGGCAGCCGGGCGGACGGGCAGCCCCAGAGTTCCGTCGGAAGTTCCGTCACACCCACCCCACCCCGCCCGGGGTCCGGGGCGGCAGGCTGGCGGCCGCCGCACAGTGCGGGTGTGGCGGCCGTGGGTGGGATTGGCTCGGCGGTTGGAGTCAGTCGGCCCCGAGGAGGGTGTGCAACTCGGCGGTGTCGATGACGTGGGCCCGTGAGGGGAAGACGCGATGGAGCAGGATGTTGTGGACTTCGGTGTCGGGGTCGGCGACGCCGTCGGACAGGACGTAGAGCTGGTAGTCGCGGTCGGCCGCGTCGATGACGGTGGACAGGACGGCGCCGCTGGTAGTGAAGCCGGAGACGACCAGAGTGGTGATCTCGTGCTCGCGCAGCTGCTCGTCGAGATCGGTGGTGGACATGCCGCCGTAGCGGATCTTGCGCACGATGATGTCGCCGTCCTGGGGCGCCAGGCGCTCGTGGATGGCGGTGGCAGCGTCCTCGTGGTGCATGAGGCGGTGCTGGGCCAGCGGGGCAAAGGACTTGTTGGTGGCCGGGATCGCGTCCCAGTCGGCCTCGGTGAAACCGACGCGGACGTAGGCGATGGTGCCGCCATTGGCGCGGACGGCAGCGATGGCACCTTCCATCCGGGCCAGCAGGGCGTCGTAGTCCCAGCCTTCGGGCAGATGGGCCAGGATCGCGGGCTGGTAGTCCATGACGAGAAGGGCGGTGCGCACGGGGTCGAGCGCGGGGGCAGTGCTCACGCGAGCTTTCTCCTTGCTGGTGGTGCTGGTCGGCGCTCAGCCGGCCAGTGGCTTCGGACGGAGGTCGAGCGGGGGCATCGCCGGCAGGGCGGCTGCGGCTGCGGCTGTGATCACAACGTCCGGCAGTGCAGTTGGCGCGCCGCCGAGTTGCCCGCGGACAGCCAGTGATTGGACGGGACGTGTATCGGCGGACCGGCCGCAGCGTGTTTTCGGACGGGCTACGGGTTGCGGTGTGTCACGTTTCGCTCCGGATCAGATCTCCCTCGTGGTGCAGCGCGTGGTCGTGCCGGGGAAGCAGGAAGGGGGTGATCAGGATGAGAAGACCGGCGATGGCGATCGCGGTACGGGGGCCGGTGATGCCGGCCAGCAGACCCCATATCGCGGTTAGGGCTGCGATGGTGAGTTTGCTGGTGACCGACCACGCTGACAGGGTGCGGGCGATCCGGTCCGTCGGGACTTGCTCGAGCCGGTAGGTGGCGAACACCGGGTTGAACACGCCCATGCAGGTGATCAGTCCGAACTCGACCGCGATGACGAGCACGAGCCCGGCCACGCCGGGCCGGATGAAGGCCAGCCCGAGCGACCAGCACGCGCGCAGTGCCCCGCTGGTGAGCATGACCTTGTGCCGTCCGAACCGTGCGACGAGTCGGCGGGCCAGCCGTGAGCCGATGATGCCGCCGACACAGGGCAGGCCGAACGCGAGGCCGTACTGCCAGGGGGCGAACCCGAGGTCGCCGAGCATGAGGACGGCGAGCAGCGGCGAGGTTGCCAGGATCAGGCCGTTGACCAGGACCGTGTTGAAGAACAGGGGGCGCAGGGCCGGGTGGGTCAGGATGTACCGCCACCCTTCGAGCAGGTCGCCGGGCCGGAGCCGCGCCCCCTGCACGCCGGTACGTTCAGGCCGCGGCTCGCTGCCGCCGATCGCACCGATTCCCGCGGCTGAGAGCAGATAGCTGACCGCATCGGCCACCACGGTCATCACCGGTCCGAACAGCCCGATCGCGACCGTGCCGACCGGCGGTCCGAGCACGGTGGCGGTCCAGGTGGTGGACTCGAATCGCCCGTTCGCGACGAGCAGGTCCTCCGGCCGCACGAGCGCCTTCAGATACGCGCCACTGGCCGCACTGAAGGCGATACCGGCCGCACCGACGACGACGGAAACAACCAGGAGCTGGACGAAACCGAGCAGACCGAGTGCGTACGCGGCAGGGACGCTCATCAGTGCCACGAACCGGGTCAGGTCCATCGCGACCATCACCGGCCGCTTGCGGCGGAACTCCACCCACGGCCCGAGCGGCACCGCCACCGCGGCCCCCACCGCAAGCCCGGTGGCCGCCAGCACCGACACCTGGGTCGGCCCGGCGTGCAGCACAAGGATCGCGATCAGAGCGAACGCGTCGAACGCGAGCCACGTGCCGAACGTACTGACCCCATTCGCCGCCCACAGCCACCCGAACTGCCGGCCCAACCCTCTCCTGCCCACCATGCTCAGCGCACCCCTCAATGTCCCACCCGAACAAGCTGACGTTGACCAAGGAGAGCTAAGCGAGCCGCACAACAGCAGGTCAAACAACCAACCTGCCAGCGAGTCACAACTAAACGTTGTGCACTAGGGTGGATCGGCATGGACCTCGACACCGTCCGGACCTTCGTCGCCGCCGCCGACGCGGGGCAGTTCCAGGAAGCCGCCGCCGAGTTGGCGGTCACCCAGCAGGCCGTCTCCAAGCGCATCGCCACGCTGGAGCGCAACCTCGGCGTGCGGTTGTTCACCCGCACCGCGCGCGGCGCCGAGCTCACCATCGACGGGCAGGCGTTCCTGCCCCACGCGCGCGAGCTGCTGCGTGTCGCCGAGCGCGCGGTCGCGTCCGTGGACTCGGCCAGCCGTCCGCTGCGCGTCGACGTGATCAACTCGCGCGGCGCGGCGTCGGGCCTGATGCGCGGCTTCCACCGCGCGCACCCCGAGATCGACCTCGACGTGCTGATGCTGTTCGACATCGAGACGGCCGTCACCGCCATCCGCTCCGGTGCGATCGACGCGTCCTTCCGCGCCGTCGCCGTACCCGGCCGGCCCCTTCCCGAGGACATCGAGTCAGTCCGGGTGCTCGACGAGCCGCTCCAGCTCCTCACCGGCCCCGCCCACGCGCTGGCGGGCGCCCGGTCGGTGCCCGTCGCTCAGCTCGCCGGGCACCGGATCTGGATGCCCGGCATCGTTCCCGGTACCGAGTGGGCCGCCTACTACGACGACCTCGTCGCCGAGTTCGGCCTCACCATCGAAGCGACCGGCCCCAACTTCGGTTCCGACGCGCTCCTCGACACCGTCGCCGACACCCCGGCCCTGGCCACCTTCATGGGCGAGCAGACCCGCCTCGTCTGGCCCGCCGGCCTCGACCTGCGCCGCATCCCGGTGACCGACCCGACGCCCGTCTACCCGCACTCACTGATCTGGCGCCGCGACAACCCACACCCCGCACTCACCACACTCCGCAACTACCTCGGCTCCACACAGCCCCACCGCCCCGACAGCGAGACTTGGACACCCACATGGACACAGCGGCAAGCAGCACCGCGTCAACCATCGGCAACGACCTCGTGAGCCGCAACAGCCAGGCCTCCGTCCCCTCGTCGTCATCGTCGAGTTCGACCGCGTCCGGGTCGCGCAACGGACGCAGGCCGCCGACCGGAATGGCGGCGGTGAAGCTGTAGCGGCCCAGGACGTTGAGGTTCTTGTGCTTGAGCGGGGACAGCCGCGCGATGTCCTCGTCACGGATCTCGTGTCCGTCGGCGCGGAGCTGGGCGACAGCGGCGTCGATGTACCGCGTCGTCCGCAGCACCACGGCGTTCAGGACCAGACCGAGTGAGCCGAGCTGGTCCTCCATCCCGTCCCGGTACGCCTGGTGGATGGTCCCTTCTGGCCGTGGCAGATGTCGCGGGCGAGCTTGTGCCGGGACTCCTGGACGGTGAGCTGCTTGTGCATCTGGCGACGGTAGGTGTCGTCGACCGGGTCGACGACGGCGAGCAGGTGCAGGGTCTTGGCGATCCGCCCGTACTCGGCGAACGCCTGCCCCAGCGGGGTGGGGTGGCCCTCGCGGCCGAACATCCGCAGCAGGTCGTAGGCCCGGACCTGGTCGGTGACCAGGGAGCCGGCTACCCGCAGCATGTCCGGCCAGGCGGTGAGGACCTTCTTCACGCTGACCTTGTTGCGGGCCGGCGCCTCCGGCGGCCCGTACCCGCCCGCCGGCTCGGCGCCGGGCATCCGGGCCTTCCAGAACCGCTGGTCTTCGAGGTCCTTGAAGCGCGGGGAGAAGCGGTAGCCGAGCATTTTGAAGATGCCGAAGACCATGTCGGAGTACGAGCGTTGTCGGTGGCGACCACCTCCGGCTTCACCCCGCCGTCCAGGTTCAGCAGCGCGTCCAGAATGAGCAGCGAGTCGCGCGGAGTGCCGGGCACCACCATCTGCCCGATGCCGGTGACCTGGTCATTGATGGCGTTCATCCTTCCTTCTGCCCGACATGCCCGGGGGGATTGAGGCCCCCGCGTAACCCGGATGCCACGAACGAGGTATGACGCCGTGCCCCAGCGGCGGTTCGATAATCCGTTTGGTAAGCCGTCGGCCGGGTGCTATGAACACAGAGTGACCGTGTTTGTGTGCTCGGCCTGCGGGCTTGCCATCACTGGACCGCTGACTGAGCTGCCCGAGGTGCCCGCCCGTCCAGGGAACCAGGGCTACCCCAAAGCCGACGGATCACGTCGTGCCACCGCGACCACGCCGCTCGGCTTCTTCGCTCTGGAACCCGAGCCGTGGGGCGCACCGCTCGTGCCCTGTGCCGAGCCCCGCCCGGTCTTCGCCGGCGGCCCCTGTCTCGGAGACCCGGACGATGTCGACGGGTACTTGGTGTCCGCCGGCACTCGCAACACGGTGGTCCTGCACCCCGACGACGCCCGCGGCCTTCGGGAAGACACTGACTGTCTGAGGCACTGCAGCGGATGCTGTGGTCTTCACGGCCAGGCAGGCATGAACCGCCAGTGCCCCTGTGGCGCGCACGTAGGCACACTCATCAACGACTGCAACACCGCGTATGAGCTGCACCTGGAACCCAGCCGGGTGCGCTTGATCACGGATTGATTCCTCAGCTCGCAACGTTGGTGAAAGCTGCTCACATGTTCGGGAGTCGGATGCGCATCGCAGATCACGCCGGGTGGGACCGGGGCTTCCCGGTGAAGTACCTCCTGGTCCAGGAAGACGAAGACGGCGTGGAACAGCTCTGGGGGAGGTGCGCGGGCGTCGAAGGGCTGTTCGTCGACCCGGTCCCGCCGCCACGGGAGATCCTCACCCTGCGCGGATGCAGTCCCGACGGCCTCCTGGGCGATGTCCTGGCCGAGCCCGACGTCTCGTTGCAGGCTCTGGGCGACGTGTGCGTCGAGGTCTGGGACGACGAACAGCCCGTGCAGTGGTGGACTCTCGTCGATGCGGTCATGGTGGCCCATCAGCCCCACCCCGCCGACCCGGCGCGGTACGACATCGTGCTCGGCGCCGGCGTCAGGAACGAGGAGAGCTTCTTCGAACTGCCTGCGACACCACGCTTCGAGCTATTCGCGGGAACGACGGTCGCTGCTGCGAGTGCAGGCCGGTGCTCCGCCGTGGACGGCCTGTTCAAGTCGCGAGCGGACCCGACCCCCGTCCCGATGGAGCTGATCGGATGCGAGGCTACGGAGCCACTGCTCGTAGGGACTCAGCGACCACGCCGGTGGACACGGGGCTCGGCCGATCTCCTGGTGCTGGATCGCCATGGCGCCGTGATGGCCTCGCGCACCGTGGGCCTGGCCATCACCGGAGCGCGCCCGTCCGTACTCGGCGATGAGCTGGAAGACATCACCCTCACCGATGGCGGCGCCGACCGACCGTCGCCGGCGGCCCGCCCGATCTGGGCGCAGTGGTATCAGGGCCCGCCGGCAGCACCCAACATGTGGGCGCCGTACGACTCGCAGGGCAGGGCCGCTTGGCTCGACCTCACCACCCGTGCCTGGCGGGTGCCCGCGCCCCGACCGGACCGCTCCGGCGGCGAGTACCACCTCGACGGCCGGTTCGTCACGGACGTCCCCGGGCTTCACTGCGCGATCGCCGAGGCACTGCTCGGACCCGGCCACTACTTCGGCCGGGAGTGGAACGCCTTCAAGGACTGCCTGTGCGGGGGCTTCGGAGTGGCCCCGCCCTTCACCTTGACCTGGCATGACTCCGAGATCGCACGCCGCGCCCTGGCGGACGTTGTGGAGGATCCGGAGGGTCAGCTCTCCTACTTTGAGGAGATCGTGCAACTTCTCGAACGGCGCGGCGTCACGGTCGTACTCCGGTAGCCCGCAGGCACCCGGGCGACTCCGACTCGGCGACGGGGCTGAGCAAGATTCAGCGCCTGCTGTTGCCGGGCGCAAGCAGGCTGGTGACCTCGACCTGGGCCGGGCGCAGAGCGGTCCGGTCGATGAGGCCGGCCTGCCGCAACAGGAACTCCCTGTCGGTGAAGAAGCTCCGGCCAGCACCGGAGAACCGGTCGATCAGGTTGAGGATGGCCTGCATCTCCTCCTCGTACGCGGGCGCATCGGCGTACGCCTGCTCGGGGGTCGGCACGACCCCGTCGAACGGGTCGGTGCTCACGGGCGGCCCTTCCGCTCGCGGGTGAGCAGGTCGGTGGCGGCCAGGGCCTGGACGGCCGGCGCCCACTGGGCGAGCAGTTCCATCACGTCCGCGAGGGTGGCCGCGTAGGCGGTCAGCGGTGCTTCCAGGCGTCGATCTGCGGCCGGTGGTCCGCTGCCGATTGCGCACTCGCGGTGTCCGGCACGCGCGTCATCCGGTTCGGCCGGCCCAGGCTCGGCCGGTGTCCTGGGCTGCTCGGAGATCCGGCCTCTTTCGCGTTTGTGCGGGTGGTTCAGGTGCGGGCGAGGGCGGTGAGGGTGCGGTGGCGGGGGAGGATGCGGGCGGCGGCGAGGAGCAGGCGGTTGGCCGTGCCGGGCACGACCGTGGGGCGGCTGCGGCGGCGCAGGGCGCGTAGAGCGGTGGCGACGACCTGTTCGGGGGTCTGCACCAGGGCGGCCGGTGCGTCGTCGTGCGACTGCGACTCGGTGGCGGTCATGCCCGGGCAGAGCGCGAGGACGTGGATGCCGGATGCCCGGTGCTCGGACCAGAGTGCCTCGGAGAAGGCGGTGACGAACGCCTTGGTGGCGCTGTAGACGGCGAGGTCCGGCAGCGGGGTGTGGGCAAGGGTGGAGGAGACGTTCAGCAGGGCGTCGCCGGGGCGGGCCTGGGCGAGGAAGGCGTGGGAGAGGGTGACGAGGGCCTCGCAGTTGAGGCGCAGCATCTCGTGGGCGTGGGTGAGTGGGGTCGTGGCGAAGGGGCCGGTGGTGGCGGTTCCCACGTTGTTGACCAGGAGGTGGACGCGTTGGTCGGCGAGGAGTTGGGCGGCGTTGTGGAGGCCGTCGGGGTCGCCGAGGTCGGCGGCCAGGTGGTCGTGGCCGGGGCCGAGTTCGGCCATCAGGGCTTGGAGTCGCTCCTCGTTCCGGGCGACGGCGATCACCCGGTGGCCGCTCGCGGCCAGGCGGCGGGCGAAGGCGCGGCCGATGCCGGCGCTGGCTCCGGTGACCAGGGCGGTGGGGCGGTGGGCGGTGTCGGACGGCCGGGGTGTCGCGGCGGTCGGCTGGGTGGTGGTCATGATGGCTGCGTCTCAGTTCGTGGCGGGTCGGGTGGCCGGCTGGAGGCGGAAGGAGGCGGCTTCCAGCAGGGGCTTGCGCTGGGTCTTCTGGACGGCGGCGATCCGCCACCGGCCGTCGGCCTCGCGCACCACCGTGTACGTGGCGAGCTTGCCGAGTTTGCCCTGCTTGGCGTCCTGCTCCGGGGTGCCGCCCTTGCGGACGTCGCCGCGGGTGACGACCACGGCCGCGTCGGTGCCGTAGAAGCGCAGGTCGGTGATGTCGAGGATCAGCCGGGTGCCCTTGAGGAAGCTGTCGAACAGGGCCTGGTGAGCGCGGCCGATCTCCTCGCCGCCGTGGTAGACGGTGCCGACGTAGGTGACGTCGGTGGCGTCCTCGGTGAAGCAGGCGCCGTACGCGGTGCCGTCGCCGTCGGCCCAGGCTGCGGCGCTGCGCTCCAGCAGGGCGCGGATCGCGGCGGCGTCGGTCGCGCGGGAGGCGGTGGTGTGGGGGGCGGTGGTGTGGTGGTTGGCGGTCATGGTGTCGTCCTCCGGGTCGGGGTGTGCGGTGGTGGTGGCGTGCAGGCGCGGGGTGCCGGTGTGCGGGCGGAGCCGGTCGGTCACTTCTCGGCCTCGGGCATGGTCGCCGAGTCCCAGAGGAAGGAGAGCCGCTCCATCACGTTCTGGCGCTGGGTGTTGTGGAAGGCGGCGATGCGCCAGCTGTGGTCGCTCTGGCGGACCAGCGTGTAGGACTGCGTCTTGGTCAGCTCGGACGGCTTCTTGGGCGTACCGCCCTTGTAGGTGTCGCCGCGGCTGGTGACGACGACGGCGTCCGGCCCGTAGAAGCGGATGCCGAGGAAGGAGTCGGCGAGCTTGGTGTCCTTGACGAATCCGTCGAACAGGGCGCGGTGGGCGTCGGCGATGTCGCGGCGGCCCTGGTAGTGGGTGCCGACGTAGGTGGTGTAGGTGGCGTCGGCGGTGAACTGCTCGCCGTACGCGGTGGCGTCGCCCCGGCCCCAGGCGTCGGTGAGAGCGCGGATGGTGTCGCAGACGGCACGGTGGTCGTCGGTGGTGGGCGTGCCGGCCGGGGTGGCGGTGACGGCGGGGGTGACGGCGGTGCAGTCGGTCTGGCCGAGGTTGCGGACGTCGGACGTGGCGTCCAGCCAGAAGTACCCGCCGGCCGCGGCGACGGCGAGGGTGAGGGCGGTGATGCCGAGGGCGCGCTTGACGGTGCGCCGAGGGTTGGTGCGCCGGCCGTTCCCGGTGCTCGTCGGGGCGCTCTTCAGGTCGGTCGGCTCGCCTGTCGGGTCGGTCGCGTCGGTGGTGGTGACGGTGCTCATGGTCTCCCCCTCATGATAACTTCTTTGAAGAAGTTACTGCGTCGAAGATTTCTCTTCTCTAAGGAAGAGATTAGGGAGTGGAGGAGCCCGTGTCAACGCCTGCCGTGCCATCCGATGCGAGTGAGGTCTACCGCCGGTACCTGAGCGCCGTGATGCTGCACGGCCATGCCAGCGCCAAGGCCTGCGAGCTCGGCGCCACCGACCTCTACGCGCTGAACATCCTGCAACTGACCGGCCCGATGACCCCCGGCGAGCTCGGCACCCGCACCGGCCTCACCACCGGGCCGACCACCCGCCTCATCGACCGCCTCGAACAGGCCGGCTACGTGCGCCGGGCCCCGGACCCCGGAGACCGCCGCAAGGTGATCGTCGAACCGATCGGCAAGCCCGCCGACCTCGACCGGGTCATGGCCCCGGCCCGGCAGCGGATCGGCGAGCTCCTCAGGGGCTACTCGCCCGAGCAGCTCGAAGTCCTCTTCGACTACTTCGCCCGCGCCACCGACGCCTACCAGGAAGCCGCCGAGCAGCTGCGCACCCACAACGCCGACTGAAACGCCGACACGGCGCCGTTGCGCTCCGCCAAGAGCGGCGGGCGCGACCGGGCGGTGATGATCAGTGGCCGTGACGGCGTGCGGCGTCTCCCCCGGAGGCGGCTCTCAGCTGAACCGGATGCCTCCGGGGCCGACTCGGCGGGCGAGGTGCCGGCCGGCGTTGGTGACGGGGGGCGAGCAGGACCCGGGCAGGGACGCGGTCACCGACATCCGCGGCGGTGAACGTCACCGCGACGTGCGGGCGTGGGCTTCGGCCTGAGCGGTACTGCGGACCTTGCGCACAAGGCCGTGCAGGTCGACGGGTTGCTCCGCCGCGTACAGCTCCAGGATCGCGACGTAGATCAGTTCGTCGGCCGGCCGGTGGAAGCTGAGCGGGTTGACGATCTCGACGAGGTCGATGAGTGCCCGGGACAGCCGCGGGCCCGGTTCGAACCGCGGATCGCGCTCGGCTCGCTGCTGCGCCGACTGCCCGGTCTGCGACTGGCCGCGCCGTCCGAGAGTTGGAGTACCGGACCTCCTCGGTGGTGCACGGGCCGCGGGAGTTGCCGGCCGTGTGGTGAGCGGGGTCAGGCGGCCCACAACAGGGCGCCGGTGAGCAGCCGGTAGCCGCGCGAGGCCCGCCGCCAGGCCCGTTCGTACTCCTGCGGCCGGCCGGCGGCCAGGCAGCGCACCACGGCCTCCGCCGAGGCCAGGGCGACCGACACCCCCTCGCCGGTGAGCGCGTCCAGGTAGCCGGCCGCGTCGCCCACCAGCAGCACCCGGCCGTCACTGCGGGCCGCCGCCCGCTGCCGCAACGGACCGGCACCGCGCACCGGAGTGCACGGCCGCGCCCCGGCCAGCCGGGCGGCCAGCAGCGGGAAGCCCGCCAACTGCTCGTCGAACGGCGCCCGGTCGCCCGTCAGCAGCGCCACCCCCACCAACTCGGGCCCCAGCGGGGTGACGTACGCCTCGGACCGGGCCGACCAGTGCACCTCCACCAGGTCGGTCCACGGCGCCAGCGCGTAGTGCCGGCGCAGGCCGTACCGGGCCGCTCGGCCGGGTGCCGGCGGGCGGTGCAGGCCGAGCGCCCGGCGGGCGGCCGAATGCAGCCCGTCCGCCGCAACCAGGTGACGGGCCGTCAGCCCGGCGGCGACAACGCAGTCCCTGCGCTGCTCGAAGGAGCGGATCGGGACCGGCAGCACCCGGACCCCGAGCTCCGCGGCCCGGTCGGCGAGGGCGGTGTGCAGGGCGGTGCGGCGCACGCCCAGGCCGGGGCCGGCCCGGAACTCGGCCTCGGCGCTCCGGCCCCCGGCCGCCTCCAGGTACCGGATGCCGCGGAACGGCCTGCCCCGGACGTCCACCTCGATCCGGCGCAGCGCCTCGACGGCGCCCGGCATCAGACCTTCGCCGCAGGCCTTGTCGACCGGGGTCGGGCGCGGCTCGGCGACCACCACCTCCAGGCCGGCCCGGGCGGCGTGGATCGCGGTGGCCAGCCCGGCCGGCCCGCCGCCCGCCACCAGCAGGTCGATCACGGGGTGACGGCCCGACAGGTGGTCAGGGCCGCCTCCTCGCAGCTGATCCGGGTCTTCAGGACTGCCAGGTTGAGCGCGCTGAAGCCGAGCGCCGTCAGCCAGGCGGAGTGCACCAGCGGTAGCGCGAAGCCCTCCACCACCACGGCCAGGTAGTTGGGGTGGCTCAGCCACCGGTACGGGCCGGCGGTCACCAGCGGCAGGCCCGGCACCACGATCACCCGGGTGTTCCAGCGGGAGCCGAGGGTGTGGATGCACCACCAGCGCAGCGCCTGCGCACCCAGGGCCAGGGCCAGCATCGGCCAGCCGAGCAGCGGCAGGAACGGCCGGTCGGCGAGCGCGGGTTCGAGCAGACAGCCCACCAGCAGCCCGGTGTGCAGCAGCACCATCGGCGGGTAGTGGCCGCGCCCGTACTCGGTGCCGCCGACGGCCAGGCTCCAGGCGGCGTTGCGGCGGGCCACCACCAGCTCGGCCAGCCGCTCGAGGGCAACCAGCAGGATCAGGAGGGTGTACGCGGTCATCGGCCCCTACCAGCGCAGAAGGGTGAGTTCGGAACAGAAGCCGGGCCCGAGCGCGAGCATCAGCCCGTGGGAGCCGGGCGGCGGCGGGCGCAGGGCAAGGGTGTCGCGCAGGATGTGCAGCACCGAGGCGGAGGAGAGGTTGCCGACCGCGGCCAGTGAGCGTCGGCTCAACTCCAGTGCGGTGTCGGCAAGTCCGAGGCGATCGGCGATCGCGTCCAGCACCTTGGGGCCGCCGGGGTGACAGATCCAGGCGGTCAGGTCGCCCGGTTTGAGGTCGTGCTCGGCCAGGAAGGTCTCCACCTCGGCGCCGACGTGCAGCCGCACCAGCTCGGGGAGTTCGGCGCCGAGCACGATCTTGAACCCGTTGTCGCCGATGTCCCAGCCCAGCAGCCGTTCGGTGCCCGGGTAGAGCCGGCTGCGGCTGGCGACCACGGTGGGGCCGCGACCGGTCCGGTGCGCCGGGTGCTCGGTGCCGACCGCGAGCAGCGCGCCCGCGCCGTCCCCGAACAGGGCGCTCGCCACCAGGTTGGCGGGCGAGGCGTCCGCGCGTTGCAGGGTCAGCGAGCACAGTTCGGTGGAGAGCAGCAGGGCCGCTCCGGCGGGCCGGCCGAGCAGGAAGTCGTGCAGTCGGGCGGTACCGGCGACGCCGGCCGCGCAGCCAAGTCCGAAGATCGGCAGCCGCGCGATGTCGGGCCGCAGGCCCAGCCGTTCGACCAGCCGGGCCTCGATCGAGGGAGCCGCGATGCCGGTCACCGAGGTGGCGACGGCCAGATCGATCTCCCCGGGGGCCAGACCGCTCTCCGCCAGGGCCTCACCGACCGCCTGCTCGCCCAGGGTCAGGGCGGCCGCGATAAAGGCATCGTTCGCCTGCCCGAATCCGGTCAACCCGGCGTAGGCGGGCAGTGGCAGGGCCAGGTGACGGGTGGTCACCCCGGCCGACCCGTGCACCCGGTCCAGCAGTGCGCGGCCGTCCCCGCCCGACAGGCGCAGCCCGGCGAGGGCATCCGTCACCTGCTGCTGCCGGTACCGGTGCGGTGGCACCACGCCGGTCACTGCCACGATTCGGGTCACCGGCCCAGCATAGGGACAGTAGTGACATACCAGGATCAAGCACGTGAATCGGGCGAGTCCCGGCCTAGCATCGGGACATGACGACCCAACAGAGCGCCCCGGCGCCCACAGCGCTCCGGCTCGGCACTCTGCTCCGGGCCTGCCACCCGGCGCCCGCAGCCGCGGTCACACTGATCGCCACCGCCCTCGCCGTCGCGGGCGGCCGCGGGGCGGTGGGGAGCGCCCTGGTCGGTACGGCCGTGGGCGCCGGCCAGCTGTCGGTCGGCTGGAGCAACGACCTGATCGACCGGCACCGGGACGTTGCCGCCCGGCGGTGCGACAAGCCTTTGGCCACCGGGGAGTTGACCGCCGGTACGGTCCGGGCGGCGGCCGGGTGGGCCCTGGCCTGCTGCGTACCGCTGTCGCTGGCGAGCGGCCCTGCGGCGGGCGCCGCCCATCTGGCGGGGGTGGCGGCGGCCTGGGCGTACAACCTCGGGCTGAAACGGACGGTGCTCTCCTGGGCACCGTACGCGCTGGCCTTCGGACTGCTGCCGGCCTTCGTCACGCTCGGCCTGCCCGGCTCGCCCTGGCCGCCGCCGTGGCTGACAACGGGGGCCGCGCTGCTCGGCGCCGGTGCGCACTTCGCCAATGTGCTGCCCGACCTGGACGACGACCTCGCGGCCGGCGTGCGGGGACTGCCACAGCGGCTGGGCCGGGCGTGGTCGGGCGCGGCAGCAGCGGTGTTGCCGGCGGCCGCCTCGGTGGTCCTGGTGACAGGCCCGGCCGGACCGGTGGGGGCCGCCGGACGGGCCGCGTTGGCGGGCACCGCACTGCTCACACTGCCCGCCGTACTCGCGCCACGCGGACGCGGACCGTTCCTGGCGGCCATCGCGGTGGCCACACTGGACGTAGTGCTCCTGCTGACCAGACCCTGACCCACAGAGACCGGCGGGTCCAGGACCCCGGCAGGAACACCCGCGCCGCCCCCTGAGGCCGCCGCACAACTGCCAGGCTCCGGCCGTCAAGAGCTGCTCTCAGCTTCAAGGAGGAGCCGGGCACCACGATGACTGCCTGTTTCAGTTGAGGGTTGTGGTGAAGGTGCCTCCGGCCGACAGGTCGAGGTTGGTACCGCCGCACAGGTCAGGGACCGTGGTGCTGCCCTGATAGGTCAGGGCGCTGTTCTGGTCGCCGCTGGGGATCCAGGCCGATCCGGTGAACGTGTGGTGCCCGGAGGCCATGGTGATGGTGATGCTGGGCTGCGTCGGGGTGGAGTGGTCGACGCAGCGGACTGCGAAGACGACCTGCGGGTGGACGGCGCTGAGGGTCTGGGTGGTGTTGTTGCCCGGCACGGTGGTGACGGTGACGTCGACGGTCTCGGCGTCGGCCGGGGCGACGGCGGTGATCCGGGTCCGTGTGTCCGCAGGAAGAACTTCCGCAGGGCCGATCGGGTGGTGGAGGCCGTGTCCGAGCGCGTTGGGGTGACGGCAGGGCTCGTCAACGCGGTTGAATCCCACGGGCCCCGGAAACTCAACAGGAGGACGACCGCGATGACCGGCGAAGACATCCTCATGGGCATCGCCCTGACCGTCGCCCTGGCCACTGGCTCGCAGATTCTGGCGAACAGACTGCACGTGCCCGCTCTGATCATCCTCCTGCCGGTCGGCTTCACAGTCGGTGCCCTGACCGACGTCATCCACCCCGGACGGCTCATCGGCCCGGACTTCCCCGCGCTGGTCTCACTGTCCGTCGCGGTGATCCTCTATGACGCCGGCCTCGGACTGGACCTGCGCAACCTCAAGGGCGAAACCCGCGGGATCGTGGGACGACTGCTGATCATCGGCATCCTGATCACCTTCTTCGCCGTCTGCGCCATCGGGCCGGCACTCTTCGACATCCCGCTGCGGGTGGCGGCCATGATCGGCGTAATCCTGGTCGTGTCGGGCCCTACCGTCGTCGGCCCCCTGCTCGAATACGTGCGACCGACGGACCGGATGCGTCGCATCCTGATCTGGGAGGGAACGCTGACCGACCCGATCGGCGGAATCCTCGGGGCCATCGTCTTCCACGCCGTCGCGACCAGCGGCCAGATCGACATCGGCCGGGGCTACCAGATCGGGCAGTTCCTCATCAGCATGAGCGTCGGCCTCGCAGGCGGAGCCGTCGGCACCGTCATCCTCTGGCTGGCCCTGCGCAAACTGCGGCTCGGCGAGACGCTCGGCACCCTGGCCCAACTGGCCACCGTGGTCCTCGTCTCCGCGGGCTGCGACATCGCCCGCGACGACACCGGCCTGATCGCCGCGATCGTCACCGGACTCGCCGTCACCAACCTCCCCGGCCTGGACATGCCGGCCCGCCGGCCCTTCCTCGAAACGCTTGTCCAGCTGATCATCGGCCTGCTGTTCATCTCGATCTCCTCCGCCGTCACTCCGGCGTCCGTGGTGCCCGTGCTCGTTCCCTCGCTGATCCTGATCGCGATCCTTGTCCTCCTCGTCCGACCGCTCGTCGCGTTCGTCGCGGGCCGGGGCTCCGACCTGAGTAAGGGCGAACGGGGCTTCATCGGGTGGATGGCGCCGCGCGGCATCGTCGCCGCGTCGACCGCTTCCGCGTTCGCCGCCAGCCTGGTGGAGAAGGGGCTGCCCGGAGCCTCCAAGATCCTGCCGATCACCTTCCTCGTGATCGTGGGGACGGTCCTGCTCTACGCACTGACCGCCGCACCGGTGGCCCGCCGCCTGAAGGTCGTCAGGCCGAGTCGGACCCGGCCGCTGCTGGTCGGCGGCGACCCGTGGGTGATCGGCCTCGGGAAGGCCCTGCAGTCGGCAGGACTCGACGTGCTCATGTGGGCGGGACTCGACGACGAACGCGAGCGGATCACCGCGGCCGGCATCGAACTCGCGCACGGGGAGATGCTGGCGACCGCGACCAACCCCCGGGCCCGCCTGGAGGGCGTCACCGCGGTGTTCCTGCTCACCGACGACGACGACTTCAACGCCCTCGCCTCCGTCGTCGTCAAGGACAACGTCCAGGGACCCGTCTACCGGGTCGGACCACCCCGGGACAGCCACGGCGTGGTCGCCCCCTACACGGGAGGCGACATCCTCTTCGGCCGGCAGCTGGTCCGGCATCTCCTCGCGGCCCGCTACCGACGGGGCGCCCGCTTCCTTCTGCAGTCCGGCTCCGTACCGGTCCCGCCGGACCACGACGTCCTCTTCGTCCTCGGCCCCGACGGCCGGCTGGAGCCGGTCACCGAGACGAGCCCGGCCACCCCGMGGCCGGACGACACCGCCGTACTGCTGGGCCCCGCGTGATGTCCTGGGCCGCCCGCTTCCGGCTGCGGCAGTACACCAAGGCGAGCCTGTGGATCGTCCCGCTGTTCGGGCTCGTACTCGGCTTCGCCCTCGCCGAGTTGGCCACCGCCGCGGATGGCGCGTCCTGGCTGCCGAGGACCTGGGACTACTCCGCGACGACCGCGAGCAGCGTCCTCAGCTCGGTGGTCGGCTCGATGGTCGCGCTGCTCGGGTTCGTCGTGACCATCGGTGTCCTGGTCATCCAGCAGGCCACCGGCACGCTCTCCCCGCGCTACATGCGGCTCTGGTACCGCGACAGGCTGCAGAAGGCCGTACTGGCCACCTTCACCGGCACCTTCGCGTTCGCGTACACGCTGCTGCGGAGCATCGAGACCGACTCCGTGCCCAACCTCGGCGTGACCCTGGCCGGTGTCGCCGTCTCCGTGAGCCTCCTGCTCCTGCTGATCTACCTCAACCGCTTCACCCACAACCTGCGGCCGGTGGCCATCGCCGACATCGTCGGACGCCTGGGCGAACACGTCCTCGGACAGGCGGCGGCGCACCTCCGAAGCACGGCGGCGCCCGACGGGGCTCCGCCGACAGGCGGCCCGGTGACCTCTGTACGGTCCGAACGCGGTGGTGTGGTCCAGGCGTTGGACGCGCCCGGCCTGGTCCTGCTCGGGGCCCGGCACGACTGCGTGCTGGTGCTGGCCGCCTCCGTCGGCGATTTCGTGGAGCCCGGCGGCAGCCTGGTCGAGGTGCACGGCGGCGCGCCCGCACCTGACCCGCACCGGGTGGCCGACCTGCTCGCCCTCGGCGCCGAGCGGACCATCGAGCAGGACCCGGCCTTCGCCCTGCGCATCCTCGTGGACATCGCGATCCGGGCCCTCTCCCCTGCCGTCAACGACCCCACCACCGCCGTCCAGGTGCTGAACCACATCGAGGCGTTCCTCCACACCGTCGGCCGCGTCGGACTGCGCAGCCACTACGTGCTCGCCGACGACCGCGGCCTACCGCGCCTCGTGCTGCCCGGCCGGGCCTGGGAGGAGTACCTCGAACTCGCCGTCACCGAGATTCGCGATTACGGCGCGAGCTCCGTCCAGGTCTGCCGGCGCCTGCGGGCCCTACTCGAAGGCCTCCTCGCGGCGCTGCCCGACTCCTGCCGGCCCGCCCTGCGGGCCGAACTGGTCCTCCTCGACGAGGCCGTCGAAAGGGAGTTCGGCGACGCCTCCCGCCGCGCCCGCGCACGGACGGCCGACCTCCAGGGCATCGGGGGACGCCATACCGGGGACGCGACCCCCGGCGATCCCGGCGTCGGTCACACCCGCAGGCCCTTGGCGTGATGCGGCTCGGCCAGCAGTCCGTAGATCACCAGTACGGACATCAGCATGGTGAACAGCGACCAGTAGGGGAAGGCCGAGAGAACATCATCTGACCCACCAGGCACAGAGACGCCAGCACGATGCCGGTGATACGTGCCGGCCTGACCCCGAGCAGCACACCGAGTCTGGCCAGCACCTGCGTGATCCCTACGGCAACACAGATCCAGCCCCAGGCCGTGTAGTTGAAGATGAGCAGGCGGTTGCCGTGATCGGCGGTCGTCTCGTAGTAGCCGTGGCCCAGGATCGCGACGAACCCGTTGATGATGTCGAACAGTCCGCTCAGCATCAGGACGATTCCGGCGAAGGCCACCCAGTGCGAACGCTCCAGCGGTGGCACATTGGTTTCGTGGTCGAGGGCGATGCCTGCATGGATCCATCAGAGGCCCCGCCGTCGCCTCAGCCCCGCGCACGCTGCTTGTCGATGGCCTCGTCCAGCGTGGATGCCGCCATGATGAGCGACAGGTGCGTGAACGCCTGTGGGAAGTTGCCGAGTTGCTCGCCGCTCGGGCCGATCTCCTCGGCGAAGAGCCCGACGTGGTTGGCGTAGGTGTGCATCTTCTCGAAGGTGTAGCGCGCCGGCCGGATGCGCCCGGCGCGGGCCAGGGCGTCGACGTAGAGGTAGGTGCAGAGGCTGAACGTGCCCTCCGAGCCGCGCAGGCCGTCCGGCGACGCCGCCGGGTCGTAGCGGTAGACGAGGCTGTCCGAGACCAGCTTGCGCTCGATCGCGTCCAGCGTGGAGAGCCAGCCCGGGCTCTTCCCGGCGAGGAACCCCAGGCGCGGGATCAGCAGCAGGGAGGCGTCCAGGACGTCGCCACCATAGTGCTGCACAAGGGCCTGCTCGGACGAGCTCCAGCCCTTGTCCATCACCTGTTCGAGGATGCTGTCACGGGCGGCGCGCCAACGCGGGATGTCAGCGGGCCGGCTGAGCTCGGTCGCCATCCGCATGCCCCGGTCGAAGGCGACCCAGCACATCACCCGGCTGAAGGTGAAGTCCTTCCGGCCGCCACGCGTCTCCCACACGCCCTCGTCGGGCCGGTCCCAGTTGTCGGACAGCCAGTCCAAGGTCCGCGCGAGGCCCTTCCAGCCGTGGTAGCCGAGCTCCACGCCGACATCCATGCCCTCAGCCATCGCGTAGAGGGCCTCGCCGTAGATGTCGAGTTGCAGCTGGTCGGCGGCAGCGTTGCCCGCCCGCACCGGGCGCGATCCCCGGTAGCCCTCCAAGTGGTCGAGGATCTCCTCCGTCAGATGCGGTTCGCCGTCCACCCGGTACATGATCTGCAAGCGCTCACCGGGCAGGTCCGCGCGGTCGCGCATCCGGTCGCCCAGCCACTTGGTGAACGCCGACGCCTCCTCGGCGAACCCGAGGTCGAGCAGGGCCCGGACCGAGAGCGCGCCGTCCCTGACCCACGAATACCGGTAGTCCCAGTTACGTTCCCCGCCGACCTGCTCCGGCAGGCCCATGGTGGCGGCGGCGACCGGCGCACCCGTCGGATGGTACGTAAGGAGCTTGATCGTGATGGCGGAGCGATGCACCATCTCGGCCCACCGCCCCCGGTAGTGGGAGCTGTGCAGCCACTTCTGCCAGAAGTCCACCTCCTGCCACAGCCTCGCGGTGACGTCCTCGACCGCGAGGGGAGGGGGCGCCTCACCGGCGGCGGCGCACGTGGTGAACACGGCCGCGGCCGACTCACCGCTGGTGAGGACGACCGAGCCCCGCACGTCCCGGCCGTCCCGCTCAAGCGGGAAGCTGGTCTGCAGATGACCGGTGATCCCGGGCGCGCGGAAGACGGCCTCCTCGGTGCGCAGCTCCAGCTCGTGGTCGGCTCGGGCGTAGTCGAACCGCGGCCGGCACTCCAGGACGAACCGCACGGTGCCGCGCACGGCGCGGACGACCCGCATCAGACTGTGGCGGTCGGTCGGAGTGCGACTCGTGTTCGCTGGCATCCAGTCGACGACCTCACCGACCCCGTCCGGCGACATGAACCGCGTCACCAGCACACCGGTGTCCGGGTAGTAGAGCTGCTTGCACGACATGTCCGAGTGCTCCGGCGCCAGCCGGAAGTACCCGCCGCGGTCGTGGTCGAGCAGCGAAGCGAAGACGCTCGGCGAGTCGAACCTCGGTGAGCAGAACCAGTTCACCACGCCCTCCGAGGACACCAGGGCGGCGGTCTGCAGGTCGCCCACCAGACCGTGGTCGGCGATCGGGGGGTAGCGGTCCATGAACGTCCAATCCCGGGAGTGCTACGGCGTGTCCACTATCCGACACGTCACGTGAGGAGGTGCGGGCAACTCGCCGCAAACGGCACAGATCGACGGGGCAACCTTCCGCTCAGCCGATGGCAGGACCGTCACCAACCTCCCGGGCACGGTCCTCCGCAAGCAACCGGACTGACGCTCCGTCAGCAGGTGCGCAGCGCGGTGGCCGGCTGGGCCCGGGACCGCACGTCGAGCTTCTGGTAGATCCGGGTGAGCCGGGCCTCCACCGTCTTGACGCTGAGGAAGAGCTTGGCGGCGGCCTCCTGGTTGCTCGCTCCCTCGCCGACCTGGACGGCCACCCGGAGTTCGGCCTCGGTGTGGGTGGTGGGGCGGAGCAGGCCAGTGTCCGGCTGCGGTGCCGCCCGGGCCGCAGCCGACGGCTGGAGCCTCAGCGAGATGGTCTTCGACCCCAACGACCTGGTGCCCCTGGACGAGCGGCCGGGCTGGCGGCGCATCACCGAACCGGCCGCCGGCGGTGCGCTCGTCGCGGTCGTCACCGTCACCGTCACCGTCACCCGGCCCAAGGTCGCCGCCACCGCACAGGTCTGGGCCAAGGTCGCGGACCAGCTGGCCGGCTACCGGGTGGCTCTGGTCACCGTCGGCACCAGCTCGCGCACGGTGGCCACGGGCGAGGCATGGTGACCGGCTCCGGTGCGGTCTACCGGCTCACGGTCACCGCCACCGCCCCGAATCCGGGTGAACGGTTGGCCTGCGTCGCTCCGGCCCGCGCTGCACTGCGCTCTGCAGCCGCCGGCTGGGGTGTCACCGGCGGGGCGCCGAACGACCTGGTCACCATCGTCGGCGAGCTGCTTGCCAACGCGGCCCTCCACACGGGACCGGCCCGGCTGCCCATGCGGCTCTTGCTGGCACCGACCGGGAGGACACTCCGCGTCGAGGTCGATGATCCGTCCGACGTCCGCCCCCTCGAGGTGACCGCCTCTGGGGACGAACAGGCGCTCACCGGACGTGGCCTGCTGATGGTCGGGGCCCTCGCGAAGAGCTGGGGCGCCACCTTGACCGCCGGCGGGAAGACGGTCTGGGCCGAGATCGACCTGGAGACAGCTCTCGATCCGGCCTCCGTGAATCGGACAGCTTTCCGCGATCGCGCCTGGGCGGGCTGGAGGGCCACCGCCAGGATGGGCACGACCCCAACTTCGGCACCCTGGCTCCGGCCCGCGCGCACGGCTCCAAAGTCCGGGGGCAGGCGGGCGGTAGGCTGGGCGCGCTCTGAGAAAGCAGGCGGTGGCTGAGCGTCGCTTCGCCTGATCCTGGCGGACCGGGCCTACTCGCAAAGGGCATCACAAAACGGACGCCCGCTGACTACGCCGAAGCCCTGCCCCCCCAGGTCCCGGGCCACCTCAGTGACCGTCTTGCTGGAGGAACGGGCCAATATCACGCGTCCCGCTTGAACTCCTCCGAGTACCGCTTGCCCTGCTTGTTGCTCACCTGGCTCTACTTCCTCTGGAACCTCACGTCCCAGTCTCCAGGTGTCCAAGTCCACGGGGAAGCTTCACGCGAAGTTCTTCCCCCGTCGTCCGTCCCCGCACGGCCCTACGGCTCGCACGTCCGGAGTGATTCGCCCACGAGCCTAGGACTACGGCCCGACGCTCCGCCAGAGCGCCCGCATGAATAGGGAAGCGGAACGGTACGTGGTCGTACGCCAGCGACCCAAGGATGGGCGGATATCAAAGTGACGTTCGAGGGCGATCGGCCCTCGGTGGCTGGTGCGGGCAGCCGGGAGGGGAAGATATCGAGTCATATTCGTTCATGATGTGACCAATATGAAAAGTGGGTCCGGTTCATACTTACCGCACCTTTACCCTGATCGACGGACCGGTCTGACGACCCGTCAGTCCGACTGCCGATCAGAGGTGGAGAACCAGTGCTGAGAAGCCCGCGTCCGCCCATGCCGATCCCCGTCCGAAGCCGCCGCACCGGCCGCCATCCGCTGGGCGCCGCCACGGCCGCCGCCGTCACCTCCGCGCTCCTGCTGTTGGGCCTGGGGAGTGTCGCCCCTGGGGCCGGCGCCAGCCCGGCCGACACCGCCGCCGGGGCGTCCGCGCTGGCGAAGACCGTGCAGAACGCCACCCACCCGGGCGCCGCCACCGCGGAGCACGGCGACACCCTGAACTGGGCCGTCACCTACCGCAGCGGCACCTCCGGCGACGCCGCCGCGCCCGCCGTCGTCACCGACCCGATCACGGGCGCGGGCAACTCCCAGACGTACGTGCCCGGTTCGCTGAAGGTCCCGCCCGGGTGGACGCCGTCCTGGTCGACCGACGGCAGCACCTTCGGCGCCACCGACACCGGCACCGCGACCACCGCCGTCCGGGCCGTGAACCCGGTGCTGCGCGGCGTCGGCACCGGCGTCTCCCCGCTGCTGCTCGCCCCCGTCCAGCCGACCGCGCAGTCCACCGGCGGCGACGGGTTCACCCCGATCCTGCACCGGACGGCGTCCGGCGAAATCCAGTCCTGGAACATCTACCACCACGCCGCGCGCACCGCCCCGCAGGTGGTCTGCCTCAGCCTGACGGCCGGTCAGCCCTGTACCGGCGGTCCCTGGCCGCGCCCGCTGAACACCACCGTCGGCCCGCTCGGCAGCGGCGCCACCGGTGACATCGGCAGCCCACTCACCCCGCAGTACGTGTTCGACCCCGCGCACCCGAACCAGGTGCTGTACCCCGCCGTCACGGCCGCCGCGGTCGGCGTCGGCTGCCTGGACCTCGACGCGCAGGCGAACTGCGGCTTCACCGCCCTCACGCCCACCGGCGGCTCGCCCAGCAGCGTCAACAACCTCGCGGGCCTGGTGCGTTCCGGCGACAACCTCTACGGCGTCGCCAGCAACGGCAGGGTGCTCTGCCTGGCGCTCGCCACCCGCACCCCGTGCGCCGGCCAACCGTACGCGCCCGTCGCCCCCGGCAACCACGACCTGCCGAGCACGCCCACCGCGCTCTACTTCGGCGCGCTCACCGCGGTCGGCGACAAGGTCTTCGTCTCCAGCTCGCCGCAGGCCGGTACCTCCACCGTCCCCGGGCCGCCCGCGCTCGGCTGTTTCGACACCGCCGCCCTCACCACCTGTGCGGGCTGGGACACCCAGCACCCCGCCGGGCCGAACGCCAACTACTACACCTACAACGCCTACACGGCGTACGACCCCGCCGGGCACCCCGACGGCGTCTGCACCAGCACCGTCGGCGGCGCCAACGTTCTGACCACCTGCTACGGCCTCGACGGCTCCGCGCACGCCGCGCCGAGCAGCCTCGGCGCGCTGGCCGGCAACGTGCTGACCTTCAACCCCGAGCCCGTCACCACCGACACCGGCACCCGCAGCTACTTCCCGATCTGGGGCGGCGGCGTGGCCGGCGCGACCGTCTGCCACGACTGGGCCACCGGCGGCCCCTGCGGGGGCTTCCCGCTCCCGGCCGGGCACCCGAGCGCCCACGGCGGCGACACCCGCGACTACGGCTACAGTTACGACTCCACCACCCGTTGCCTGATCGGCCTCGGCGACGCCGGCGTGCTGTTCTCCCTCGACCCGGCGACCGGCGCCAGCCCCTGCGTGCACAGCGGCGCCTCGGTCACCCTCGAACCCGGCGACTTCTACTGCGACGGCGCGAGCGGCCACGTCCAGGGCTACGACAAGGTCCGGCTGACCGACATCGACCTCTCGCACATCACCCTGTCGGCGTCCCGGGTCCTGGTCACCGACCCCGACGGCACGCCCGTCGCGACCCCGGCGCTCGGCGCGGACGGCACGGTCGACCTGTCCGGCATCTCCGTCACCGCGCACCCGGCCCTCACCGTCACCGCGCAATTGGTGCTGACCACCTCCGCGGACTTCGCCAACGGCAACCACCCCACGCTGGTCGTCGAGTACCGGGGCGACGGGCCACAGGTCTGCTTCCGCACCACCGTCGCGGCCGCCTGCACCGCCACCGCCGTCACCAACACCGCGAACGGCAGCGACGCGAACGGCGCGCTCACCTCCAACACCGTCACCACCGCGGTCGCGCCCGGCACCGGCTGCCAGCCCCGGGTCACCGTGGAGAAGGAGATCTGCGGCTCCGCCAACTCCCACGACTGCCTGCCCGGCGGCCCCGGGCCCTGGGCCAAGACCAGCCCCGTCGGCCTGCTGGGCCTGCTCGGCACCGCGCACTGGCGGATCACCGTCAGCAACGCCGGACCGGTCGACGCCGCGTCCGTCACCGTCAACGACGCCAGCACGCCCGCCTGCCGGCAGGCCGCCGGCACCTTCGCCCTCGCGGTCGGCACCAGCCGCGCCGTCTACTGCGACTCCCTGCTGCTGGCGCTCCCGCTGAAGAACACCGCCTCCGCGAGCTTCATCGCCGCGAACGCGCCCGCCGGCACCACCCCCACCACCACCGCCCCGTCCGCGGCGGTGGCCTGCTCCCTGCTCTGCATCCTGGCGGTGCCCGGCAAGGACTGACCCCGCCCCCGATCGGTACGCACGACGCCCCGCCCCCGAACAGGTGGATTCCACAAATCGTCGCAACGCGGCGGAGGTTGGGGTCGTCTTCAAGCAGTTCCAAGAAGCGCTTGGCTGGGGTGTCCCGGCCAAGCGCCTTCCTGGGCCTGGCATTGACTGGGCGTTTTGGCATTCATGGTTCTGTATGCGGCTCTTGTCCTTGCCCTACATTGCGATGTTTGCGAGGTAGGTCGGGCCTGAGGTTAAACGGCCGACGAGTGCAGCTGTCCGTCTCATCCGCTTCTGCGACTAGGAGTCCGTCTGGTTCGAAGAAGTCCTAGAACCGCCCAAGTGACAGCGGAATCTGATCCTCCGCCATATCCGTGCAGACGCTGTTCCGTGAGCCAGCGAAAGCCGTACCCCAGCGACCTGTCCGACGCCCGATGGGCCTTGATCGAGCCGAAACTGACGGCCTGGAGGAAAGCCCGGCTCGACCGCAGGCCGACCGGACAGCCGGCAAAGGTCGAACTTCGCGACGTATTCAACGCGATCCGGTGAGAAAGCCGCCGACGTGGTCTTCGGTCTCGGCGTAGGCGGTGGTGGCGGCCTTGGGCTCGTCGTTGAGGTCACTGAGCACTCCTTCGGCACCCTGCCGGAACGCCTCCCGGAGTTCAGCCCCAAGGTGCTCACTGAGGGGCTGCACGATCTCTGCGAGCGCGGTCTGGTCGACCGCCAACGTCTCCCCGGCTTCCTCGTGCGCACCCGCTACGCCCTCAGCGGCGCCGGCCGCGCACTGCGCCCGCTGCTCATCGAGCCCTACCGCACGGGCGAGGCGCTGCGGGCCGGATCGCTTCGGGGCACGGGGCCGGCGACACCGTCCTGAGGCTGCCGCAGGGCCGCCAACCGCCGCTCGCAGCCGCGCCGTTGGAGCACTGAGAGCCCGGCGATGCCGGAGCCGAGAGCCAACCAGCCGAGCGGGCCGGTGGCCATGACGACCCCGGTGAGCAGCAGCGGGCCGAGCGACTTCTGTACGGACTGGGCCATGCCGGCCACCCCGAGGTAGGAGGCACGGGAGTGTTCGGGGGCAAGCGAGACCGCCAGCTCCCAGGAGCTGACCGAGCGCATCAGCTCGGCGCCGGAGACCAGGAACGCGGCGAGCAGCAGGACGATCGAGGCGCTCCAGGCCCCACCGCCGGTGCCGAAGGCCAGCAGCGCGCAGCCGGCCAGCATCGCCAGGCCGTTCAGGGTGACTGCGGCGGCGGCCCGGCGCGGCCCCTCGGCCCAGCCGGAGATGCGGAGTTGGAGCAGCACCACGAGGACGGTGTTGAGCACCAGGAACGCCGGGGCCAGGGCGGGCGGGGCATCGGTGCGGGTGATCAGCCAGAGCGGCAGGCCGACGCTGAGCACGGAGTCGTCCAGGCTCATCGGGATGTCGAGCAGGACGAAGCGCAGGTAGCCCCGGTCCCGCCACGGACTCGGGCCGCGCATGGGCCCGGCCTCGGCGCCCGACGGCACGTCCTCCGCGGGCTCCGCGGCGGCCCGGTGCTCACGGGTGCGCCGGACCAGTACGGCGGTCACGGCGAAGGAGAGCGCGTTGACCGCCACCAGGACCCGGTAGGCCGGCGCCGTCCCGACGGCCAGGCCGATCGCCGCGATCCCGGCGCCGACGGCGTACCCGGCGTTCATGGCGGTGCGGGCGAGCGCCCGGTAGGTCGCGCGCTGTCCGTCGGTGGCGCGGGCGGCGAACAGGATCTCCAGGGTCTTGGCACCCCGCTCGGCCAGGCAGGTCACGGCCATCACCGCGAGCAGTGCGGCGAAGTCACGGCAGACCAGCAGCAGGAGCATGGTGCCGAGCCGGAGCAGGTGACACCACATCAGCAGGGTGCGGGCCTGGTACCGCTCGGCGAGCTGTCCGGCGACCGGGGAGCCCGCGATGCCCGCCACCGCCGCGACGCCGAGCAGCAGCCCGACCTGCCCGACGTCGAGGCGGCTGACGAAGGTGAAGTACAGCACCGAGGCCGCCGCCCACACCCCCGTCCCGAGCCGGTCCAGGAACTGGGCGAGCAGCATGATCCGCCCGTCCCGCCCACCCGGCGGCCGGCGCAGCTGCGCCACCAGTCCGCCGCCTCGTCCGTCGCGCATGATCCTGCCCCCGTCGCTGCCGTTGGTACGGGGAGCAGCCTGACTCACATTAATCTCGACGTCAAGATACTTGATATCGACATACCTGGTGTGCGGGTGCCACCCCTTCGCCAGAATGGCGCCGTGACCACCATGACTCCCCCGCGCCAACCCACCTTTTGGCGACCGAACTCGACGATGCGGCAACCGAATTGGGCCTCGCCTCGCTCGCCCCCACACCGGGTGGGCGCCAAGGCCGCAGCACCGTTCGTCCACCACGGTGAATGGGCACTGCCCAACGAGCGCGCGCTGTGGGAGGCCGCCACGCCCAGCCCGAGCTTCGCCGCCCGAGCTTGGCGTTTAACCTCCGGGCTGCTGTTCCGAAGTCGGTCGCGATGGCAGTCCCCGCTGTGAAACTATCCGGACATGCGCCTGGCTACTGACGGTCTCACTCCGGTCCCGCAGTTCGTGATGGTGGATGACCTTGAAGAAGACGGCGGCTACTTCTGCGAGCTCACCGCCCCGCTGTCCCTCGCGCCGGGCGATCGGATCCTGTTCGACGGCTTCAAGATGAACCTCACCGTGATCCGAGGAAGCGCTGAGACCTTCTCGCCGAGTGGGAACTGGGGAGTCCGCTGCAACTCCGGCCACCCACGCCTCTAAGGCTCGAGCTTGTCACCCGCACGAGGATTCCCGGGACAGCAGCGCGGCCTGCGCGTGATCCTGAACTCGACCAAGAGGCAGTGGATTTGACGCGAAGGCCATAGCGATGAGCGTGGTGGAGCAAGGCGCGCAGTGTGATCCGTTCGCGGAGCTGTCTCGCTTCCGTGGGGGACTTCTACGACTGCCCGACCAGGCGTGCGGATGCACTGTTCGAGCTGGCCGATGCGCTCCTGTGTACAGACGGGCCGGTGAAGACCCTGGTCGGCCTGGCCCTGCACCTCGACCAGGTCGACGCCTCTGTCGAGCATGTGGGTGATCCGGGAGACCCGCATCACTGGTGGGGTGACGTCCCGGCACCGCTCGCACCGCTTGAAGGCGTGCCGCGGCTCATCCGGCGCGGCAGGGCGGTCGGTGTCGGGGCAGGTGTGCACCCGGGCGCGGTGGCCGAGCCGGGTCAGGATCCAGTCGACATCGGCCGCATCCAGCCGGGCGCCGGACCGGTCCCGCAGCAGCGGCCCGTCGGTGCGACTGGCGGTCTGGGTGTCGAGCAGTTCGGCAACTGACAGCGACAGGGCCAAGATCCGCTCGTTGCCCTCCTTGCGGGTCACGTCCAGCTTCGATCGGCGGCCGCGTTCGATCCGGTCGGTGACGTCGGCCGCGCACATCTCGGAGACCCGGCTGGCAAGCGTGTACAGCAGGGCGACGACGACCAGGTCGAGCTCGTCCTCGGCGGCCGCGTACAGCGCACTCGGCGAAGGATCGGCGGACACGCGCGGCCCCTCTCCCCAGGGCCATCGTGGGAACCGGGGGCGGATCCGGGGAGTCACGATGCGCGACCCGTTCAACCAGGACTACCACCGGCAAATCCAAAGGCGCATGAAGGAGCTGCAGCGGACAGCCGACCCAATGGGGATCTACTCCAACCCAGCCATCTCCAGTGCCTACTTCGCCCCGCCCCTGTTTGCCGGGTTCACCAACCCGGTGCTGCAGGGGATCGAGCAGACCCGCGCGATCATGGCAACGGCGGCCGGGAGCCGTCCGCGCCTACCTCCGGCCGTTCCGCACAACTCCGACCGCACCCGCAACCCGTCCGCCGTCCGCCGTCCGCACGGTCACCGGATGGATCCTGACCCACCCCGACACCCTGCCGGAGAACGAGCGCCTGAGGCTCTAAGCCGTCCTCGTCGGCTGCCCCGAACTGGATGCCCTTACTGGGCACGTCCGCGAGTTCGGGAAGATGCTCACCCAGCTCCAGGGCGACGGCCTGACGGCCCACCACCCCCCGACAACCCTTGAAGGTCGCATGGCCCCGGTCGGGTACTGCCCGCAGTCGGGTGGCATCACTCCACCGACTCCAGAATGCGGTTGAGTGTCCGGCGTCCCATCCTGCTCATCGTCGGATTGCTCTCGACGTAGTACCAGACAAGGCCCATGGCCTGTTGGAACGCCCATGCCTTGCCGCGCTCCCACTCGAGCTCTTCGCAGCCCAGTGCCTCCCGAAGCACCTTCCTCGGCCCCCGCCGCAACAGGTGCCAGGCACTGACCAGATCCAGTGCGGGATCGGCCGGAGCGAACCCGCCGGTGTCGAGCACGCCGCTGAGGCGGTCGCCCGTGACCAGGACATTGCCGGGGGTCAGGTCACCGTGGCTCATCACGTCGGCACCCGTGCGCGGCAACTCCCGCAGACTGCTCCACACTTGGCGGAGCCTGGGCACGTCGAGCAGCACCTCGCTCTCCTCGAAGCACTTCGCCATCCAGTCGTCGTGGTGGGTCAGAACCCCGCCGCGGCCCTCACCGCTGAACTGCCGCCCCCGGGTATCGGCTTGCCGGAGGGCGGCGATGAAGGCCGCGAGGTCCTCGGCGAAAGCGTCCGACCCGCCGAGGTCGGCGCCCGAGGCGACCGTTCCCGTCAGCCACGTCTGGACCGACCAGGGCATGGGATAGTCGGCTCCGGGTTCTCCCAAGGCAACGGGTTCCGGAACGGGGAACCGGGACACCTGTGCCAGTTCGGCACTCGCCCGGGCTTCCCGCTGCAGGACCGCGAGTGCCTCAGCGGCATCGGCCAGGCGCAGTGGGAAACGCGCCGCGAGACCGTTCCCGATGCGGAAGATGGCGTTGTCCGTCCCCGTCGACTGCAGGAACCGGATCTTCTGGCTGTCCCACTGGGGGAACTGATCCCGAATCAGGACGGCAACCGTCTCGGTGGTCACGTTCACTTGATCTTCGTGCATGGTCACCTCTCGCACACTCCCCGGCCCTGCTCCTTGGACGGCACCCGCTGAAGCAGATCAGATCACCGGGTACCGCAGCCAGCAGTTATTCGCCAGAGACCCGATCGCCCGAGGTCTCCTGCACCGGCTGCAGAACCTGCTTCATCCGCTCCACGCAATCACCACGCAACACCTGCACCCCGACCGGCCCCGGACCCCCGACCACCCCGAGAGGCCCCGGCGCGGCCCGGACCGCCAGGAGAACAACCACCAGGAGAACGCAAGAAGGTCACGGACCGACGCGGCTTCAAGCGCTCGAACCACCACACCACCACCCCGGACAAGGAGTGAGGGCAAGGCCCAGCCGGGGGCACCGCGATGGCGGAGCGGACCCGCACCCCGAAGGTGTGAGCCGGGGCCGGACCGGGCGGGCGCCCCATCCCGCGCGGGGCGCACGCCAGTTGACACCGCGTACGCCTCACCGCGGTTGTGCCACCGCGCGCCTCACTCGTCCGGGGTGTGGCGGGTGTCGGTCCGCGCCGGGCGGTTGGATCGGGCCATAGCATCCGTATGTAGGCGAACCGCCATTCCGGTTCGCACCCACTCCCCGTTGGAGGCATCGCTTCATGCTCGACGAGGTCGTCCGTGCCGCAATCCACCCCGCGATCGGAGTCGCCCGGGTGGGCAACTCACCCGAGGAGTACTACCTCGGGCCTGAGGTGCCCGACCCGCTCCCGGCCGAACCGGGCTTCTACAAGGACCAGACCGGGGCGATCAAGCGCGAGGTGGCCCGGTTCCGCCTCTACGGGTACAACGCGCAGGGCGAGGCGGTGGTCGAACTCAGCCCGGACAACGCCGACATCACCTGGTCCGCGCGGCTGGCCAACCAGAAGGCTGCCTGGTACCAGTTCCAGCTGGCCCTGGACATCCCGGACGCCGCCGACGCCAAGGAGTCCGCGCTGCGCAACCAGGACATCATCGGGGACCGCCGCAAGGACCTGGTGATCGCCCCCGAACCGGTCAGCATCGGTGGCCGGGAGGTCTCCGGCCCGGCTTACCACTTCAGCGGCGGCACCTTCGTCGGCAAGGAGGTCTACCTCGGCGAGCTGCGCACCGACCGGGACGGGCACCTGCTGGTCTTCGGCGGCTTCGGCGACTCCGCCTCCTACGACGGCCGACCGGTCAACACCTTTGCCAACAACGACGGTTGGCATGACGACACGGCGGACGGCCCGGTCACCGCCGTGGTCCGGATCAACGGCCGTACGGTACCGGTGGACCCGGCCTGGGTGATGGTCGCGCCGCCGAACTACGCACCGGCGGTCAAGGGCATCCGCACCCTCCACGACCTGCTGTACGACGTGTTCGTAACCGACGGTCAACTGCCCTTCCCCGACCGGGTCTCCTTCACCCACCACATCGCGCCGGTGCTGCAACGCTTCGCCGACCACCAGTGGGTCAACCACGGCTTCGCGGGCTTCTACGGCCACCAGGGGCTGGCCGACTTCACCACCCCTGAGGGGATGAAGCGGCTCAGCAGCACCTCCCCCGGCCGCAAGGCGCTACGCCGTCAGGTCTTCAACGCGCTGCGGGACTTCACCCGGGACGGCGCCTCGCCGGTGCCCTGGCCCTGGCTGTACGGGGACGGCATGGCGATCCCGCCGCGCACCCCGCTCCAGCACCTGGCCTTCTCCCCCACCCAGTACAAGATGTTCCAGCTCTGGGCCGACGGCACCTTCGTGGACGACTGGGGCACCATCCCCCCGGTGCACGAGCTGGCCGACCTCCTGCTCGCCGAACGGCCCGCCGCGCTGGACCGGGCGGCGCTGGACTTCTGCCTCGCCGACGCCTTCCACCCCGGCACCGAGGTCACCTGGCCGATCCGGCACCTGACGATGTACCAGGCGCCGTTCCGGATCAAGCACCGCCCGTCCGGGCAGCCCGAGCCCGACTACGGCCCGGTGCTCACCCCGGAACGCGCACTCGGCCCGGACGGCCCGCTGCACGCCCAGGGCCCCGGCGACCTGACCCGGTGGATGGCGGTGCCCTGGCAGACCGACACCGCGAGCTGCCGCTCCGGGTACGAGCTCTCGCTCAGCCCGCGCAACGACCCGTACCTGCCCACCTTCTGGCCCGCCCGGGTGCCCAACCACGTGCTCGCCGAGGAGGACTACCAGGTGGTGGTGGACACCGGCCGGCCGCTCGACGAGCGGACCGAGGCGTTCGAGCGGCGGGCGGTGTGGCTGCGCGGCCTCAAGGGGAACAACTCCGAACAGATGAACCAGATGGTCGACGACTGGTACCGGCTCGGCATCGTCGAAGTCCGCACCGGCGCTGCGGACTTCCCGGCCCGGCTCCAGGTGGAGTCCACCCCCGGCATCGACCTGACCGGCATCGGCCACACCAACAACCTGGTCACCCTGCACGTCCCGCAGGCCGCCGACGTCACCCTCGCCGCCGACGCGATCGCCCAGGCCATCGCCGCCAGTGGGTACACCGAGGACGAGGTGACGGCGGGCTTCATCGACAAGGTCTCGCCCTACCGCGACGAAGCCTGATGCCGGGCCCGCGCCGCGACCACTACGACGTGGTGGT
>NZ_JBFUMY010000082.1:18578-23340 GCF_054049135.1 Kitasatospora sp. P5_F3 | reverse complement strand
GCTGGCGGGCGCAGCCGCCGAGGTGATCGCGGCCGCCGACGCCGAGACCGCGCTCGGGGTGCCCCGGCTGACCGGTGAACTCGCCCGCACCACCTACCAGTTGCGCATCTTCGCGGACCAGGTCGAGCAGGGCGGCTTCCTGGACGTGGCGATCGACCACGCCGATCCGGCGCTCGGCCGTCCCGACCTGCGCCGGATGAAGGTCCCGTTGGGGGTCGTCGCGGTGTTCGCCGCGAGTAACTTCCCGCTCGCCTTCTCCGTGCCCGGAGGGGACACCGCGAGTGCGCTCGCGGCGGGCTGCCCGGTGGTGGTCAAGGCCCATCCGGACCACCCGGCCACCAGCGAGCTCTGCGCCCGGCTGATCCGCGAGGCGGCGGTGGAGCTCGGCCTGCCCGCCGAACTGCTGGGCCTGCTGCACGGGTTCGAGGCCGGGCCCGAGCTGGTCCGGCACCCGCTGGTCTCCGCGGTCGGCTTCACCGGCTCGGTGCGCGGCGGGCGGGCACTGCACGACGTGGCGGCCGCCCGGCCCCGGCCGATCCCGTTCCATGGCGAACTCGGTTCGCTCAACCCGGTGGTGGTGACCGAGCGGGCCGCCGCCACCCGGGCCGCCGAGATCGGCGCAGGCCTGGCGGCCTCGTTCACGCTGGGCACGGGGCAGTTCTGCGTGAAGCCGGGCCTGGTGCTGATCCCGGCCGGGGCGGCGGAGCTGGAACAGGAGCTGGTGGCGGCCGCCGCCAAGACGGACGGCGGGCCGCTGCTCGACCCCCGGATGCGGGAGGCCTTCCTGGCGGGCGTCCAGCACCGGGCGGCCCAGCCGGGCGTACAGACCCTGCTGGCCGCAGGCCCGGCCGACGCGGCACCGCTCGCGGTCGCCCCCGGGGTGCTCGCGGTCGCGGCGGCGGAGCTGACCGAGGAGCTGCTGGAGGAGTGCTTCGGCCCGGTCACGGTGCTGGTCCGCTATGCCGATGCGGCCGAACTCGAGGCGGTACTGGGCCGGTTGAGCGGGAACCTGACGGCGACCGTGCAGCTGGCGGCGGACGAACGCGGCCCCGAGGCGGCTGCCCTGCTCGACCGGCTGCGCCCGCTGGCCGGCCGCCTGGTGGTGGACAACTGGCCGACCGGGGTCGCGGTCGCCCCCGCCATGCACCACGGCGGCCCGTACCCGGCCAGCACCAGCACCTCGACCTCGGTCGGCGCCACCGCGATCGAACGCTGGCTCCGCCCGGTCAGCTACCAGAACACCCCGCAGGAACTGCTCCCGCCGGAGCTGCACGACGCCAACCCGCTGGGCGTCCCGCAGCGGGTGAACGGCTGACTCACAGCTCGGTGCGGCGCCGGCGCACCACCACCAGCAGGTCCACCGCGGCGAACAGCGTCAGCAGGCCGCAGGCCACGGCGAAGGCGGTCAGGGTGGCCGGGCTCGGCGAAGCGCCGGGGTCGGCCACCGCCGCCCAGACCGCGAAGCCGGCCGTGGTGAGGGCGAACAGCGGGGTGAAGATCACCGAGAGCAGGAAGCGGAGCTTCAGGTCGCTGCGCGCCGTCATCGGCTCGGTGCCGCTGTGCCAGGTACGAGGAGTCTTCGTCGGACGCATCACCAGGTCACCTCCCGGTCCTACCATCCACCGTATGCCCGTGCGACGGAGGGAGTAACGGAGATGGACGAGCAGGAGTACGTCGGTCTGGCCGGGGACGAGGCCGAGCGGCTGGCAGCCGAGCGGGGCTGGCGCGTGGTGCGGGTGCTCGCGCCCGACGCGATGATCACCATGGAGTACCGCGAGGACCGGCTGAACTTCACCGTCCGGAACGGCCGGGTGGAGCGCTGCTGGCAGGGCTGACCGGACAGCAGGACGGCCGCTTCCGCAGGGTGGGGGTCCTGCGGAAACGGCCGTCGGACTGCGTCTGACGAGGTGTCAGTACACCTGTACAGACATCAGCTGCAGAGGAACTTAGCAGCCCCCCAGTCGCCGTGGTCACCGGTTTTTGTGCCGACCGTGGTCACCTTCAGGTGTACCCGGGCGGCGCTGCCGAGCGGCACCGTGACCGGCAGCGGTGCAGAGGTGCTGGTCAGGGTGGGTGAGGTCCAGAGCGTCACGCCGTCCGCGACCACCGAGAAGGTCACGTCCCCGTAGCCGCTGATCTCGTCGTCGATCCCGACCGTGGCGCTGAACGAGGAGCACTTTCCTCCGGTCACGAACTCCAGGTCGGAGTCGGCGTGCACCCCGATGCCCTTGGCGAAGGTGGTCCCGTTCAGGGTCAGGGTGCGGCCGTCCGCCGCGCCCTGCTCGCCGTTGCTGCGGTCCCGCTCGGCGGGGCCCCAGCCGTTGGTCTGCGAGGCGAAGGGCAGGTCGCTGGCCCAGGCCCAGCTCGGTCCGGTGGCGGTGGCACTGAGTGCGGTGATCCCGTCCAGGGTGAGCTGGAAGGCGGTGGCGGTGCTCAGCGAGGCGGTCTTGACCTGCGCCACCCCGCCCCGGTCGGCGGCGTCGAAGAACCAGCCCTCGGCCGCCGCGTCGAACGCGGCCTTGTCGGCGAGGCGGGGCAGCGCCCGCCCGCCGAGCGCGACCGCGGTCGGGGCGCTCACGCTGTGCACGCTGAACCGGTAAGGACGGGTGGTCTGCTTGCCGGCGAAGTCACCGACGCTGGCCGACACGTCCACGGTGGCCCGGCCGACCCCGCTCGCGGGCGCGGTCACCGTGGCGGTCTGGGTCGCCGACCTGCCCTGGCGGTGCTCCTTGGTCACCCCGTCGTCCTCGTACAGCGAGAAGGAGTTGACCCCCTGCGGGTAGACGTCCCAGGCCAGCGGGGAGGAGGCGGTGCGGTCCTGGTAGGAGCTGACGCCGGGCCACATCGGCACCACGGCACCGGCCCTGACGAACAGCGGCAGAGTGTCCAGCGGCGCGCTGTAGCCGTTCACCGTGGTCGGGCCCTGGTAGGTCCGCCCGGTCCAGTAGTCCACCCAGGTGCCCTGCGGCAGGTAGATGCCGTCCCGCACCGAGGTGTCCGAGTAGACCGGCGCGACCAGGAAGTCCCGGCCGCTGAGGAACTCGTACTTGGCCGCGTCGGTCGCGGCCACCGCGTCCTGCGGGTACTCCAGCGCCAGCGGGCGCACCGCGCCGACCCCGGTCCGGTTCGCCTCGGCCGCGTAGCTGTACATGTAGGGGAGCAGCGACTCCTTGAGCTTCAGGTACTTGCGGTTGATCGAGGTGTACGGCTCCCCGTAGCGGTAGGGCTGCTTGTCGCTCGGCGCCCAGCCGTCCATCGACATGATCGCGGGCAGGAAGGACTTCCACTGCAGGTCCCGGACGTAGGTCTGGGCGCTGCCGCCGTAGATCCCGTCCACGTCACCGGAGGTGTACGCGAGACCGGACATGGTGGCGCCCGCGTAGGTCGGGATCTGCCACCTGATGTAGTCCCAGCTGCCGGACTGGTCGCCGCTCCACTGCACACCGCAGCGCTGCGCGCCGGACCAGCTCTCCGGTGCCCAGGTGAAGCCGCGGGCGGTGCTGTTGTCCTCGATGCCCTGGTAGGCGGACTTGCAGCCGTCGAGGGCGAACTTGTAGCCGGAGCCGACCCAGGCCACGTCCAGCTTGGCCACCCGCTGGCCGGCCTTCACCTGG
The DNA here is from genome assembly GCF_054049135.1 of Kitasatospora sp. P5_F3. NCBI lineage: Bacteria > Bacillati > Actinomycetota > Actinomycetes > Kitasatosporales > Streptomycetaceae > Kitasatospora > Kitasatospora sp. P5_F3. The sequence goes on along the minus strand of NZ_JBFUMY010000082.1, from coordinate 19,726 downwards.
TCGGCCAGCTTGGTCAGGCCGTCCTCGGTCCACAGGCCGAGCTGCATCTTGCGCTGCTGGAGTCCCTGGGCGGTCTGCGCCAGGTTCTCGTAGCCGCAGCCGTAGCCGTCGTTGACCAGCATCCAGCCGTTCGGGATGTCGTTGGCGACGTAGTCGTCGGCGATCTTCAACGCGTCCAGGGTGTGCCGCTCGCCCCGGTTGGCGTTGTGCAGGTAGCAGTCCGAGTCGCCCATCTCCAGGCCGTAGATCGGCGGCAGGAAGGGCTTGCCGGTCAGCGTGGTGTACTGGCCGATCACGTCCTTGCTGCTCGGCCCGGCGAAGTAGTACGCGTCGAACCGGGTCTCCTGCTCGGTGGTGGTCACCGGGTCGTTGAAGGCGTAGGTGCCGGGGGCGTAGGTGTTGCGGTACACGCCGTACCCGGCGGAGGAGAGGTAGAAGGGGACCGAGTTCGGGTGGCCGCCCTCGTTCCAGTTGTAGTCGACGCCTATCTCGACGGTCTTGCCGCGATGGGAGAACGAGCCGTTCTGCTCGCCCGCGCCGAAGTACTGCTCGGTGGCACCCCGGCCGAGCGTCTGGGTGGTGGCGGTGTTGGTCCAGGAGAGCGGTTTGGTCTCCTCCCAGACCTTGCTGCCGTCGGCCCGGTAGAGGCCGAAGCGCAGCGCCGACTTGTACGCCCGCAGGGTGACGGCGGCGGTGGACAGTTCGTACCGGTCACCCGCGTCCCGCCAGCTGGTGGCCGGCGGAGTGCCCTGCGGCAGCACGATGTCGCTGCCGGTCGGGTTGGCGAAGGTGCCGGTGGGAGTCAGTTCGATCCGGAACACCTGGTCGCTGACGAAACTGATCCGGGCCTTGGCGGCACCCGCCGAGATGGCGTAGCTGCCGGCCGCGCCGGGGGTGAAGGCGGTGATCGCCCCGGCCGAGCCGTTGGCGGCGACCGCCGGCTGGGCCAGCCCCGGAGCGATCGTCACCCCGCCCAGCGAGAGCACCGCGGCCAGTCCGAGCGAGGCCGACCGGCCTCGCCAGTGTTGCAAAGTTCTGCGCATAAGAACCCCTCCGCATGCAAGAATGAGCACTGCTGAGCAGGTATAGCGCACTACGGCCCGCTTGGCCACACCTTCTGTCGTGATCCGGACAGCAGTCAGGCCCCC
>NZ_JBFUMY010000082.1:0-18521 GCF_054049135.1 Kitasatospora sp. P5_F3 | reverse complement strand
GGCCCCGTACGCCGTACGGGGCCTGACTCGTCGGTACTTCGCTGCGAAACTCAGGGGAGCAGTCGCTCCACCGCCGCCGGGCCTTCGACTTCGAGCTGTCTGCGCGCCTTGTCGAGCAACTTCGGGGTGGGGGTCCGCCCCGACGCCATCACCAGGTCCTCGGGGTCCACCGGGTGCTCGCCACCGGTGTGCAACAGCTTGTCCGGCGTCGGTCGCGAGTCCGGGTCGTCCGCTTGGGTCATGTCATGCCTCCCGTGTCCTCGGGTGCGCACCGGGCACCCGCACCCCGAGTCTGCGCCTGCCCGCCGGAGCCCGCGAGCGGACTGCGCCGGTCAGTCCAGCGGCCCGCCGGCCACGTAGATGACCTGGCCGGAGACGAAGCCGGCGCCCTCGCCCGCGAGGAAGGAGATGGTGTTGGCGATGTCCTCCGGGGTGCCCACCCGGTTGACCGGGATCTGGGTGGCGGCGGCGGCCTTGAAGGCCTCGAACTCCATCCCGATCCGGGCCGCGGTGGCGGCGGTCATCTCGGTGGCGATGAAGCCGGGGGCGACCGCGTTGGCGGTGACGCCGAACTTGCCGAGCTCGATCGCCAGGGTCTTGGTGAAGCCCTGCAGACCGGCCTTGGCGGCCGAGTAGTTGGCCTGGCCCCGGTTGCCCTGGGCCGAGGAGGAGGAGAGGTTGACGATCCGGCCGAACCCGGCGTCCACCATGTGCTTCTGGCAGGCCTTGGACATCAGGAAAGCGCCCTTGAGGTGCACGTTCATCACGGTGTCCCAGTCCGACTCGGACATCTTGAAGAGCAGGTTGTCGCGCAGCACCCCGGCGTTGTTGACCAGCACCACCGGGGCACCCAGCTCGGCGGCGATCCGGTCCACCGCGGCCTGCACCTGCCCGGCGTCCGAGACGTCCGCGCCGACCGCCAGGGCCCGGCCGCCGGCCGCGGCGATCCGCTCGACGGTCTCCTTGCCGGCCTCCTCGGTCAGGTCCACCACCGCGACCGCGTAACCGTCGGCGGCCAGCCGGAGCGCGGTGGCCGCGCCGATCCCTCGAGCCGCACCGGTGACCACCGCTACGCGCGGGGAGCTGCTCTGCTCGGTCATGTTCGTACTCGTCTCTCTCGGAGGGGTGACAGCAAATCGTGACCTTGACCGCGACCGGCTCAAGGGGACGCTGCGGCGGCCAGATTACCGACCGGTAGGAATGCTGACCAGAGGACAGAGCCGCAGGTGACAGAGGGTGAGGTCGGCCGCGAGCGGGAGTTGTGCCGATCAAGTGGACGTGAGCGCGACATACGGCGGAAATATGCCAACTTCGCCGAACAAACATCTACTATTGGCCCCCGCCTGCCGGTACGGGCCGACCGTTTGTATAGTGTGCGCCAGCAGCCACCGGCTGCACGGCTGGCGCGCCTACCCTCACAGCGGGACGCTCACTCGCCGTTACTGCCCCGCCCGGGTGTCCCACACACACCGGGTGTGACATCGGGACGGATTTCATGGTGCTGGGGGAGATCCCGACGACCCGCGTGACCGGTCGGCTGCAGCAGTCGCCCGGACACCTCATCCGCGTGGCCCAGCAGGTGCACACCCGCCTCTGGTCCGAGCATGTCGGCAACGAGTTGACGGCGCCTCAGTTCGCCGTACTTCTCGCGTTGGCGCTCGAACCAGGAGCGGATCAGCGCACCGTCGGCGAACGGGCCTCGCTCGACAAGGCCACGATGGCCGAAATGGTTGCCCGGCTGGTCCGGCGCGGCCTGGTCCTACGCCGCCGCGACCCCGCTGACGGTCGCCGCAAACTGCTCGCCCTGTCGCAGAACGGCGCCCAGGCTGTCCGTGAGGCGACCGGCGGAGTCGTCCGTGTGCAGCGGACGCTCTTCGAACCGCTGAGCCCGGACGAGCAGCTCGAACTGGTCCGGGTGATGGCCAAGATCGCCCGGCTGGAGCCCGCGGCGGTCGCCGCGCTGACCGATGCCCGGCCGCTGCTGGATGCCCAGCGCGCGGTCGGCTATCTGATCCGGGTCAGCCAGCAGGTGCACACCAAGCTCTGGTCCGACCAGGTCGGTTCCGACCTGACGGCGCCGCAGTACGCGGTGCTGGACGCGTTGGAGGCCGAGCCGGGCGCAGACCAGCGCACGGTCGGTGAGCTGGCCTCGCTGGACAAGGCCACGATGGCGGAGATGGTCAGCCGGCTGGTCCGGCGCGGCCTGGTGCTCCGTCGCCGGGACCCGCTGGACGGGCGGCGCAACCTGCTCTCGCTCTCGCCCGCGGGGCAGGAACTGCTGCACCGGTCCTCCGCCGGAGTACGCGCGGTGCAGGAACTGCTGCTGGCTCCGCTGGAGCCGCACGAGCACGCCGCCGCGATGGCGCTGCTCGCCAAGGCGGCCCGGCTGTAACGATTCACCAGGTGCCATGGACCTGGCAGGAACGATTTGCCAGCGCCCGGAAGCATGAGCGCAGCCCGACGGCCGCCACCCCATCCGCAGGGGGKGGCGGCCTTCGGCTTGAGACCCTGGGTCAGTTCCAATCGAAGGACTGCGGGTCCGGGCCGAGGCGCTTGCCGGTCTCCAGTGCCGCGATCGCGGTCAGGTCGTCCGCGTCCAGCTCGAAGCCGGTCACGTCCAGGTTCTCCACGATCCGGGACGGGGTGACCGACTTCGGGATGGCGATGATGCCGCTCTGCAGGTGCCAGCGCAGCACCACCTGGGCCACCGTGCGGCCGTGCTTCTCGGCGATCTTCACCAGCGCGGGCTCGGTGAGCAGGTCCTTGCCCTGACCCAGCGGGCTCCAGGCCTCCGTCGCGATGCCGTGCTCCGCGTGGTAGGCGCGCAGCTCGTGCTGCGGGAAGTGCGGGTGCAGCTCGACCTGGTTCAGCACCGGGACGATGCCGCTCTGCTGGGCGAGCGCGTCCAGCTGGACCGGGCCGAAGTTGGAGACGCCGACCGACTTGGCGCGGCCGTCGGCGGCCAGCTTCTCGAACGCCTTCCAGACGTTGCCGAAGCTGCCGTGCATCGGGCGCGGCCAGTGGATCAGGTAGAGGTCGACGTACTCCAGGCCGAGCTTGCCGAGCGAGTCGTCGAAGGCGCGCAGGACCGCGTCCTGGCCCTGCTGGCCGGACCAGTCGGCGGTGCCCGAGTTCCACAGCTTGGTGGTGATGTACAGCTCCTCGCGGGGCACCCCGGCCGCCGCGATCGCCTTGCCGGTGCCGGCCTCGTTCTCGTAGATCGCGGCGGTGTCGATGCTGCGGTAGCCGACCTTGATCGCCGTCTCGACCGCCGTCGCCGCCTCGTCGTCCGCGACCTGCCAGACGCCGAAGCCGAGCTGCGGGATGGTGAGGCCGTTGTTCAGGGTGATGCTCGGGATGGTGCTCACGGGGAAGGGGTGCCCTCCAGGTCGTCCAATGCTGCCGACAGTGAATCAACTGGTGGTCTCGACCACGTGTTCCCGATTGGTGAAAATTCACCGGAATTGATTACTCCGTGACCGCTCCGCCCGCTGTGACGTGGCCGGACGACGTGGCCGGTCCCGGAAAACCTGTTGCGATCGCGGTGTGACCCACGGCACGCTCGATGCCCATGACGTCGTGACCGATAGTCCCCTCTCGACTCCCCTCCGCCGCCCCGCCCGCGATCCGGGCCCGGCCGCGCACCCCTGCCCGAACCACCCCCGCATCGGAGCGTCATGCCGCTCACCACCCTGCCGATGGCCGACCCCGGCCGTCCGGATCTCGACTCCCCGCTCGCCTTCCTGCGCTGGCTCCAGCGCAGCCAGCGCCGAGGCCAGTGGCTGGCCACCCTCTGGGGGACGGTGGAGATGGGCGCGATGGCCGCCCTCCCGGTCGCCCTCGGTCTCGGTATCCAGGCCGCCGTCAACCACGACACCGGCGGCGTCTGGCGGGCCGGTGCGCTGGCCGTGCTGCTCACCGTCGTCAACTCCACCGGCACCGTGATGCTGCACCGCCAGGCGGTGTGGAACTGGATCACCGCCGCCGCCCAGACCCGCCAGCTGGTGGCCCGGCAGGCCAGCGCCCTCGGGGCCGGACTGTCCCGCCGGATCGCCACCGGCGAGATCGTCGCGGTCAGCAGCGGCGACGTGGAGAAGATCGGCTGGTACGTCGAGCTGGTCGCCCGGGTCCGGGCCGCCGTGCTGGTCTGGCTGGCCGTCAGCCTGGTCGTGCTGGTCCAGCAGCCACTGCTGGGCGCCGCCGTGCTGCTCGGCGTCCCGGTGCTCGCGGTCTCCGTGCTGCCGCTGCTCGGCCCGTTCGAGCGCCGGTACAGCGAGCAGCGCGCGCTCGGCGGCAAGGCCACCGAGCTGGCCGCCGACACCGTCGCCGGGCTGCGCGTGCTGCGCGGCATCGGCGGTGAGGAGCTCTTCCTGGAGCGCTACCGGCAGGCCTCGCAGCAGGTCCGCGGAGCTGCCGTCCGGACGGCCAGGGTCTGGTCGCTGATGCAGGCTCAGCAGGTGCTGCTGCCCGGCCTGTTCGTGGTCGGCGTCACCTGGTACGGCGTCGAACTGGCCGCCGACGGCGCGATCGGCGTCGGCGAGCTGGTCGCCGTGTACGGCGCGACCGCCTTCCTGGCCGCCCCGCTGCGCATCCTCGGCGAGGCCGCGCACGCCTGGAGCGTCGCCCGGGTCTCCGCCGGGCGGGCCACCCGGGTGCTCTCGCTGCGGCGCACCGCCGACGCGGCCGGGCTGACCGGCACGCTGGCCGCCCCTGGGCGGTCCGACCTGCACGACCCGGTCACCGGGCTGACCATCCGGGCCGGCCGGCTGACCGCCGTGGTCTGCGCCGACCCCGAGGTGGCCGACCGGCTGGCGGACCGGCTGGGCGGTCACGTACCGCTGGCCGAGGGCGAACTCCCGGACCCCTCGGCCCGGTTGGGTGGGATCGAGCTGGACTCCGTGCCGCTGGCCGTGGCCCGGGCGGCCGTGCTGGTGCACGACAAGGAGCCGGTGCTGCTCTCCGGCACGCTGGCCGAGCTGTTCGAGATCCCGTCCTCCGGCCGGGTCGGCCCGGCCGAGGCGATCGCCGCCGCCCAGGCCGAGGACGTCCTGGACGCCCTGGTCGACGGCTCACCGGAGGCGGACGGCGACCCGATGCGGGCGCTGATCACCGAGCGCGGCCGCTCGCTCTCCGGTGGCCAGCGGCAGCGGCTGGCGCTGGCCCGGGTGCTGGCGGCCGACCCGCCGGTGCTGGTGCTGGACGAGCCGACCAGCGCGGTCGACGCGCACACCGAGTCCCGGATCGCGGCCGGTCTGCGCGGCATCCGGGCGGAGCGGACCACGGTGGTGATCGCCACCAGCCCGCTGCTGCTCGACCAGGCCGACACCGTGGTGCTGATCGACGGCGGCCGCGTCACCGCCACCGGCACCCACCGCGAACTCCTGCACACCGCCCCGCACTACCGGGCCGTGGTCACCCGTGAGGACGACCAGGTCGCTATCGAGGAGAAGGTATGAAGCCGCCCACGATCCAGGAACGCGGCCCCGCGACCATGCTGCCGGTCGGTTCGCCGGCCACCGTGCGGGCGTACGTCCGGCTGCTGGCGCGCCGTCACTTCCGCGGCTTCGGCACGGTGGTGGGGCTGCACACGGTGGCCACGCTGGCCGGGCTGGTCGGTCCGTGGGTGCTCGGCTCGCTGGTCGAGGACCTGAGTGCGGGCACCGCGCAGGGCAAGGTGCTGTCGGCGGTCGGCTGGTACCTCGGCGCGCTGGTGGTGCAGTCGGCGTTCACGGGCTGGTCCCGGCTGCGCGGCGGGGTACTCGGCGAGGAGGTGCTGGCCGACCTGCGGGAGGACTTCCTGGTCCGCTCGGTGGCGCTGCCGCCGGGTGTGCTCGAGCGGGCCGGTACCGGGGACCTGGTCTCGCGCGGCACCACCGACATCGACCGGCTGTCCAAGTCGATCCGGGAGGCGGTGCCCGAGCTCGCGGTCGCGCTGGTCTCGCTGGTGCTGGTGCTCGGCGCGCTGGTGGTGACCTCGCCGCTGCTGGCGATCACCGTGGTGGTCGCCCTGCCGCTGCTCCTGTTCACCTCGCGCTGGTACTTCCGCCGGGCCCCGCAGTCCTACCGGGCCGAGTCGGCCGGGTACGCGGCGGTCAACACCGTGCTGGCCGAGACGGTGGACGCCGGCCGGACGGTCGAGTCGCTCCGGCTCGGCACCGACCGGGTGGAGCTGACGGACCGCAAGATCGGCGAGTGGCAGGCCTGGGAGCGGTACACGCTCTGGCTGCGCTCGGTCTGGTTCCCGACGGTCGAGGCGACGTACGCGATCATCATCGTCGGCACCCTGGTGCTCGGCGGGCTGTTCACCGTGCGGGGCTGGCTGACGGTGGGTGAGCTGACGGCCGGTGTGCTGTACGCGCAGGCGCTCACCCACCCGGTCGACCTGATCCTGCGCTGGTACGACGAGCTCCAGGTCGGCCAGGCCTCGCTGGCCAGGCTGGTCGGCGTCCAGGAGGTCGAGGACCCGGAGACGGACCAGCTCGCCGTGCCGGACGGCCGCCGGGTCGAGGCCACCGACGTGCGGTTCGGCTACCGCGAGGGCGCCGACGTGCTGCACGGCATCAGCCTGGACGTGGCACCGGGCAGCCGGGTCGCGCTGGTCGGTCCCTCGGGTGCGGGCAAGTCCACCCTCGGGCGGCTGCTGGCCGGGATCTACGCCCCCGGCCGGGGCAGCGTCACGCTGGGCGGCACCGCACTGGCCCGGATGCCCGCCGAGCGGGTGAGGACCGAGGTGGCGCTGGTCAACCAGGAGCACCACGTCTTCGTCGGCACCCTGCGGGACAACCTGCGGCTGGCCCGGCCCGACGCGGACGACACCGAGCTGCGGGCCGCGCTGGACGCGGTGGACGCGGGGGAGTGGGCCGAGGCGCTCGCCGACGGCCTCGACACCGAGGTCGGCTCCGGCGGGGTGGCGCTGACACCCCCTCAGGCGCAGCAGCTCGCCCTGGCCCGGCTGGTCCTGGCGGATCCGCACACGCTGGTGCTGGACGAGGCGACCTCGCTGCTCGACCCGCGCGCGGCCCGGCACCTGGAACGCTCGCTGTCCCGGGTGCTGGCCGGCCGTACGGTGATCGCGATCGCGCACCGGCTGCACACCGCCCACGACGCCGACGTGATCGCGGTGGTCGAACGCGGCCGGATCAGCGAGTACGGCGCCCACCACGAACTGGTCGCGGCGGACGGTCCGTACGCGGCCCTCTGGCGCAGCTGGCGGGACGAGCACTAACCACCGAGCGGAGCCAGGGTGTTGTCGTAGGGCGAGCCGGGGATGCGGGTCAGGGTCTCGGCCCGTTCCCGGCGGGCGGTCTCCACCTCCAGCCTGGTCCGGGTGGCGGTCAACTGCTGCCGGGTGACATCCAGTTCGCGGCGGAGCCGGGCGTTCTCGGCCAGCAGGGTGGGCACGTCCGGCACATCCCGGACGGTCCGCCCCGGCCGGGAGGCCGCGGGCGAGGGGATCCGGCCCGGAGCCGTCGTCCGGTTGACGCCCTGTCTGATCTCCTCCGTCTCGATGGCGTTCCGAAGTGCCGTCGGGCCCAGCTGGGCGCGCCGCTCGGCGGTGCGCAGCAGGGTGTCGGCGAGTTCGGGCCGGTCGCGTTCACGCAGCGCCAGCACCAGTTGGGCGACCGACGGTGCGGAGCGGTCGGCGGCGCTGTCCAGCACGGAGGCGGTGGCGCCGGGGAAGGCGGGCAGCGCGGTGAGGATCTCCAGGGCGTCCGAGGTCAGCCGGTTCCGGGTGGCCCAGGCCAGCAGGCCGATGCCGACGTCCGGCAGACCTGCCTCGTCGAGCCGGTGGATCAGCGGCTGGTACTGGGTGACCGGCAGGCTCTCCACCGCACGGGAGAGCAGCCGCATCAGACTGCCGCGGCGGTCCAGGGCCGAGCCGAGCTCGGCGATCTCGGCTGCCGGGCGGTGCTGGACGAAGGCCACCGTGAGATCGGCCGCGTGCACCACCATGTCCTGTGCCTCGAACTGCTGCACGATCTCGATCACGTCGGGGACGGGCCTGGCGGTCGCGGCGTACTGCCGGGTGGCCTCCAGCCGGTGCCGGCCGGTCTTGAAGTCCAGCGCGGCGAGCACCCCGACCAACAGGGCCGGTGCCCCGGTCCTGATCAGTTCGTCGTATGCCTCGTCGGCGAACAGGCTCAGGCCGACCCGGGCGAGTTGGCCCAGGAACTCCGCAGCATCGGGGGCGCGCCGCCGGCCCAGCACACCCGCCGTCAGCTGCCGGACGTAGGCGGCCCGGTCGGCGTCGGCGAGGTCGACGGCCAGGGAGATCAGATCGGCGATGGTGCGCTCGCGCGCCGCGTGGTCCAGGCAGTGGTCGACCGTCCGGTCGAACCGCTGCCCGGTGCCCAGTTCGACCAGCAGCGCGCGGACCTCGCCGACCGGCCGGAACGCCGCCGCGGCCGCCGCCACGGTGTCGCCCAGCTCGGGTGACAGGCCCCGCCCGTGCAGGTGCGCCACCAGGCGGGCGAGGTCCTGCCAGGACTGGTGCCGGACGGCCGTCCGCACCACCGTCGCGGTGTACTCGTCCAAGGCCCGGTCGTCGAACGCGCCGATCAGGTCGGACACCTCGTCGACCCCCCGGCCCAGCACGGCGGCGGGCAGGGCGTCGATGGCCTGCTCGGGCGTCCCGGCGTCGTGCAGGGCCACGAAGAGCGCCACCGCGTCGGAGATCGGCCGGTGCCGGCCCGCCGAGCGGATCAGCTCGGCCGCCACCGGCCGGTGCTTGTCGTCGGCCTGCGCCACGAAGCCGACCAACTGCCCCACGGTGGCCCGGTCCATGGTCGACATCAGTTCGTGGACGGTGGCCTCCCGTGGGGCCGGTTCATCGGCCAGCCGCAGCTGCCAGAGCAGCAGGCGGCACAGCTCCTTGGCCCGTAGCGCCCAGGCCTGCTCGCGGAGCAGTTCCTCGCGCAGTTCCTGCACCTGCCGGTGGAGCGCGTCGCGCTCCTGTTCGGTGCGGATGTGCTCGGTCAGCCGGGTGTCCCGGTCGCGTTCCTGGCGCAGCGAGTGCAGCCGGTCCTCGACCAGTCCGAGGGTCTCCTCCCGAGCCGCCAACTGCTGGACCAGCCTGAGCTGTTCCTGCCGGCAGTCGGCCAGCTCCTCGCGGGTCTCCTCCAGCTGCGCCTGGAGCTGCTGGACGGCGCCGCCGCCGCGCAGCGCCTGCTCCCTGAGTCGGAGCAGCTCGGACCGGTCGCCCTCGTCGACCGGGTGTCCCTTGTCCGCCAGGTCCTCGAACAGGTCGATGAGAAAGTCCAGCGGCGGGATCCGGTCCCCCTTCAGGTACCGGCAGACGGCGGACGGTGTGAGGTGCCGCTGCTTCCCGTAGACGCGGTAACTGATCCCGAGGGCGACGAACAGCGGTCGCAGGCGGGCAGCGAAGTTCTCCCGTTCGCCGACCGTCGTGCCTGCCCGGAGGACGGGCAGGTTCTCGGGGTGCTCGTCGTTGCTCACTGCACCGTCCTTGTCGGGTTGCTCACTGTCTCTCATTGTCAGTGCGAGCTCGGTCGGTGGCCGCCGTTGCCAGGGGATTGTCAACACACCTGTCCTGAACGGCAGCTGACGGTGCGTGTGCCCGGTAACCGGCAACGCGCGGGGCCGGTGTTCCCGGCGACATCGGCAACGCGTTCCCACTGCCGCACCGCCCGGCGGCGCGGCCAGGGTGAGCGGAGGCGCCCGGAGCCGCCGGGTGCCGCCGAACGATCAGGAGCTCACCGTGACCCGCACTGCCTTCGTTCTGCTGGCCACCGCCGTGGCGGTGCTGTTCGCCCTGCTGGTCGCCGTCGGGGCAGGGGTGCTGGCCCGGCTGGACGGGCGTGGCTACCCGGCGGCGGTCGTCCTGGCCGGGGCGGCGTTCGCCGGGACGCTGACGCTGGCGGCGGTGCTGACGGCCTGTCTGGTCACGCTGCTCCGAGGATGAGTGGTCGGGCCCGGGCAGGCCGCTCGGCCGTACGGGTGGTGGTCCGGCGTGGCCGTCGGGGGTGCTGTGGCTCCGGGGCGCAGACTCCTGGGGTGACCAAGACTTCTGGCGGTACGTCAACCCCCTCCGGGGGCGGCAAGCGGAGCGAGATCGCGGGCATCCCGACCCGGGCCATCGCGATCGGCGTGATCGTGGTGCTCGCGGTCTGGTTCCTGCTGGCCAACCTGAACAAGGTGAAGATCCAGTTCTGGGTGTTCACGGTGGAGGCACCGCTCTGGATCGCCCTGCTGGCGACGCTGCTGGCGGGTGCCGCGCTGGGGTGGCTGCTGAAGGGCCGCCGGAGCAAGTGACTGCCCCGCCCGGGGTGTCGACGGGGCTGCCGCCCGAGGCGCAGTGATCCATTCCGTTCGGCGAACTCCCGGACCGGGACCCCAAATTCTGCTTATCATTCGGGGGTGTTCGACTCCCGGCACATCAGGACCTTCCACGAGGTGGTCAGCACCGGTTCGTACTCGGCGGCGGCCCGGGCGCTGGGCTACACCCAGCCCGCGATCACCCAGCAGATGAAGGCACTCGAACGGACCGTCGGCGTACCGCTGTTCACCCGGGCGGGCCGGGGGCTGCGGCTGACCGAGGCGGGCGAGGCGCTGGCCAGGCATGCCGAGGTGATCCTCGGCGACCTGCGGGCCGCGCAGCAGCAGCTCGGCGCGCTGGCCCGGCTGCGGGCCGGGCGGGTCCGGGTCTGTGCCTTCCCGAGCGCCAATGCGACGCTGATCCCGGCGGCGATGGCCCGGCTGCTGGCCGAGCACCCCGGCGTCCGGGTGGAGCTGCTGGAGGCCGAACCGCCCGAGTCGGTGCAGCGGTTGCTGCGCGGCGAGTGCGACATCGCGCTGGCCTTCCACTACCCGGGCGCGCCGGCCGAGGTGCCGCCCGAGCTGGTCGAGACGCCGCTGATGGAGGATCAGCTGACCGTGCTGCTGCCGGTCGGCCACCCGCTGGCCCGGCGGCACGCCGTCCGGCTGACCGACCTCGCCGAGGAACGCTGGATCGCCGGCTGCCCGCGCTGCCGGGCCAACCTGCTCCAGGTCTGTGCCGCCCAGGGCTTCGCCCCCGACGTGGTGTTCACCACCGACGACAACCTGGCCGTGCAGAGCCTGGTGGCCGCCGGGGTCGGGATCGCCCTGATGCCCGCCCTGGTGCTCTCCTTCATGTGCCACCGCAAGGTCACCGGACGGCTGGCCGAACCGCACGTGCGCCGCAAGGTCTCCGCGTACGTGCTCCGCGAGCACCTGCGGATACCGGCCACCACGCTGGTGCTGAACGAGCTCAGGGCGGCCGCCGCCGCGCGGGTGGGCTGCTGACCGGCTCCCGATCCATAAGCGGGAACCGACAAAACGCCAAGGAACTGTCGTTGGACGGTGCGCCGGAGGCGGCCGGACGATCCTGGCATGACAACCTCCGCCGCGTTACCCAGGGTTGCCCGTACCGACCGGGCGGACGACCTGGTCGCCGAGCTGCGCCGGGCCGTCGGCCGGGGCCTGCCGCCTGATCTGACCGCCCACCTGGCCGCCGAGTGCCTGCTGCCGCACCTCGGGGCGTCCGATCTGCTCACCGGCGCGCAGCAGACCGGTGACCCGGCGAGCTACCGCCAGCACCTGCTGCACGCCGAGCCGGACGGCAGCTTCTCGCTGGTCGCGCTGGTCTGGCTGCCCGGCCAGCACACCAGCGTGCACGACCACCTGTCCTGGTGCGCCACCGGCGTCCACCTGGGCGAGGAGACCGAACGCCGCTACCGGCTGGTCCCGGACGGCCCGACCGCCCGGCTGGTGGCCACCGGCGACGTGGTCAACCCGAGCGGTACGGTCTGCGGCTTCGCCCCGCCCGGCGACATCCACCGGGTCCGCAACAGCGGCACCGGCACCGCCGTCTCGCTGCACGTGTACGGTGCGGACCTGGCCAGGATCGGCAGCAGCATCCGCCGGGTCTACCAACTGCCCACCGAGGGCTGACCGGTGGCGATCCCGCTGCGGGCCGTGCCGCACCCGGTCATGCCGGCCGGGCTGCGCCGGAACGGCCCCGGCCTTGCTCTCGCGGCGACCGGCGTGGCCGCGGCCTGGTGCCTGCACCGGGTGCTGCCGGCCGTGCCGCTGCTGACCCTCGCCGTGCTGCTCGGAGTGACGGCCGGTCAGCTGCCCCGGCTGCGGACGGTGGTGACCGGCCCGGCGAGGGCCGGACTGGCGCTGGCTGCCCGGCGGTTGATGCGGGCCGGGATCGTGCTGCTCGGCCTCCGGCTCGGCCTGCGGGACGTGCTCGGGCTCGGCTGGGCGACCGTACTGATGGTGCTGGCGGTGGTGGCCGCGACCTTCTTCGGCACCTGCTGGCTGGGCCGCAGGCTCGGACTGCCGGGCGACCAGCCGCTGCTGATCGCCACCGGGTACTCGATCTGCGGAGCCTCGGCGATCGGTGCGGTCGGCCAGGCCACCGGCAGTGACGAGGAGGACATCGCCACCTCGTGCGCACTGGTGACCCTCTGCGGCACGCTGGCGATCGCCGTACTCCCGCTGTTGCAGGGCCCGTTGGGCCTGGACGCGGGCGAGTTCGGCCGCTGGGTGGGCGCCGGGGTGCACGATGTCGGACAGGTGGTGGCGACCGCGCAGACCGCCGGGCCGGAGGCGCTGCGGGAGGCGGTGCTGGTCAAGCTGATCCGGGTGGCCATGCTGGCGCCGCTGGTGGCCGGGGTCGCGGTGGCGGTGGCCCGGCGCCCCGGGCGCGCCGCCGGGGTGACCCGGCCGCCGCTGCTGCCGCTGTTCGTGGTCGGCTTCCTGGCGATGGTGGCGCTGAACAGCACCGGAGCCGTCCCGGTCGGTGCGCTGGAGCTGGCCGGGCACGCGCAGGAGCTCCTGCTGGCGGCCGCCCTGTTCGCGCTCGGCAGCGCGGTCCGGCTCGGCGCGCTGGCCCGGACCGGCGGGCGGGTGGCGCTGCTCGGTCTTGCCTCCTGGGTACTGGTGGCCGGGGCGGCGTACGGGGGAGTGCTGCTGACCGGCTGACCCGGGCGGGTCCGGTTTTGGGTAACACTCCGGTCGTTAACCGTAGTTGACCCCTTGCGGCGGGCACCGGCGACGGCGCCAGCTGGCGTCACCAGAGGTGCAGGAAGCTCCGGACGTCGTCATAACCGTCGAGAGCCCGACCATCCACGTCCGCCGGGTCCGTCTCAGCACGCACCGCCAGCGACTTCGCCAGCGCGATGGCGTCGTCGCCGAGATGGCCGAAGCGTCGAGCGGCATGGCCCAGGCACAGGCCGGCCAGCCCGAGAAGCGGACTGCCCGACACGGCGCGCGTCCCGGCCTCCATGCACCAGTGCTCGACGAACTCCCGGTCGCCGTCGCGCAAGGCGATTCCGACCAGGGCGTCCGCCGCTTCGCCCTCGTGCGAGCGGTTACGCAGAGCCCGCTCCAACGTCTCGGCCACCACCTCATGAGGCAGCGCGGGAGGGTTCTCGAAGCTCAGGTGAGTCACCAGGCGCCCCCGGACTGCCGATAGTTGTCCGCCTCCGGTGAGTACGGCCCTTGAGGCCGCTTGCGGAACAGTTTGACGAACGACCTCAGCCCAGTGAGCACCATGCCGACTACACGCCTCATGCGTCCCCCTGCTGACCGGGCTACCGGTGAACCGGCATGCCTGTACATCGAGGGTAGGCGCATCCAAGGCGCAACAACCGGGACTTGAGCGGCACTTGAGGTTGCCGGACAGCGAGACCAGGGTGGGTGTTCAGCCCGACCACCAGAGCCCGCCCGGCCCAATCGGTAGAGGCAGCGCGTTCAGAGTCGTCCCGCTGGCCCTCGGGGGCACGGACGCGGACGGCAACGTGCAAGCGCTGTGCCGCCCGCGTCACAAGGCCACGACGCGCGAGGATTTCGGAGCGGTCAGTACGCCGTTCTGGCGCAGGCTGGGCTACTTCTCCCAGCCGGACGGGAGTTCCCTTGCCGTGGGGTACGTCCCGTCGCTCCCAGTCGTCACCAGGCTGAACAGCCAGGTCTCAGGAAAGAAGTCGCGCGCACTCGGTGCAGCGCCGGCGGTGTAGAGCGCCACCGTGTTACCGGCGTCGTCCCTTACGGCGATCCCGCCCGGAAGTGCATTCCCGCCGCTGACGGTCAGGACTGGCACACCATCGACGTACTCCAACGTGAGCGTTCCGGGCTCTACGACCGGGTCCAGGTTGACGCGGGTCCCCTCGGGCGCGTCGCCCTGCGGTGTCTTGTCAGTCACGTTCGGTTGTCCTCTCGCTGGCCGGTTCGCTGTCGAGCGTGGCGCATCATTCCATGACGCGTCGTCACCACAGCACCACTTCCACCCGATTGGGGGTTCCCATGCCCCGAGCGGCTCGCGGAGCAGCCGGACGGGCCGTTGGCCGAGGCGACGTTGAACATGCTCCGGCGGGGTAACCGGTTCGGGACCATCAACCGGCCTACGTGGTTRGCGATTTGGTCGGAAGTCTTTGTCGCGGCACCGGAGGGGAAGCCATGAGCGTGGTCGAGTTCTACCCGGACGGGTTCTGGGGCCTGCACTGGGAAGCAGCTGCACCACCGAACAGTGACGGGGACGTGGCCAGCCCCGGAGGCGTCGTCGTCGGCACCCCCATTCTCGCCCCGCGGCGGAGCCGCAAGCCAGCAGAGCCCCGAGCCCCTGGTGGTGCACCGTGTGCCCGAGCCCTACTAGAGTCGGGTCGCGTACGACCACCTAGCGAAGGACCCAGCGATGACCGTGCTCCCCGACCGGGACGGATTCGAGGCCCCCGTCACACTCGACCGGCGCGAGGGCCCGTACGGCGAGGTGGCGCTGCGGCGGCGCGGCGGGCACTACGAGATCATCGCGAACGGCTGCTTCCTGATGGACACCGCCGACGGCCGGTCCGAACGGCTGCTGATCCAGGCCGCGTTGGACGAGCTGACGGTCGAGCGGCCAGCGGTGCTGATCGGTGGCCTCGGGGTCGGCTTCTCGCTCGCGTACGCGGCGGCCGAGCCGCGCTGGGCGCGGATCGCGGTGGCCGAGCGGGAGGACGCGATCATCGAATGGCACCGCACCGGACCGCTGGCCGCGTTCTCCGAGCACGCTCTGGACGACCCCCGGGTGGCGGTGCTGCACGGTGACCTGGTGGCCTACCTGGCGGCTGACGGGGAGTGCTTCGACGCGCTCTGCCTCGACATCGACAACGGCCCGGACTGGACGGTCACCGAGGAGAACTCCGGCCTGTACGGCCCGGCCGGGCTGGCCGCCGCGCAGCGTCGGCTCAACCCCGGCGGGGTGCTGGCGGTGTGGAGCGCGCAGCCGTCCGCAGGCTTCGAGGAAGCACTGCGGACGGCCGGGTTCGTGGACGTGCGGACCGAGGAGATCCCGGTGCTGCGCGGCGTACCCGATGTGGTGCACCTGGCACGCCGCGCCTGACGTTATCTCAGGCCGCTGTCCACCGCGCTCATCAGCTCGCCGTTGGCGGTGTCACCGTCGAACGACCAGAGCATCGCGCCCGCCAGGCCCTGGGCCTTGATCCAGGCGGTCTTGCGGAGGATCTCGGTCGGGTCGTCGTAGGTGTAGAGGACCGTGCCGTTGTAGATGTAGGCGTGGCCCGCCACCGGGTCGCGGTAGATGGTGTAACCACCGCTCGCGGCCATGGTCTTGAGCTTGTGGTAGTCCTCGTACCCGTTCTCGTAGGTGCCCGGGGCCGGGCCGGTCGAGGTCTGGTAGAGGCCGTTGGTGGTGCCGCGCGGCACGCCGGTCCAGCCTCGGCCGTAGAACGGGATGCCGAGGGTCAGCTTGCTCTTCGGCGCGCCCTTGGTGAGGTAGGCGTTGATCGCGATCTCGGAGCTGAACTGCCGGTTGGGGGCACTCGGGTCGGCAGCCGCCAGCTTGATCGAGGACTGCTGGTTGGTCTGGGTCTCCCAGGCGCCGTGGTAGTCGTAGCCCTGGATGGTGGCGAAGTCGAAGGCGCCGAACAGGCCGGGCACGTCGATGCCGAGGTCGATCTTGGCCGGGTCGGCCGGCAGGAAGGCGCTCAGGGTGTACTTCTTGCCGGTGGTGGCGGTCAGCGCGTCCAGCTGGCGGCGGAACTCCTGGGCCAGCAGGGTGTAGTTGGCCTTGTCCTGGGGTCGGATGACGTTACCGAGGTGACCCTCGGAGTTCGGCCACTCCCAGTCGAGGTCGATGCCCTCGAAGATGCCCGCCGCCGAGCCCGCGCCGCCGCGGCCGTCGATCACCGGCAGGTTGCCCTTGATGTACATGTCGATGCAGGAGCTGACCAGCGCCTTGCGCGAGGCGTCGGTGAGCGAGGCGTCCGAGAACCACTTGCTGTAGGACCAACCGCCCAGCGAGATCTGCATCTTGAGGTTCGGGTACTTGGTCTTGAGCTGCTTCAGCTGGTTGAAGTTGCCGGCCAGCGTCTGGTCCCAGGTGTCCGTGGTCCCGGCCACCGAGGTGCCCGCGTCCCAGCCCTTGCCGAAGTCCGCCCAGGCGTCACCGGCACCGTCGCCGGCGTTCGGGTCCGAGTCGTTCCCGGCCGCCTTGTTGGTGATGAAGCACTGCTTGCTGGTCGGGTTGATGTTGGCGAAGGCGTAGTTGAGGTGGGTCAGCTTCGCCGCCGTGCCCGAGGTGTCCAGCTGCTTCACGCTGTACCCGCGCGAGTAGATGCTCCACTGGGTGAAGTAGCCGATCTTCAGCGCGTTCGGGTTGACCACCTCCTTGGTGGTCCGGGTGCTCACCGGGCTGGAGGCGAGGGAGGTGTTGCCCGCCGCGTCGCGCGCCTTCACGGTGAAGGTGTAGTCGGTCTCCGGCGTCAGGCCCGTGACCACCGCGCTGGTACCGGTGGTCACCGAGGTGGCCAGTGTGGCGCCGTTGTAGACGTCGTACGCGGTCACCCCGACGTTGTCGGTGCTGGCGGCCCAACTGAGCGCCACCGAACGGGAGTCGGGGGTGGCGGTCGGGGTGCCGGGCTTGGTCGGCGCCTGGGTGTCGGGCTGCGGCGGGGGCACCACGACCTGGACCGGGCCGGCCGGCGCCGAGCGGTTGCCCGCGGCGTCGAAGGCGACCACGGTGATGTTGTACGTACCCGCCGCCAGACCCGAGATGGTGCTGCCGGTGCCGGACACGGTGGCCAGCTTGGTGCTGCCGTTGAAGACGTCGTAGCCGGTGACCCCGACGTTGTCCGTGCTGGCGGTCCAGGAGGCGGTGATCGAGCCGGTGCCCGGCGTGGCCTGCAGGTTGCCCGGCGTGCTCGGGGCGGTCTGGTCGCCGCCACCCGCACACGGGCTGCCGTTCAACTTGCAGTTGAGCAGCGGGGCGTAGGCACCTGAGTAGGCGATGTTGAAGCCGAGGTTGTACGAGGCGCCCGGCGCCAGTGAGCCCGACCAGCTCGGGTTCTTCACCGTCACGTGCGAGGCGGCGGTGGTGTAGGTGGCGTTCCAGAGCGAGGCCACCGTGTTGTTGGCGGGCAGGTCGAACTCGAGTGTCCAGCCGTTCATCGCGGTGGTCTCGTTGTTCTTGATGGTGTAGCTGCCCTCGTAACCGGTGCTCCAGTCACTGCCCTTGGCGAAGGTGGCGGTGGAGGCGGCGGCCTGGGCGACACCGCCCGGCAGGGCGACCGCGATCAGTGGGGCGATCAACGCTCCCGCTGCGAGCAGGGGCAGGCTGAACCGACGTCTGCGCATGGATGAGCTCCTGTCCAGGGAGCGTGCGGCCGTCCGGCCGACGTGCTCCCTACCTGTGGGGAGGTGGCGGTGCCAGGTGCAAAAGTGCTGCGCGCTCCGGCTGTTGACGTGCTGGGGCAGCGCGGAGCGGGGCCGCCGGGCCGTCGGGTTGCCGCGGAGATCCTGTGACAGGAGCGTAGGGACGTCGCTGGGTGCTGGCAATAGGTCTGGACCAGCAGGGCCGTGGACCTGACAGTAATGCGTCAGATCCACGGCCCGTGGTTTGCCGGTGAGTTGGGCTGACCCGCCGTCAGCCGAACGGATTGTTCGCAGGCGGCTCGGGTGCGGCCGCCGGTGCCGGGGCGAAGACGGGTGCCGGGGCGGGTGCGGCGAACGGGTTGAAGTCCGGCGGCGGCACGTTGACCTTCAGGCCCTTGCCGGGGGCGGGCGCATCGGCCTCCGGGGCGGCGGCGGCCGGGGCCGGGGGAGCGAAGGGGTTGAAGTCGGCCGGCGGCACGTTGACCCGGACGCCCTTGCCGGGGGCCGGAGCGGCTGCCGCAGGCGCAGCGGCCGGGGGCGGCGTCGGCGCGGCGACCCGGGCCGGGGCGACGGGCTGAGCGGACGTCACGGTGCCGAACGGGTCGCTCACCTGCTGGGTGGTCACGGTGCCGAACGGGTCGGCGGCGGCCGGAGCAGCGGCCTGGGCGACCGGCTGCGGGGCCGGTGCCGCGGCGAGGACGGGTGCCGGGGCGGGTGCGGCGAACGGGTTGAAGTCGGCCGGGGGCACGTTGACCTTCACGCCCTTGCCGGGGGCGGGGGCGTCGGCAGCGGGTGCGGCGGCTGCCGGGGCSGGGGCSGGGGGAGCGAAGGGGTTGAAGTCGGCCGGCGGCACGTTGACCCGGACGCCCTTGGGGCGCTCCTGCGCC
>NZ_JBFUMY010000081.1:0-24855 GCF_054049135.1 Kitasatospora sp. P5_F3 | reverse complement strand
GGCGGCGACCGTCCGCGTCCGGCGGGTGCTCCCGGTGCCGACCGTGGCGCCGCGCGTCCCGGTGGCGACCGTCCGCGTCCGGCCGGTGCTCCTGGCGCCGACCGTGGTGCCGCCCGCCCGGGTGGCGACCGTCCGCGTCCCGCCGCCGGTCCCGGTGGCGCGCCGCGTCCGGGTGGTGCGGGTGCGCCGCGTCCCGACGGGATGCCCCGTCCGGCCGGTCCGCGTCCGGGTGGGCCCAGCCCGTCCGGTATGCCGCGTCCGAACCCCGGCATGATGCCGCAGCGTCCCGCTCCGGGCCCCGGCGCCCGTCCCGGCCCCGGTGGCCGTGGTCCGGGTGGCCCCGGTGGCCGTCCGGGTGGTCCGGGTGCAGGTGCCGGTGGCGCCCGTCCCGGTTTCGCGGGCCGTGCGGCCGGTCCGGGCTCGCGTCCGGCCGGTGGCGGCTTCGGCGGCCCCCGTCCCGGTGGCGGTGCCCCGGGTGGCGGCGGTGGCTTCGGTCCCCGTCCGGGTGGCTTCGGTGGCCGTCCCGGTGGCCCGGGTGCCCGTGGTGGCACGCAGGGTGCCTTCGGTCGTGGTCCGGGCGGTCGCCCGGCGCGTGGCCGTAAGTCGAAGCGGGCGAAGCGCCAGGAGTACGAGGCCATGCAGGCCCCGTCCGTCGGCGGTGTGATGCTGCCGCGTGGCAACGGCCAGGCCGTTCGCCTCTCGCGTGGCTCGTCCCTGACGGACTTCGCCGAGAAGATCAACGCCAACCCGGCCGCGCTCGTCTCGGTGATGTTCAACCTCGGTGAGATGGTCACCGCGACCCAGTCGGTCTCGGACGACACGCTCCAGATGCTGGCCGACGAGATGGGCTTCCAGCTCGAGATCGTCAGCCGGGACGACGAGGACCGCGAGCTGCTCGAGTCGTTCGACATCGACTTCGGTGTCAACGAGGGCGATGAGGACATGCTGGCCCCGCGCCCGCCGGTCGTCACCGTCATGGGTCACGTCGACCACGGTAAGACCCGCCTGCTGGACGCGATCCGCAAGTCCAACGTGGTGGCCGGCGAGGCCGGTGGCATCACCCAGCACATCGGTGCCTACCAGGTCGCCACCGTGGTGAACGGCGAAGAGCGCCCGATCACCTTCCTCGACACCCCGGGTCACGAGGCGTTCTCCGCCATGCGTGCCCGTGGTGCCAAGTCCACCGACATCGCGATCCTGGTGGTCGCGGCCAACGACGGTGTCATGCCGCAGACGGTCGAGGCGCTCAACCACGCCAAGGCCGCCGGTGTGCCGATCGTGGTCGCGGTCAACAAGATCGACGTCGAGGGTGCGGACCCGACCAAGGTCCGTGGTCAGCTGACCGAGTTCGGTCTGGTGGCAGAGGAGTACGGCGGCGACACCATGTTCGTCGACATCTCCGCGCGCCAGGGTCTGAACATTGACCAGCTGCTCGAGGCCGTGGTCCTGACCGCGGACGCCTCGCTCGACCTGCGGGCCAACCCGGAGCAGGACGCGCAGGGTATTGCGATCGAAGCCCACCTCGACAAGGGCCGCGGCGCCATGGCGACCGTCCTGGTCCAGCGCGGTACCCTCCGCGTCGGTGACTCGATCGTGGTCGGCGACGCCTACGGCCGCGTCCGCGCGATGCTGGACGAGAACGGCAACAGCCTCGCCGAGGCGGGTCCGTCCCGTCCGGTGCTGCTGCTCGGTCTGACCTCGGTGCCCCGCGCCGGCGACAGCTTCATCGTCGTCGACGAGGACCGCACCGCCCGTCAGATCGCCGAGAAGCGCTCGGCCCGTGACCGCAACGCCGCGTTCGCGCAGCGTCGGGTCCGGATCTCGCTCGAGGACCTGGACAAGGCCATCGCAGCGGGCTCCATCGAGCAGCTCAACCTCATCATCAAGGGTGACGTCTCCGGTTCCGTCGAAGCCCTCGAGGACGCTCTCGTCAAGCTCGACGTGGGCGAGGAGGTGGAGCTCCGGGTGCTGCACCGCGGCGTCGGTGCGATCACCGAGTCGGACGTCGACCTCGCGATGGGCTCGGACGCCATCATCATCGGCTTCAACGTGCGCGCCGAAGGCCGCGCCCGTACGGCTGCCGAGAAGGAAGGCGTGGATGTCCGGTACTACTCGGTCATCTACCAGGCCATCGAGGAGATCGAGAACGCGCTCAAGGGCCTGCTCAAGCCCGAGTACGAGGAGGTGCGCCTCGGCTCCGCGGAGATCCGCGAGGTGTTCCGTTCCTCCAAGTTCGGCAACATCGCGGGTGTCATCGTCCGCGAGGGTCTGCTGCGCCGCAACGCCAAGGCCCGTCTCATCCGCGACGGCAAGCTCATCACGGAGAGCCTCACCATCGAGGGTCTGCGTCGTTTCAAGGACGACGCGACCGAGGTGCGCGAGGGCTTCGAGGCCGGTGTGACCCTGGGGTCGTTCAACGACATCAAGGTCGACGACGTCATCGAGACCTACGAGATGCGCGAGAAGCCGCGGTCCTAGCAGTGGTTGCCGGGGTCGGTCGGCGGGGTGCAAATCCCGTCGACCGGCCCCGGTCTCGCTGTTAGCCTCCAGGTACGCCCGTTCGGGCAACTCCTTCGAGGCCTTCAGGTCGGCGAGACCTGTCACATATGTTCGTGGGAACACTCACTTTCGATCTGCTGCTCGGCGATGTTCACTCGCTCAAGGAGAAGCGTTCGATCGTGCGGCCCATCGTGGCCGAACTGGCGCGCAAGTACAGCGTGTGCGCCGCAGAAGTCGGGAACCAGGATCTGCACCGGAGGGCCGAGATCGGCCTGGCGGTGGTGTCCGGCGAAGCCGGGTACGTCACCGAGATCCTGGACAGCTGTGAGCGGCTCGTCGCCGGCCGCCCCGAGGTGATGCTGCTCTCCGCACGGAGGCGTCTTCACAACGACGACGATGATTGAGAGTGAGGGTGTGCGCGGTGGTGCTGCGTCAGCACCGTCACACCCACGAGGACCGAGAGCGCCCACAAGGCTGGGCGCGGGCAGGTACTTTGGGGCCAGGGCCGCACCGGGTGCGTCCGTGACCCGGGTACCGCGCTCACTGCACGAGGAGGCAACGTGACCGACACCGCAAGGGCGCGCAAGCTCGCCGACCGCATTCAGGTGGTGGTGGCCGAGACCCTGCAACGCCGGATCAAGGACCCGCGGCTGGGCTACGTGACCATCACCGAGGCCCGGGTCACCGGCGATCTGCGGGAGGCCACCGTCTTCTACACCGTCTACGGTGACGAGGCCGAGCGTGAGGCCAGCGCGGCCGCACTGGAGAGCGCCAAGGGCGTGCTCCGCTCCGAGGTCGGCAGGCAGACCGGGGTGCGCTTCACCCCGTCGCTGACCTTCATCGCGGACGCCCTGCCGGAGAACGCGAAGAACATCGACGAGCTGCTCGACAAGGCGCGGGTCTCCGACGCGGCGGTCCGTACCGCCGCCGCCGGTGCCACCTTCGCCGGGGAGGCCGACCCCTATCGGGTGCCGGCCGCCGAGCGCGACGACGAGGACGAGTAACCATGGCCGCCGAGCCGGTCGAACCCGGCCAGAGGGCATCGTCCACCGACACGGTGGATGGTGCCCTCGCGGTGCTTCCCGGGCCTCGCAGCGAGTCGTCGGCCGGCTCCGCGGCGTCAGCCCTGGCGGCCGAGTGGCAGCGGGTGGTCGAGCTGGTCGGGCGGGCCGGCACGGTCGACCTGATCTGCCACATCAACCCGGACGGCGACGCGCTCGGCTCGGCCCTGGCGGCCGGTCTGGCGCTGCGTTCGCTCGGCTACCAGGTGCGGGTCTCCTTCGGTGACGACCCGCAGATCGTCCCGGAGTCGCTGAGCTTCCTGCCCGGCCAGGAGCTGCTCGTCCCGGCCGCCGAGGTGCCGGACGTCCCCGAGCTGGTGCTCTGCTTCGACGTGGCGGCCGAGAGCCGCCTCGGTCTGCTGCACGCCAAGGCGTTCGCCGCACCCGCGCTGGTGGTCATCGACCACCACGCCTCCAACCCCGGCTTCGGCACCCACCGCCTGATCGACCCCACCGCCCCGGCCACCGCCGTGCTGGTGGACGAGCTGCTCCGGCGGCTCGGCGTGCCGCTCGACCAGGAGCTGGCCACCTGCCTCTACACCGGCGTGGCCACCGACACCGGCTCGTTCAGGTACGCGGGCACCACGCCCGCCACCCACGAGCTGGCCGGGCGGCTGCTGGCCACCGGCATCCGGCACGACCTGATCTCCCGTCAGCTCTGGGACACCTCCTCCTTCGGCTACCTCAAGGTGCTGGCCGGCGCGCTCGACCGGGCGGTCTACGAGCCCGACGCGGCGGGCGGCCTGGGCCTGGTGTGGACCTGGGTGCCGTACCAGGACCTGGCGCTGTTCGGCGTCACGGTCGAGGAGATCGAGGGTCTGATCGACGTGCTGCGCCGCCCGGCCGAGGCCGAGGTGGCGCTGGTGCTCAAGCAGGACCCGGACGGCACCCTGCGCGGTTCCTGCCGGGCCAAGGGCGCGGTCGACGTGGCCGCGGTCTGCGCCGACCTCGGCGGCGGCGGGCACCGGTTCGCGGCCGGGTTCACCGCCCGCGAAGGTGTCGAGGCGACGATCGCCCGGTTCCGGGCCGCGCTGCCGGCGTCCTGATTTCCTCCGTACAGAGAAAGAGCTGATGAAGCGTAAAGGCACCGGCCCCGACGGCCTGGTCATTGTCGACAAGCCGGAGGGCCTCACCTCGCACGGCGTGGTGGCCAAGCTCCGCTGGCTGGCCGGCACCAGGAAGGTCGGCCACGCGGGCACGCTGGACCCGATGGCGACGGGCGTCCTGGTGATCGGCATCGAGCGGGCCACCCGGCTGCTCGGGCACCTGATGCTCACCGCCAAGACCTACGAGGCCACCATCCGGCTCGGGCAGGACACCGTGACCGACGACCGGGAGGGTGACATCACCTCCTCGGCGGACGCCTCGGGGATCGAGCGGGCCGCCATCGACGCCGGGATCGCGGAGCTGACCGGCGAGATCATGCAGGTGCCGTCGAAGGTCAGCGCCATCAAGATCGACGGCAAGCGCTCGTACGCCCGGGTCCGCGAGGGCGAGGAGTTCGAGATCGCAGCCCGGCCGACCACCATCCACTCCTTCACCGTGCACGAGCAGCGCGCGGCGGTGGCCGAGGACGGCACCCCGGTGATCGACCTGGACGTCACGGTGGAGTGCTCCTCGGGCACCTACATCCGGGCCCTGGCCCGGGACCTGGGTGCTGGGCTGGGAGTCGGCGGACACCTGACGGCGCTTCGGCGGACCAAGGTCGGGCCGTACGGGCTGGAGTCCGCGCGGACGCTCCCGCAGCTGGAGGAGAAGCTGGAGGTGCTGCCGATCGCCGAGGCGGCGGCCGCGGCGTTCCCCCGCTGGGACGTGGACGCCGAGCAGGCGCGGCTGCTGGCGCACGGCATGAAGCTCGCCGCACCCGGGCTGGGCGTCGACGGGCCGATCGCGGTCTTCGACCCGGAGGGCCGCTTCCTCGCTCTGATCGAGGAGAAAGCCGGCCACGCCAAGCCGGTCGCGGTCTTCGTCGGCTGATCTTTGGCAGCTGCGCCCAGGTGGCACACGCCAGGGGCTCGGGGAACTGCGACGCCGACCTCGTACAAGGTGATCCGCGCGTGGGTGGCCAGGGACTTTTGCACGTGACCCCGGCGCCAGATCTCCTCGCAGTTCCCCGAGCCCCTGGATAGTGCAACCGGGCGCTGTGCAGAAATCCGCGACTCTGAGCTCCTGCGGAAGTTTCACCCGAAGGGATGAGCGGCAGCCCCGGAGGGGTGGCGTACGTGGTCGGCCGGGCAGGCTCCGGGCGGTGGCGGGCTGCTGAGGGGCGGGCGCGGGATGGCCGAGGGGCTGCTGCGGATCTGTGGGCCGGACGGGCTGGTCAGGGGGCTCGGCTTCGTGGCCGACCGGCAGGGCTCCGTGCTCACGGCCCGGCAGGCCGTCGAGGGGATGGAGCACCTGGTGCTGCACCTGCCGTGCGGCCAGACCCGGGTGCTCGGGGCCGACTGCGTGGAGCTGCTGCCGGGCCCGGGCCTCGCGGTGCTGCGGACGGATTCGGTCGGCGGTCTGCCGCTGGCCCCACAGGCGATCGCCGACGGGATCGGCAGCGGGCTGGTGTCCGTCTCCCAACTGACCGCCGGAATATGGGAGTTGGCGCAAGTTCAGGGCGCCATCGGTCGGGTCGCCCCGGACGGCGCACTGTTGCTGGAGCTGCCCCAGCTCCGTCTCCCGCTGACTCCTGGGGCGCCCGTGCTGGACGCCGAGACCGGAGCCGTGCTCGGCGTCCTGGTGGCCGGTCCTGACGGCCCCCGTGCGCTGCCGCCGACCGGTCCGGCGCTGGCGGAGCTGCGCGGCCGGAACGCCGAGGCGGTGCCCGCGTACGGCCGGGCGCTGAATCTCGGCGGGGTGCTGGCGCTCTGCTCGGTGCAGCTCGGTTCGGCGAGCGCCGGCCCGGGCCGGATTGCGGATCTGGCTGCCGACCGGGTGGACCGGCCGGACGGGCTGACCGGTGCGGAGCCGGGGGTCGCCGTCAGCGTGCTGGTCGGCCCGGCGGGCAGCGGGCGCAGTACCGAGCTGGCCGCCCTGGCGGTCCGGCGCGCGGGCGGGCCGCGGCCGCTGCCCACGGTCTGGCTGCGCGGCGCCGACCTGGCCCCGGAGGACCACACCCTGGCGGCCGCGGCCGAACGGCAACTGGGCTGGGCCGCCGCACTGTTGGACGTCCCCGCGCCAAGCCTGGACGAGCTGGTGCGGCGCTGTACCGAGGCCGGCCGCCCACTGCTGGTGGTGCTGGACGCGCCGGAGGAGGCACCGTTCGCGGTGCCGGGGGAGTGGCTGGCGGCGAGCGCCCGGTGGCTGGAGGCAGCGGGGGTACGGCTGCTGACGGCCTGTCGGGCGGAGAGCTGGGGTGACGGACTGCCCGGGGCGGTGGTGCACGGACTGGGGCCGCTGCCCGCCGAGGCGGGGGTACGGGTGGCCCGGCGGTACGGGGCGCCGGAGCCGGGGGAGCACCCGCTGGCCCTGCGGCTGGCCGGGGAGCTCGGGGAGACGGCGGAGCGCGGGCGGCTGTACGCGGCGTACCTGGAGCTGTGCTGCACCCGGGCCGCGCAGCGGCTGCGGGCCGAGAACGGCCCCAGGCGGGCCGGGGCGCACCGCCGGGGCACTGCCGTGGCCCCGCCCGTACCGGAGGGCCCGGAGCCGCTGCGGGGGCTTGCCGCGACCCTGGGCGAGCGGGTCGGGGAGGCGGCCAGTCGGATGCTCGGCACCGGCCACGGCACGCTGGACGCGGCCGCCTTCGCCGCCCTGTTCCCGGCTGAGGGCGGGTGGGCCGGGGCGGTGCTGGCGGAGCGGCTGTTCGTCCCGGCGGGGCCGGGGTACCGGTTCGCCCACGAGGACCTCGCGGACTGGCTGCAGGGCAGCCGGCTGGACCTGGACGCCGCGCTCCGGCTGCTGCTGGAGGGCACCGCCGTACCGGCGGAGGCGGTCCTGCCCGCCGGAGGTGTCCCGAGGCACCGGGCCGGGGTGGTGGCGTGGGCGCTGCGCGGGGTCGGGGAGCGGCATGGGGCGGTGGGCCTCGACCCGTGGCTGTGGCGGCTGTGGCGCGGGGTGGAGACGGCGCCCGGGCCCGAGCCGGCCTGGTGGGCCCGGCGGCTGCTGCTGGACGGGCTGGCCGGGAGCCCGGAACTCGCCCTGCACCGACCGCTGTTGGCGGCCGTGGCCGAGCGCGGGGGCGGCGGTCTGGGCGCGGAGTTCTGGGTCGGGCTGCCGCTCCCGCTCACGGACCGGCTGGAGCTGCTGCGGCTGCTGGTGACGACCGATCAGGAGGCCAGGGCGGCGGTGGCCGAGCTGCTCAGGGCCGACCCGCGCGCGGTCGTACCGCTGCTCTGCCGGTGGTTCGGGGAGACCCGGGGCAGTGCCGCCGCCGATCTCGCGCACGACCTGCTGTGGGCGCACCGGCGGCTGGCGGTGGACGACCTGACGGAGTCACTGGCAATCGCCGCCCACCCGAGGGCGGACGCCTTGCTCGCCGAACTGGCGGTGGCGGAGCCGTCCGCGCTCTGCCGCGCGGTGGACCGCTGGAGTCACGACCCCCGCCCCGAGTGGCACGTGGCGGCGGCCGTGCACGCGCTGCGGGCGGCTCCGTACGCCACCGGCACCGGCGCCGACCTGCTGCGTCACACCGCGCGTACCCTGCTGGCCCGGGAGGAGGAACCGACGCTGCACGGTGCGGCGCTGGCCCTGCTGGTCCGTGATCCGGTGACCAGGGGGCAGCAGCTTCCCGCCGCGCTGGCCGCCTACCGCCGGGACGATCCCTTCGTCACCGCCGAGGCGCTGGCCCCGGCGCTGGCCACCGATCCGGAGCCGGTGCTGGCGGCGTTCCGGCGGCGGTTGGCCACTCCGGGCGGGGCGGTGGCCGAGGCGCTCAGGGTGCTGGCCGGGCAGGATGCCCCGGAGCTGCTCGGTCCTGGGCTCGACCTGGCCGCCGAACTGCTGCACCAGCGGCCCGAGCGGTCCGGCCAGGTGGCCGAGTACCTGGCCGTACTGCTGGACGGCCGTCCGGAGCCGGAGCTCGACCTGCTGCTCGCCGAGGCGGCGGCCCGGCCGCCGGGGCTGCGCCGGGTGCTCGCGGTGCTGCTGACGGATCCGGAGCGGCCGCCCCGGCTGCTGGAGATGCTGCTCGTGGTGGAGCGTGATCCGGTGGTTCTGGTGCCCGTGGTGGAGCGGTTGGCCGATTGCTGCCGGGACGAACAGGCGCCAGGGGTACGGCAGTTGATCCGGCTGATGGCGGAGGCAGGCGGGCCTGAGGTGGATGCCGCGCTGGTCCGCGGCGCGGGCCGGTCGGCCGATTTCGCCCGGCTGCTGGCGCACTGGCCGACCGGCGAACCCGGCCCGCGCGGCGGCCCGCTGCTGGCCCGGATGCGGCTGCTGGTGGCGGGCGGCCGCGATCCGCAGTACGCCGCGGCGGAGGCCGAGCGGGGCGCCGTGGTCCGTCAGGTGCGTCCGGCGGGCCGGGTTGGGTGACGCTGGTGCCGACACAGCTTCGGGCGCATGGCACGCTATAGGGGTTCGGTAGGAAGCGAGAGCGTGCGGACGACGTACGCCGGTTCGGAACGAGGAGCGGTCAGGGTGCAGCGCTGGCGTGGCCTGGAGGAGATCCCCGGGGACTGGGGGCGCAGCGTCGTCACCATCGGATCGTTCGACGGTGTGCACCGCGGCCACCAACTGATCATCAGTCGGGCGGTGAAGCGGGCCCGTGAGCTGGCGGCGAAGGCCGTCGTGGTCACCTTCGACCCGCACCCGAGCGAGGTGGTCCGCCCCGGCAGCCACCCGGCGCTGCTGGCGCCGCAGCCGCGCCGGGCTGAGCTGATCGAGGCGCTGGGGGTGGACGCGGTGCTGGTGCTGCCGTTCACCGCGGAGTTCTCGAAGGAGTCGCCGGAGTTCTTCGTCCAGCAGGTGCTGGTGGAGGCGCTGCACGCCCGGCTGGTGATCGAGGGCCCGAACTTCCGGTTCGGCCACCGGGCCGCCGGGAACGTGGAGTTGCTCGCCGAGCTGGGCCGGGCCGACGACTTCGAGGTGGAGGTGCTCGACCTCCAGGTACGCGGGGCGGCGGGTGTGCCGTTCTCCTCCACGCTGGCCCGGCGACTGGTCTCGGAGGGCGACCTCACGGCGGCCGCCGAGGTGCTCGGCCGGCCGCACCGGGTCGAGGGCGTGGTGGTCCAGGGGGCGCAGCGCGGCCGGGAGTTGGGCTTCCCGACCGCCAACGTCGACACTGTCCCGCACAGCGCGATCCCGGCCGACGGGGTCTACGCGGGGTGGCTGACGGCGGCCGGGGAGCGGATGCCCGCGGCGATCTCGGTGGGTACCAACCCGACCTTCGACGGCACCAGCCGCACGGTCGAGGCGTACGCCATCGACCGGGTCGGTCTCGACCTGTACGGCCTGCACGTGGCGGTCGACTTCCTGGCGTACCTGCGCGGGATGGAGAAGTTCGACTCGATCGACGCACTGCTGGACCGGATGGCCGACGACGTCAAGCGGGCCAGGGAGCTGACCGACGAGTCGTCACCGGCCTGACCGGGCCGGGGAGAAGCACCGGAGGAGGGGGGGGGGGGGGGCCSGCCCCCCTCCTCCGTCGTTGCTACTGCTACTGCTACTGCTGCTGCGGCTGCGGCGGCGGGTAGCCGTACCCCTGCGGGGGCGGCTGCTGCCGGCCGTCGGGCTGCGGCGGCGGGTACCCGTAGCCGGGCTGCTGCCCGCCCTGCTGCCCTTGCTGCTGCCCCTGTTGGGACCACTCCTGCGGAAGCGGCTGGGCGCCGGGCGGGGGCGGCGGCTGCTGCCCGTACCCGGGCTGCGGGGCCCACGGCGCGCCCTGCTGGGGGTAGCCGCCCTGCTGCGGCGGATAGCCCGGCTGCTGCTGCGGGTAGCCGCCCTGCTGGGGGTACCCGGGGTAGCCCTGCTGCGGCGGCTGGCCGGGGTAGCCGCCCTGCTGGGGCTGGCCCCAGCCGCCGGCCGCGTGCTGGGCCCGCATGATGTCCTCGCCGACCATGGTGGCGAGTTCGAAGTAGGCGTCCCTGACCTTGGGCCGCATCATCGCCAGGTTGACCTCGGCGCCGGCCGCCAGGCTCTCGTCGAACGGCACCACCACGACGCCGCGGCAGCGGGTCTGGAAGTGCGCGACGATGTCCTCGACCCTGATCATCTTGCTGGTCTCGCGGACCCCGGAGACCACCGTGATCGAACGCTGCACCAGGTCGGCGTAGCCGTGCGCGGAGAGCCAGTCCAGCGTGGTGGAGGCCGAACTGGCGCCGTCCACGCTCGGTGTGGAGACGACGATCAGCTGGTCGGCCAGGTCGAGCACCCCGCGCATCGCGCTGTACAGCAGACCGGTGCCGGAGTCGGTCAGGATGATCGGGTAGTGCTGCCCGAGCACCTGGATCACCGAGCGGTAGTCCGAGTCGTTGAAGGTGGTCGAGACGGCCGGGTCGACGTCGTTGGCCAGGATCTCCAGGCCCGAGTGCAGGTCCTGCGAGGTGAACTGGCGGACGTCCATGTAGCTGCGCAGGTGCGGGATGGCCGTCACCAGGTCACGGATGGTCGCGCCGGTCTGCCGCTTCACCCGGCGGCCGAGCGTGCCCGCGTCCGGGTTGGCGTCGATCGCGATCACCTTGTCCTGCCGCTCGGTGGCCAGCGTGGCACCGAGCGAGGTGGTGGTCGTGGTCTTGCCGACGCCGCCCTTGAGGCTGATCACCGCGATCCGGTAGCAGCTCAGCACCGGCGTCCGGATCAGCTCGAGCCGGCGGGCCCGGTCGGCCTCGGCCGCCTTGCCGCCGAACTTGAAGCGGGACTCCTTCTGCTGCTTCGGCTGGCCGCGCAGCAGCCGGTCCGAGGAGAGCTCGACCGCGGCGGTGTAGCCGAGCGCCGCGCCGTGCGACATCTGCTGCTGCCCGCCCTGGCCCTGGAAGGCGACCGGTGCCTGCGGCATGGCCTGCTGCGGGTACGGCGGCTGCTGCTGGGGCTGCTGGGGCGGCACCTGCTGCTGCGGGTAGGGCTGCTGCTGGGGCTGCGGCCAACCGCCCTGGCGCGGGTCCACCGGCGGCGGGGCCTGCTGGGGGTAGGGCTGCTGCGGGTACGGCGGCTGCTGCTGGGGCTGCTGCTGGGGGACGTCCGGGTACGGCTGCGGCGCGGGCACCGGCGGTGCCTCGGCCACCGGCGGTGCCGGTGCGGGCGGGGTCACCGGCACCGGGCCGGGCGCGGGAGCCGACTGCAACTCGACCGGCGCGGGCCCGGGTTGGGGGCCGTCGGCGACCGGGGGCAGCAGCGCGGTCTCGGTCATCTCGGGCGACGGCGACGGCGCAGGCACGGGAGCGGGCGGGGTCACCGGCACCGGCGCGGGAGCCTCGGCCACCGGTACGGGCGCCGGCGGCACCGGGGCCACCGGAGCGGGCGCGGGCTGGGCCTGAACGGGGGCGGGAGCGGGGGCGGGGGCAGGTGCGGGAGCGGCGGGTGCGTCGCTCTGGGTGTACCAGGACGGCGGGGAGTAGTCAGGAACGTCCGACCAGTCGTCGTCGTCCTCCGCCGCGTTGTCGCCGACGTAGACGCCGTCCCGATCGCTGCTCACTTGGGCTCCCTCGTGTTCGCCGCCGCTGTTCGCGGTGCCGTCGGCACAAGACTAGGACGTGTTTCCCGACCGCTCACAGGCGGTGCCGGAACTCACACCATCGTGGACGAAAGGAGAGGCCCGCACACCGGATCACCCAGTATGCGGACCCCTCCGGGATCGAATCGCTCAGTCCATCCGGCGCGGGCCGCCGAGCACTTGGCCCTCGGCCTCGCCGGGGTTGGTCATCACGAACTGGCGCCGCATCCGGGTCGCCCACAGCGTGATGTTGTCGCCGAGGGTGGGCAGCGCGGCCACCTCCTGGTCGCCGAGCGAGAGCAGCCGGGCCAGCAGCTCGGCCTCCTGCGGGGAGACCCGCTGGATACCGACCAGATCGGCCGCGTTCAGCACCCGGGCCGCGTTCGGTCCGAGGTACGGGAGCAGGGTGAGGGTGGTCTGCCAGGGCGAGGCGGAGAGCCGGCTGCGCGGCGGCCGGGCACCGAGGTCGCGGACCACCAGCACGGGGGAGGCGACCGAGGCACCCTGGGCGCCGAGCCGGCCGACCTGGTGCACCGTCACACACGGCTGACCGCCGCCGGCCGCCTGGGCCATCGAGGACCAGGCCTGCGGACGGCCGGTCTCGACCGCGATCCGGGCACCGGTGGCGGCCGCCCGGAGCGCGATCACCTGCGCGGTCCACAGACCGCCGACCAGCACCAGCTCGTACGAGGTGGGCCGGAACAGGCCGAGCACGGCGGGTTGGTGCTGCGGGTCGACGCCGATCACCACACCGTCGTCGCCGACCGGGAAGGCCAGTGCGCTGAGGTCCTCTGGGGAGAGCACGTGGCGCTCGCGGCGCGGGCCGCGCAGGCCGAAGCCGGGGAGCAGCCGGGTGGGACGGGCGGCGGGATCGGCCGGCGCCTGGTCCGGGTAGGTCTGATAGGCCATCAGGAAGTCCCTCCCAGGGGCAGCGTGGCGAGCAGGCCGGGGGCCTGCTCCAGGTCGAGCCGGGTCAGGCCGATCCCGGTGCTCTGCGCGCGGGACTCCACCAGGCGCCCGACCTGGGCGATCTCGCTCTCGCTGCGGCCGGTGATCCGGACGTGTCCGCTGATCGCCACCGAGTCACCGGTGCCGCGGCTCGCGGTCAGGCTGAAGGTGCTGGCCAGTGCGGGCGTGCTGGTGACCAGGTTGACCAGATCGGGCGCGGCGATCCGGCCCGGGGTGCCGCCGGGGCGGCTGAGCTGGGGCCACTTGGAGATCCAGTAGGTGGCGTGCCAGCGGTCGTCGATCCGCCAGAACTTCCGGCTCTCCTGGGTCCGGCGGCCGTTGCCGCCACCGCCGCCGGTGCCCTGACGGCCCGCCACCGCGATCGGGTTGGCGCAGATCGAGATGGCCAGCGCCGCGATCAGCTCGCGCTCGTCCAGCACGGTCGCGGTGAACCCGGCGCTGTTGAGCCGCCCGGCCAGCTGGTCGGTGACCCGCTGGAGCGCCTTGCGGGCGCCCTCCTCGCCGCCGCCGCGGGCCTCGACCGCGCTGTTGGTCAGCTCGGGGCTGAGCTTGAGCGCGACCCAGGTGAGCCGCAGGCCGGGCGTGGCCAGGCCGTCCGGGAGCTGGTGGTAGGCGCGGGCGGCCAGCGACTGGTCCGGCAGGTGCGGGGCCGGGGCGGGCTGGGTGTGCTGCACCAACTGGACGGACTCCAGGGCGATGTCGTCCACCTGGAGGGCCGAGCAGATCACGTCCAGCGGCAGCGGCAGCGCGGTGCGGTGCGGCCGCAGCGGCTGGTCCTTGGCCTGCACCAGCAGGATCGAGGTGAGGAAGGTGCCGTCACCGACCATGCCGGTCTCCCGGCGGACCGGGCGGCCGCCGCCGAGGTCGGCCTCGGTGGCGTGGGTGCAGGTGCGCAGCGCGGGCTCGAGTTCGAGCGCGGGCGCCAGCGCCGGGTCGGTGCCCGGCGGTGGCACGTTGAGCTGGGCCTGCCGGCGGCGGGCGCTCAGCGCGGAGCGGACCTGCAGACCCTCGGACAGGGTCCGGCCGTTCAACGGCACCAGGGCGAGCACCACCATCAGTGCGGCCGGTACGGCGAACACCCCGACCATCATCTTGTTGATGGTCCATCCGACGGCCAGCAGCGCCACCGCGACCTCCAGCAGCACGATCTGCTGGAGCCGCAGGCGGGTGCCGAGCAGGCCGGGCCGTGGGTGCACCTTGACCGGTACCGGTGCGGTGGAGCGGGTCGGCGCGGGCTGCGCCCGGCGACCGCGGCTCCCCCCGCCGTGCGATGTGCTGCGTCGCCCTGGAGCGGTCTGGCTTGGCATCCCCCGAGTGGCCCTCTCTGATCAGATATCACGGCCCGGTTGACCGGTCGGCAAACCGTACCCGTACCGTACTCACCGTCTGCTGCCGCATCGTAGAGGGTGGACTGCGACGTGCACCCGGCGGGTGGCAGACTCACGCACGGCCTTCACGCCCGGACTCGCGTACGAGCCGGTCGGGCTGACGTACCCACAGTTGTCGAACAGGGGAGACGACGAGCATGGCATCACGCCGCGACGAGCTGAACGCGTACACCGCGGCGCGAAAGCGCACGGTAGGTGCCTTTCTGCTGCCTTCCGGCGGCGGCAATGACGAGGACGCGCCCCGGCCGGTGAAGGCCGTACTGCCGAGTGTGGTGATCGGGGTCGTGATCGTGGCGGGTTTTGCCATGTGGGGCGTCATCAAGCCTGCTGCGCCCAAGGGTTGGGACAGCGGCTCGAACATCATCCAGGGCAAGCAGTCGACCACCCGGTACGTGATCCTGCCGGGTGAGAAGAACACCAAGGTCCTGCACCAGGTGCTCAACATGTCCTCGGCCCGGCTGGTGCTGCAGGCCAACGCCAAGGTGGTGATCGTGGAGGACAAGGTGCTGGACGCCTACCCGAACCACGGCGCCACCATCGGCATCCCGTACGCCCCGGACAAGTTGCCGAAGGCGGACGTGGCGGGCCAGACCAACAAGAAGTGGTCGGTCTGCAACAGCCCGGGCGCCGACGAGAAGACGCCGCCGAACCAGGCCGTCTTCGTGGCCGCCGACAAGGACGCCACGCGGCTGGCCGACCCCAAGCTGGTGCTCGGCGCCGGGGAGTCGCTCTACGTCCAGGCCCCGGTGGACTCGGCGGGCCTGGCCGGTCAGTTCATGGTGGACCGGACCGGCACCATGCACGTGATCGGTGCCCCGACCTCCGACAAGGCCGAGCGCGGGCTGATCGCGAGCAGCCTGTTCGGCAGCGACCTGGCGGACAAGCCGCAGCGGGTGACCGCGGAGTGGCTGGCCACCCTGGAGAAGGGGGACGCGATCGAGTACAAGCTGCCGACCGACTTCAAGGACGGCCAGGTGGTCCCGTCCAAGCTGACCCAACTCGAGAAGCAGGCCGAGCGGCGGGTGGGCCGGCTGCTCAACTACGACAAGAGCTACTTCATGGTGGGCATCGACAAGCTCTACGAACTCTCGCCGTTCCAGGCCGAACTGGCGCTCAGCAACCCGAAGTTGGGCAAGGTCTACGACAACGGCCCGGCGAAGACCTACACGCTCTCAGCCGCCGAGTACGCGGCGCTCAAGGGCGTGATGGACCCCAAGGCCATGAACGACGCGGCGGACATCCCCGACGAGAAGCCGGCCGAGAAGGCGGTTAACCACCTGGGTCGGACCAAGGTGTGCAGCACCTTCGAGGGGATGGACGGCGTCAAGATCAAGCGGTCGGTCTGGGCCGATGCCGACTACCCGGCCCCGATCGTCGCCGGGGCCTCCAGTGCCCGGGTCTCGCCCGGCCACGGTCTGCTGTTCCGGGCCCTGGACTCCTCCGCCCCGGGCAGCTCCGGCAGGAACTACCTGATCACCGAGACCGGCCTGCGCTACCCCGTGCCGACCAACAACGACGGCAGCGGCAAGACCGGCGCCTCGGCTGCCCCGAAGGAGCCGGGGCAGGAACAGCAGCCCGGCCAGGAGCAGCAGCCCGGCCAGGAGCAGGTGAACGAGAACCAGGCCAGGCTCGGCTTCGACAAGGTGGTGCCGGTGCCGGTGCCGCAGCTGTGGGCCAACCTGGTGCCGGCCGGACCGATCCTCAGCAAGAGCGACGCACTTCAGCCCCAA
This sequence comes from Kitasatospora sp. P5_F3, assembly GCF_054049135.1. Lineage (NCBI taxonomy): Bacteria > Bacillati > Actinomycetota > Actinomycetes > Kitasatosporales > Streptomycetaceae > Kitasatospora > Kitasatospora sp. P5_F3. The sequence goes on along the minus strand of NZ_JBFUMY010000081.1, from coordinate 8,636 downwards.
CTCGCCTGACACTCTGTCAGTTGGCCGACCGCGCCCCAGTGTCATGGCTTGGTAACTACCTGGCTCCCGGTGTTGGGTGACTTGCGGTCGGCGGCTACAGTTCTGGAGTGCACCACACCGTGGTGTTCGACGGCCGTCCGTGTCGGGACGGTCCGTGGGGATGTCTGTCTCATGGGGGACGGTAGATCATGTCTGGTCAGTTCACGACGACCGCTGACGAAATGATTGCTTTCGCGAACCGCATCGGTGAGGTGAACTCATCGGTGCAGGGCGAGATCCAGCGGCTCAACACGCTCGTTGACGAGATCAAGCAGGGCTGGCAGGGTCAGGCTGCTGCTGCGTACCAGCAGCTGCAGACCCGCTTCAACGAGGACGCCACGAAGCTGAACCAGGTTCTCGACGAGATCCGTCAGGCCATCGAGGCGACCACGAAGCAGTACGCCCAGACCGAGGAAGAGCAGCGGTCGGCGATGGGTACCGGCGGCTTCTGAGCCTTCGGCTCGTCCGCAGACAGGCAAGTACCGGTCCGGCAATAGGACCGATTCGACTCCATTGGAAAAGGGGACACCATGGGCGACTCGATTCTCGTTAATTTCTCTACCATCGCGAACGCGAGTTCCGAGGTGAAGCAGGGTGCCCAGCGCATCCAGACCCAGCTGGACGATCTGAAGGCGGGCGTCGCCCGGATCGCCAACAGCTGGCAGGGCCAGGCCCGTGAGGGCTACCAGGCCCGTCAGCAGCAGTGGGACGCCAGCGCGGCGGACCTGCAGCAGGCGCTCCAGCAGATCTCGCAGTCGCTGGACAACGCGGCCCAGAGCTACCAGCAGACCGAGAGCAAGAACGCGTCTGTCTGGAGCTGATCCGGCCGCCGTCCCGTACGGCGCAGGATGGTAGGAAATCTCATGGGGCGGGCGTCCGACCGGGCGCCCGCCCCAGGTGTGTACCACCGGCCGGTCCAACTCGACCGTCCGGCAAGGCCGTTCCACGGGGGCACGGTGCAGGGTGGGAGCATGAGGGGAAGTCAGGTGTCGTTCGGTACGTACCGCAGGGTCGCCGCCGTGTCCGTCGCGCTGGGAGTGATCGGCGGGATGACCGCCGGACCCGCGCTGGCCGCGCCGACACCCGCGCCCTCGGCCGGTGTGTTCTATCCGCCGGTGGGGATCTCCGCCTCGGCGGAGTGCAAGTTCCCCTCCAACCCCGTGCCCAGCATGCCCTGGTCGCTGCAGAAGGTGGTGCTGGAGCAGCTCTGGGCCGCTCCAGGGCCGAAGCAGGATGCGATCACCGGCAAGGGGGTCAAGGTCGCGGTGATCGACACCGGTGTGGACGCGGTCAACCCGCAGTTGATCGGCAAGGTCGAGGACGCGGACTCCTCGCTGCGCGACAAGTCCAAGAACAACGAGAAGGTCCCCGGCACCGGCGTGACCGACATGGTCGGCCACGGCACCAAGGTGGCCGGCATCATCGCGGCCAGGAAGGTCCCCGGCATCGGCTTCTCCGGGCTCGCGCCCGACGCGACCATCATTGCGTACCGGCAGAACGACAGCCAGGGCAACGGCGACGTGACCACCCTGGTGGAGGCCATCAGGGGCGCGCTGGCCCGCCAGGCCGATGTCATCAACATCTCGCAGGACGTCCGGGCCACCGGCAAGGACGGCTTCTTCCCGGGCCGGGCCGAGCTGGAGGCCGTCCTCAAGGAGGCCGAGGCCAAGAACGTCGTGGTGGTCGCCTCGGCGGGCAACGACGGCCTGGAGGCCGAAACCTACCCGGCCTCGTTGCCGACCGTGCTGGCGGTCGGCGCCTCGGACCGGAACAACGAGCGGGCCTCGTTCTCCCAGTACGGCGAGTTCGTCGACGTGGTCGCGCCCGGCGTGGAGATGCTCTCCACCGTGCCCACCAACGGCCACTGCGTGGACAACGGCACCAGCTTCTCCACCCCGTACGTGGCGGGTGTGGCCGCACTGCTCAAGCAGAAGTACCCGAAGTGGACGGCGAATCAGATCCGGATCCGGATCATGCAGACCGCGCAGCGCGTGGAGCGCACGCGGAACCGCTTCATCGGCTGGGGAGTGGTCGACCCGGTGCAGGCGGTCACCAGCAACGCCCCGGCCCCGCCCGTCGACGCCGAGGGGCCGGTCGACGACCCGCCGGTGAACCTGGCCGGGCAGGTCAGGCTGCAGGCCCAGCCGCTCGGCCTGGCCGAGACCCAGCAGGACCGGGACGCCCGCACCGCCACCTACGCGCTCGGCGTCGGCGGCCTGCTGGTCGGTGGCCTGGCCGGCGGCTCGGTGGTGCTGCGGGACCGCAGGCGCCGGGTTGAGGACTGACAGCAGGTACCCCCCCCCCCCCCCCCCCCCCCCCCCCCGGCCCCGTTGCGCGGTGGCCCGTTACGGCGCCGGGAGCCAGCCCACCTGGACGGTGTGGCCGGCCGCCTGACGGCGGGTCACCAGCTGGCCGCGGCCCGGGGGCAGCGGCTGCGGCTTGACGGTGCCCAGCAGCGCACCCTCGTTCTTGTCGCCGGACATGATCAGGCCCTGACCGCCGAGCTCCTTCATCCGCTGCATGATCGGCTCGAACAGCGAGCGTCCGGCGCCACCGGCGTTGCGCGCGATGATGATGCGCAGGCCGATGTCGCGGGCGAACGGCAGGAACTCGGCCAGCGGTGCCATCGGGTTGCCCGAGGAGGTGGCGACCAGCTCGTAGTCGTCCACGATCACGAACATGTCCTTGCCGGTGTACCAGCTGCGGTTGCGCAGCTGCTCCGGCGTGACGTCCGGGCCCGGCAGTCGTCGCCCGCAGGCGCCGCGGAGCATCTCCACGATCGCCTGCATGGCGGGCGCCGCCGCCGCGTACTCGACCAGGTACTCCGGCGGCACCACACCGAGCAGTGAGCGGCGGAAGTCGCCGACCACGATGCCGGCCTGGTCCGGGGTGTACCGCTCGGTGATCTGCTTGATCAGCATCCGCAGTACCGCGGACTTGCCGGACTCGCTCTCACCGAACACCACGAAGAGCGGGTCGGTCTCGAAGTTGAGGAACACCGGGGCGAGTTCGACCTCGTCGACGGCGAACGAGATACCGAGCTCGGGCCGCTCGAAGCCCTTGGGCAGCGAGTTGCCGTCCAGCACCTGGGGCAGCATCCGGACCTGCGGGGCGCGCGGCCCGGTCCAGGCCGAGGCGACCTGCTCGACCAGGTCGGTGACACCGTCGACCAGGTCCTCGATCTCCGAGGAACCGTCCAGTCGGGGCAGACCGGACAGGAAGTGCAGCTTGTCCGCGGTGAGACCGCGGCCTGGCTGCCCGGCCGGGACGTTCTGCGCGACCTTGCGGTCGATCTCGGACTCCATCGAGTCACCGAGCCGCAGCTCGGTGCGGTTCTGCAGCAGGTCCTTGAGCGCCGGGCGGACCTCGGCGTACCGGGCGGCGGTCAGGATGATGTGCACGCCGTAGCCGAGACCACGCTGGCCGATGTCGGCGATGACCGGTTCGAGGGACTCGAACTCCTGCTTGAAGGTGAGCCAGCCGTCGATGATCAGGAAGACGTCGCCGAACTGCTCGTCCGGGAGCTGGCCGTTGGCCCGCTTGGTCCGGTACGTGGCGATGGTGTCGATCCCGGTCGCCCGGAACAGCTCCTCACGGCGGTTGAGCACGCCGTGCACCTCGCTGATGGTCCGTCGGACCTTCTCCACGTCCAGTCGCCCGGCCACCCCGCCGACGTGCGGCAGGCCCTGCAGGCCCTGGAAGCCGCCACCGCCGAAGTCGAGCAGGTAGAACTGCGCCTCGACCGGGGTGTGGGTGACCGCGAAGCCCGCCACCATGGTCCGGATCATCGTGGACTTGCCGGAGCGCGGGCCACCGACGATCAGACCGTGACCGGCCGCGCCGGAGTAGTCCTGGTAGAGCACGTCGCGGCGCTGGTCGCGCGGCTTGTCGACGATGCCGACCGGCACCACCAGCCGGCCGAGCGCACCGAACTCCGGTGAGGTGAGCCCGCGTTCGGGCGTCACCTGGAGCGGCGGGACGAGCTGGTCGACGGTCGGTGCGGACTCCAGCGGGGGCAGCCAGACCTGGTGGGCCGGCGGGCCCTGGCCGATCATGCGGGACACGAACACGTCCAGCATGGTGTCCAGCAGCGAGTCGTCGATCTCCGCGACCTCCTCGATCACCTCCTCCACCTCCGGCTCGATCACCGCGACCTCGGCCGCGGTGAACAGCACCGGCAGAGCGGTGACCGCCCGGCCGCCGGTGACCCGGACCGCGCCCGGCGGACGGTAGGCACCGGAGACGTACGCCGCCCGGAACCGCTCCATCACGTCGGAGCCGAACTTGAGGTAGCCGACACCGGGGACGGGCGGCAGGTGGTAGGCGTCCGGCACACCGATCGCGGCCCGCGACTCGGCGGCCGAGAAGGTGCGCAGGCCGAGCCGGTAGGACAGGAAGGTGTCCAGACCGCGCAGCTTGCCCTCCTCCAGTCGCTGGGAGGCGAGCAGCATGTGCATACCCAGCGAACGGCCGATCCGGCCGATCTGGATGAACAGGTCGATGAAGTCCGGCTTGGCGCTGAGGAGTTCGGAGAACTCATCGATGATCATGACCAGCGAGGGCAGCGGGTCGAGCGCGGCACCGGCGGCGCGGGCCCGCTCGTACTCGTTGATGTTCGCGTAGTTGCCCGCCGTCCGCAGCAGCTCCTGACGGCGGTTCATCTCGCCCTCGATCGAGTCGCGCATGCGGTCGACCAGGGTGAGCTCACCCTCGAGGTTGGTGATCACCGCGGCGGTGTGCGGCATCTCCGACATACCCGCGAAGGTCGCGCCACCCTTGAAGTCGGCGAGCACGAAGTTGAGCACCTCGGAGGAGTGCGTCACGGCCAGCGCCAGCACCAGGGTGCGGAGCACCTCGGACTTGCCGGAACCGGTCGCGCCGACGCACATGCCGTGCGGGCCCATGCCCTCCAGCGAGGCTTCCTTGATGTCCAGCCAGACGTACTCGCCGTTGGTGCCGACCCCGAGCGGGACCCGGAGCTTCTCCCGCATCGGGCGCGGACGCCACATCCGGGCCGGGTCGAAGGCACCCGGGTCGCCGGTGTCCATCATCTCGGTGAAGTCCATCGAGACCAGCGAGGGGTCGCCGTCGTCGCCGCCCGCCGAGACCCGGAACGGGGCCAACTGCCGGGCCAGCGCCTCGGACTGCCAGGAGGACAGGCTGTCCGGCTTGCCGGAGTACGAGGCACCGGAGGCGGACTCCAGCAGCAGCTCGTCCTTGGCCAGCGTGATCACCAGGTGACCGCTGGGCTCGTCCAGGTCACCCGGGACGACCTCGATGATGGTGACGCCCTCGACGCCCTCCGCGCCGGCCAGCACCGAGTCGTGCGGCACCGCGGCGCCGTCCATCACGATCACCAGGTGCGGCTGGTCCGGCGAGGCCACGGCGTCCCGGGCGAAGCCCTTGCGCCCGGCCAACTCGTCGGCCAGCAGCACCTCCAGCTCACCCAGACCGGCGGCGATCAGACGGCGCGAACCCGCGCCGTCGCTCTCCTTGCGGTGCTGGGTGTGCGGCAGCCACTTCGCCCACTCCCACTCGTCGATCGCACCCGGTGCGGCGGCCACGCCGACCACCAGGTCGTCGGGGGAGTGCAGGGTGGTCAACTGGGCCAGCATCGCCCGGACGTTGCCGTAGACGGTGTCCGGGTCGCCGCAGACCGTGATGTGGTAGAAGGCGCGCAGCGAGATCGCCAACGGCAGGTCGTGCAGGGTGCCGTGGGCGGTCAGGAAGTCCTTCATGGCGGCCGCCGAGAGCGGCTCCAGCTCGTCCAGCGGCGCCGTCTCCGGCGCCTTCAGCGGAGTGCTGAGCTGCTGCGGCCCGCGGCCGAGCCTGATCTGCGCGAAGTCCGGGTCGGTCGGCCGCCGTTCCCAGAGCCGACGGCCCTCGGTGACGATCGACCAGAGCTGGTCCGGCTCCGGGTGCAGGAAAAGCTGCGCACCGCGCTGCCGGTCCGCCGTCCGGCGGACCTGACGGCGCATCTGCTGCAGGTACTTGAGGTAGTCGCGGCGCTCGTCCGCGGTCCCCGCGCTGCCGCCCTTGCGGGCCTTGACGATCTGGGCCACCGCCATACCGGCGGTGGAGGCGACCATCAGGACACCCATCATCTTCATCGGCCCCTGGCCGCCGAAGAGGAAGGCCGCCGAACCACCCATGCCGAGCAGCGGCAACAGGGACATCATCCAGTCCTCGGCACCGCCCCGCGGCAACTCGGGCGGAGGCACCAGCTCCACTGCATCGTCCGGCACCGGCGGCGGATACGCCCGGGCCGGGCGCTTGACCGTAATCACACTCACTGGCATCAACCCTCACGCAACTGGGATACGTACGGGATGAGGGCGCCCCGTGTGATGACGCCGCCCCCGCTCCGCCGATCGCAGGCACTCACGGGTCGCGCGTCTCGCCCCCGTACGCCTCGCGCAGGGGCCGATCCTACTGGTCGGCCCCGATCTGTTCGAGCGCGGGGGCGTAACTCGGCTGGCTGGTCACGGCTTGACGGTGCGTCCGGGGGCCGGTATCGCTCCGTACCCCATCTGGCGGTAGGGTGTCGCCGCGCCAACTCTTGGTCGGATCGCCCGCATTGATGAACCGGGCTGCGTTCCCGTCCGCCAAGGGCGCCAAGCTGACCAACGGACACAGCAACAGGGGGAAGCGCCGGTGAGCTCAAACGCTACGACCGGATTCTGCCGGGTCACCGTCGTGGCACCGGACAGCCGGATCGACGTCGCACTGCCGGAGGATGTGCCGCTCGCGGACATCTACCCCGAGGTACTGCGCCTCTCCGGCCAGACCCAGGTGGACGGTGCGCCGACCGGCTTCCACCTGGTGCGCCGGGACGGCACCGTGCTGGACAGCGGACTGCCGCTGGCCGCCCAGCAGATCCGGGACGGCGACCTGCTGAGCCTGCGTCCGTTCGCCGAGTCGCTGCCGCCGGCCGTCTACGACGACGTGGCCGACGCGATCGCCAGTGCGGTCGCCGCCGACCGCCGGTTCTGGGGCCCGGAGCTGATGCGCTCCTTCGGTCTGATCGGCGCGGGGGTGCTGCTCGGGCTGCTCGGCTTCGCGCTCTGGTTCTCCGACCTGCGGCACGACATGAACGGCCTGCCCGGCATCCTGTCCGGCGTCATCGCCGTCGTGCTGGTCGCCTTCGCCGCGGTCCGGGCCCGGGTCTACCAGGACCACGACGCGGGCCTCGCGCTCGGCCTCGGCGCCCTGCCGCACGCGCTGATCGCCGGGTCCGGCATCATCGCGGTCTCCACCGTCGGTGACGGTCCCGGCCGGATCCAGCTGCTGGTCGGCTGCGTCGCCGTGCTGGTGGTCTCGGTCCTGCTGGTCGGCATGCTGCCGGAGAAGGACTCGGTCTTCGTGGCCTCCTCCTTCCTGGCCGCCGCGGGCACCCTGGCCTCGTTCGCCGCCGTGCTGATGTCCGACACCTCGGCCACCGACATCGCGGCCGTCACCGCGGTCGCCGCCGTCGCCGCGATCGGCTTCCTGCCCGCCCTCTCGGCCCGCTTCGCCCGGCTCCCGGTCGGCTTCAACGCCCCCGGCCAGACCAGCACCCGCAGTGCCGGCTACGCCGAGGAGGCCAGCCGCTCGGAGGCCGTCCAGTACGAGCGGATCGCGCACCAGGCCCGCCGCGGCCACGAGGTGCTGGTCGGCCTGGTCGGCGGCTGCGCCGCGGTGCTGGTCGGCTCCTGCGCGGTGCTCGGTTTCAGTGACCGGATGTGGGCCGAGCTGCTCGCCCTCGCGGTCGGCATGACCACCATGCTGCGGGCCCGGCTGTTCCGTTACACCGGTCAGGTCTTCGCGCTCACCATCGCCGGGCTGGCCGGCCTGGCGCTGCTGGTGATCGGCCTCTCGCTGCACACCCCGCACTTCATCCTGACCGCGACCAGCTCCACCGCGGTGGACCTGCGCACGGTCTGGCTGGCCGCCTCGATCGCGGCCGGCGCGGCCATCCTGACCGGCATCGCCCTGGTCGTCCCGAAGTCCGGGGTGTCCCCGTTCTGGGGTCGCATCCTGGACATGGTGGACAGCGTGATGCTGATCGCGCTCGTCCCGCTCGCGCTGGCCGTGCTCGACATCTACGGCCTGGTGCGCGGCGCCACCAGCTGAGACCTGCGACCCGCCACCCGCCCGCCGTCCACCTGCCCGCCGTCACCCCGCGGAATGGGGGGACGGCGGGCGCTGGTACTCTTGGGCAGTCCGAGTTCAGTCAGACCCTTGTGCCGTCTACCAGGGGTCACTCGGAAACCTTGAAGGAGATGCCGTGGCTCTCGCCGCTGACGTCAAGAAGCAGATCATCACCGAGTTCGGCCAGAAGGAGGGCGACACCGGCTCTCCCGAGGTCCAGGTCGCCATGCTCTCCCGTCGTATCTCGGACCTGACCGAGCACCTCAAGCTGCACAAGCACGACCACCACTCGCGTCGTGGCCTGCTGATCCTGGTCGGCCAGCGCCGCCGGCTGCTGAAGTACTTGGCCGCCAAGGACATCGAGCGCTTCCGTACCCTCGTCGAGCGCCTGGGCATCCGCCGCGGTGCCGCCGGTGGCGCCCGCTAAGACCGCCGCGTCATGGGGCGGCTCCCCGTCACCGGGGAGC